>NZ_RCOD01000049.1:0-373780 GCF_004307505.1 Pseudomonas sp. Sample_11
GAGCATTTTCTTTGAGCGCTGCGCAGATTGCTAGGTTTTCACACAGTCTGATTGGCCGGGGTTTTTCATAAGCGGGTAGCAATCAGGATCAGAAATCCAGGTTGGAAACCGCCAATGCGTTGCTCTCGATGAAGTCTCGGCGCGGTTCGACCGCATCACCCATCAGGGTGTTGAAGATCTGGTCTGCACCGATGGCGTCTTCGATGGTGACTTTCAGCATGCGTCGCACGCTTGGGTCCATGGTGGTTTCCCACAGCTGATCAGGGTTCATTTCGCCCAGACCTTTGTAGCGCTGGATGGTGTGGCGCTTGGTGCTTTCGGCCATCAGCCAGTCGAGGGCTTCCTTGAACTCGGTAACGGCTTTCTTGCGTTCGCCACGCTGGATGTACGCGCCTTCGTCGAGCAGAGTGCTCAGTTGCGCGCCCAGGGTGACCACGGTTTTGTAGTCGTTGCTGCCGAAGAAGTCGCGGTTGAAGGTGACATAGTTCGACAGGCCGTGGGAGATCAGTTCGACCTCTGGCAGCCAGACGCCACGTTCACGGTCTTCGCGCAGGCTGGCCTTGTAGACCAGGCCGGACTTCTCGTTGGTACGCAGACGGACTTCGTACTGGGCCAGCCACTCTTGCATCGCTGCATGGTCGCCCAGGATTTCAAGGCTGACGGCCGGCAGGTAGATGAAGTGCTCGGTCAGCTCCTGTGGGTACAGGCGCGACAGGCGCTTGAGGGTCTTCATGACCATGCGGAAGTCGTTGACCAGACGCTCCAGCGCTTCACCGGAAATGCCTGGGGCTTCTTCGTTCAGGTGCAGGCTCGCATCTTCCAGGGCCGACTGCGTCATGTACTCTTCCATGGCGTCGTCGTCTTTGATGTATTGCTCTTGCTTGCCTTTCTTGACCTTGTACAGCGGTGGCTGGGCGATGTAGATGTAGCCGCGCTCGATCAGCTCCGGCAACTGACGGAAGAAGAAGGTCAGCAGCAGGGTGCGGATGTGCGAACCGTCAACGTCAGCATCGGTCATGATGATGATGTTGTGATAACGCAACTTGTCGATGTTGTACTCTTCGCGACCGATGCCGCAGCCCAGCGCGGTGATCAGCGTGCCCACTTCCTGGGACGAGATCATCTTGTCGAAACGGGCTTTCTCGACGTTGAGGATCTTGCCCTTCAACGGCAGGATCGCCTGGGTCTTGCGGTTACGTCCCTGCTTGGCAGAACCGCCCGCGGAGTCACCCTCCACCAGGTACAGTTCGGACAGCGCCGGGTCTTTCTCCTGGCAGTCAGCGAGTTTGCCCGGCAGGCCGGCGATGTCCAGCGCGCCTTTGCGGCGGGTCATCTCACGGGCCTTGCGCGCGGCTTCACGGGCGCGGGCGGCGTCGATCATCTTGCCGACCACCAGCTTGGCTTCGTTCGGGTTCTCCAAGAGGAAGTCGGAGAAGTATTTGCCCATCTCCTGCTCGACCGCAGTCTTCACTTCGGAAGACACCAGCTTGTCTTTGGTCTGCGAGCTGAACTTCGGATCCGGCACCTTCACCGAAATGATCGCGGTCAGGCCTTCACGGGCATCGTCACCGGTGGTGGCGACTTTATGCTTCTTCGCCAGACCTTCCTGCTCGATGTAGTTGTTCAGGTTACGCGTCAGTGCCGAACGGAAGCCCACCAGGTGGGTGCCGCCGTCGCGCTGCGGAATGTTGTTGGTGAAGCACAACAGGTTCTCGTTGAAGCTGTCGTTCCACTGCAAGGCGATTTCCACGCCGATGCCGTCTTCACGCTGGATGTTGAAGTGGAACACTTGGTTGACCGCAGTCTTGTTGGTGTTCAGGTATTCAACGAACGCACGCAGGCCGCCTTCGTACTTGAACAGTTCTTCCTTGCCGCTGCGCTCGTCCTTGAGGACGATGCCGACACCGGAGTTGAGGAAGGACAGTTCACGAATGCGCTTGGCGAGGATGTCCCAGCTGAAGTGAATGTTCTTGAAGGTTTCGCTGGAAGCCTTGAAGTGGATCTGGGTACCGGTGGTTTCGCTGTCGCCAACGATGGCCATCGGTGCCTGAGGCACACCGTGGACGTAGGTCTGTTCCCAGATCTTGCCACTGCGGCGAACAGTCAGGACCAGTTCTTCGGACAGTGCGTTCACTACCGACACACCTACACCGTGCAGACCGCCGGATACCTTGTAGGAGTTGTCGTCGAACTTACCGCCAGCGTGGAGGACGGTCATGATGACCTCGGCGGCGGAAACGCCTTCCTCTTTATGCACGTCTACCGGGATGCCACGACCGTTGTCTTTAACGGTGATGGATTCGTCCGGGTGGATGATGATGCTGATGTCGTCGCAATGGCCGGCGAGGGCTTCGTCGATCGAGTTGTCGACCACCTCGAACACCATGTGGTGTAGACCGCTGCCATCGTCGGTGTCACCAATGTACATACCGGGACGTTTGCGTACGGCATCCAGGCCTTTCAGCACTTTAATGCTCGTTGAGTCGTACGTATTTTCTTCGCTCAATGCCTTCACTCCCGATGGTCGTGGGTCTGGGTGATACGGCCCTGTTCCACGTGGAACAAAGCGACTGGCGTTTCCGTCTGCCAGCCTTCCCTCAGTAATTCGTGATCTACACAGGTGATGAACACCTGGCAGCGTAAGTCTTCCAGCAAGCGGCACAGCGCGCGACGGTGGCTCTCGTCCAGCTCGGACGGCAAGTCATCCACCAGATAAATACACTGTCCGCGGCGGGCCTGGCTGACCAGGTGCCCTTGGGCAATCCGTAGTGCACAGACCACAAGCTTCTGCTGACCCCGGGACAGGATGTCCGCGGCATTGTGTGCGCCCAATCTGAGACGCAAATCAGCTCGTTGCGGTCCGGCCTGGGTGTGCCCCATCTGCTGGTCCCGTTGCACGGAACCGGCGAGTACGGCGCTCAATTCGCGGTCCTTGTCCCAGCCTCGGTAATAGCTGAGCGTCAAACCCTCGAGCTCAACCAGTTCGCTCAAGGTCTGTTCGAAGACCGGTTTCAAGGCTGTGATGTAAGCGCGGCGGTATTCATCGATTTCAGCGCTGGCCTGGCACAGTTCCCTGTCCCAAACCGCTTGCGAAACGGCGTCAAGTGTACCATGCCGCAGCCAGGAGTTTCTCTGGCGCAGCGCCTTCTGCAAACGCTGCCAAGTGGCCATGAAACGCGGTTCAACGTGGAACACACCCCAGTCGAGAAACTGCCGGCGAATCTTCGGCGCGCCTTCCAGCAGACGGAAGCTGTCGGGATTGATCAACTGCAACGGCAGGATCTCCGCCAGCTGCGCAGCACTACGGGCGTTCTGGCCATCGATGCGAATCTGGAACTCGCCCTGACGGTCGCGAGAAATCCCCAGCGCACTGTGTCCGCCTTCAGCCAGCTCAACCTGACCAAATACAGTACAGGCGAGCTGTTCGTACTGAATGACCGGCAACAGCCGCGTGCTGCGAAACGAACGGGCAAGCCCCAGCAGATGAATGGCTTCCAGAACACTGGTTTTGCCGCTGCCGTTGGCGCCGTAAAGAATGTTGATGCGGGGGGAGGGGGAGAAGGTCACCGGGTGCAGATTACGCACCGCGGTGACCGAAACACGACTTAACGACATTCAGGATCAGCTGATTACAGACGCATCGGCATGACAACGTAAGCCGAGTCGTCATTGTCGGACTCTTGCACCAGCGCACTGCTGTTGGAGTCGGACAGGATCAGGCGAACCTGCTCGGTGGTCATCACGCCCAGCACGTCGAGCAGGTAGCTGACGTTGAAACCGATCTCCAGCGAGCCGCCGTTGTACTCAACGCCCACTTCTTCTTCCGCTTCTTCCTGCTCCGGGTTGTTGGCCTGGATCTTCAACTGACCGCTGGCCAGCTGCAGACGGATACCGCGGTACTTCTCGTTGGACAGAATCGCCGTACGGCTGAACGCTTCACGCAATGCCTGACGATCGCCGAGTACCAGTTTGTCGCCACCTTTCGGCAGGACGCGCTCGTAATCCGGGAATTTACCGTCGACCAGTTTCGAGGTGAAAGTGAACTCGCCCGTGGTGGCGCGGATGTGATGCTGACCGAGGACGATGCTGACATTGCCGTCCGGCTCGGTGAGCAGACGCGCCAGTTCGAGGATACCTTTGCGCGGTACGATCACCTGATGACGATCCGGCTGACCGATATCGGCCTGCATCGAGCACATCGCCAAACGGTGACCGTCGGTGGCCACGGCGCGGATCACACCAGCCGAAACTTCCAGCAACATGCCGTTGAGGTAATAACGCACGTCCTGCTGGGCCATGGCGAAGCTGGTGCGTTCGATCAAGCGACGCAGTTTGCTCTGCTCCAGGCTGCACGTCAGCGAGCCCGGGCCTTCTTCAACAGTCGGGAAGTCGTTGGCCGGCAGGGTCGACAGGGTGAAGCGGCTACGGCCGGCCTTCACCACCAGCTTCTGCTCGTCGACCTTGATGTCGATGAGCGCGTCGTTGGGCAGGCTCTTGCAGATGTCCATCAGCTTGCGCGCCGGCACGGTGATGGAGCCCGTTTCGGCCGGCTCTTCGAGTTGCACACGACCGACCAGCTCGACTTCCAGGTCGGTACCGGTCAGCGACAGTTGCTGGCCTTCGACGACCAACAGCACGTTGGACAGTACCGGCAAGGTCTGTCGGCGCTCGACGACGCCTGCGACCAGTTGCAGGGGTTTCAACAGGGCTTCGCGTTGAATGGTGAAATGCATGGTCTAGTCCCTTGCCTTAATAAGCTGCGCTGGTGTTCATCAAGTGGTCAGTGTACGCAGCAGGTTCTTGTAGTCCTCGCGGATGTCCGCGTCGGATTCCTTAAGTTCGTTGATCTTGCGGCAGGCGTGCAGCACGGTGGTGTGGTCGCGGCCGCCAAACACATCGCCGATTTCCGGCAGGCTGTGGTTGGTCAGTTCCTTGGACAACGCCATGGCGACCTGACGCGGACGAGCCACCGAGCGCGAACGGCGCTTGGACAGCAGGTCGGAAATCTTGATCTTGTAATACTCGGCGACGGTGCGCTGAATGTTATCCACAGAGACCAGTTTGTCCTGCAACGCCAGCAAGTCTTTCAGGGATTCGCGGATCAGCTCGATGGTGATGTCGCGGCCCATGAAGTGCGAGTGGGCGATTACGCGTTTCAGCGCACCTTCCAGCTCACGGACGTTGGAGCGAATGCGCTGGGCAATGAAGAACGCGGCGTCATGCGGCAACTCGACTTTGGCCTGATCGGCCTTCTTCATCAGGATCGCCACGCGGGTTTCCAGTTCCGGCGGCTCGACGGCAACCGTCAGGCCCCAGCCGAAGCGGGATTTGAGGCGTTCTTCAAGGCCTTCGATTTCTTTCGGGTAGCGGTCACTGGTGAGAATGACCTGCTGACCACCTTCAAGCAACGCATTGAAGGTGTGGAAAAACTCTTCCTGGGAACGCTCCTTGCGGGCAAAGAACTGAATATCGTCGATCAGCAAGGCGTCCACCGACCGGTAGAAACGCTTGAATTCGTTGATGGCGTTCAGTTGCAACGCCTTGACCATGTCGGCCACAAAGCGCTCGGAATGCAGGTACACGACCTTGGCATTCGGATTCTTCTTTAATAGATGGTTGCCCACCGCGTGCATCAAGTGGGTTTTACCCAAGCCGACGCCACCATAAAGGAAGAGCGGGTTGTAACCGTGCTTGGGATTGTCCGCCACCTGCCAGGCCGCCGCACGGGCGAGCTGGTTGGATTTACCTTCAACGAAGTTTTCGAAGGTGAACGTGCGATTCAGGTAACTGGTGTGCTTGAGCGCACCTTCTACCTGCACGGTGCGCTGCTCCGCGCGAACCGGGGCCTGCTGCGAAGCGGCGCCGGCCATCGGGTCGAAGCTGTCGCGGGAAG
Organism: Pseudomonas sp. Sample_11; assembly: GCF_004307505.1. NCBI lineage: Bacteria > Pseudomonadati > Pseudomonadota > Gammaproteobacteria > Pseudomonadales > Pseudomonadaceae > Pseudomonas > Pseudomonas sp. Sample_11. The sequence continues at coordinate 5,894 of NZ_RCOD01000049.1, forward strand.
GTTCTTCGCTGACTTCAGCGGCCTTCTGTGTGGAACGTTTGGCCGGAGCAGGGGCTGGCGTCGGTGCCGGATTGCTCGCTGGCACATTATTGGCCTGCGCCTGAGCAACCTGCGCGGCCGCCAGCGGCGCATTGGGTGCAGCACGAGGTGCCGAGCTGCGTTTGCTGCCTATTAACAAGGACAGCGCCGGCGTCGAGCCATTGCCGTGCTCATCCAGCAGTTCAAGGACGCGGCCCAGGTACTTTTCGTTGACCCAGTCCAACACGAAACGATTCGGTGCGTAGACGCGCAACTCGTCGCCTTCGGCTTCGACCTGTAGTGGACGGATCCAGGTGTTGAATTGTTGGGCAGGCAGCTCTTCGCGCAAAAGCTCCACGCACTGCTGCCAAAGTTCCACTGACACGGATATCCCCTAAGTTGAAAGCCGGTGAGGCAAAAACAAGCGGCCATTGTAGCGGCGAGCGATTCACTTATCCACATGCAGGTAGGTTCGTCACCATCATTTATCAACGCGTTAACGCATTAAAAGGCGACCAACGGCATGTGAATAAGCCCTGTGGATAAATGCCCCTGAGAGCACTGGACAACTGGGGGCTAAACCCGGTGGATAACCAGCCTGTGGATAACAGCCCATTCCACGCACAGCTTATCCGATAGCGCAGCACAGGCTGAACACGGTTTTCCACTGTAGTTGTCATTCTCTGTACATCCCGTGGAATAAGGCTCCATGACAGTTATCCACAGAAGATGGTGTGCCTAGCTTTTACAAGCTTTACAGAAAAGCTTTAAATAATTCCCTTCTTTATTTCTATATCTGGCGGACAGGCTTTCAAGCTGAAACCGCGCCCGGATCTATTTATAAGGAAACGCTGGTTGGAAATTGACCTGAAGGCTTGCTTTCTCTAGAATCCCCGGTCTCTTAAAACGGGGGCCATTCCGGCCCGTTGTGGACGAACCAGGTAACACGACATGAAACGTACTTTCCAACCAAGCACTATCAAACGCGCTCGTACCCACGGTTTCCGTGCTCGCATGGCTACCAAGAACGGCCGCGCAGTCCTGTCGCGTCGTCGCGCCAAAGGTCGTGCGCGTCTGGCAGTTTGATAATCCGGTACTGGAGGTGAGTCAGGACTTCAGTCGGGAAAAGCGTCTGCTTACCCCCCGGCATTTCAAGGCAGTCTTTGACTCCCCTACCGGCAAGGTTCCGGGGAAAAATCTCCTGCTCCTTGCACGCAACAACGATCTTGATCACCCCCGTCTCGGGCTGGTTATCGGGAAAAAGAGCGTAAAGCTCTCCGTTGAGCGCAATCGCCTCAAACGTCTGATGCGCGAATCGTTCCGTCTGCACCAGGATTCACTGGTCGGCTGGGACATCGTTATCGTCGCGCGCAAAGGTTTGGGTGATGTAGAAAACCCCGAATTGATTCAGCATTTCGGCAAACTCTGGAAGCGTCTGGCACGCAACAAGCCCGTTCCGGCAGTCAAAACCGAAACTGTAGGGGTAGACAGTACCGATGCGTAAACTGGCCCTCGTTCCGATCCAGTTTTATCGCTATGCCATTAGTCCTTTAATGGCCAGCCACTGTCGCTTCTACCCCAGTTGTTCCTGCTACGCGTATGAAGCCATTGAAAATCATGGCCTTCTGCGCGGTGGCTGGCTGACCTTTCGTCGTTTAGGTCGCTGTCATCCGTGGAATCCCGGTGGTTATGACCCGGTTCCACCTGTCCCTACCTCCCGTTCTTCTTCGATGGCCGAGTAATCATGGATATCAAACGCACGATCCTGATCGTCGCCCTGGCAATCGTGTCCTACGTCATGGTTCTTAAATGGAACCAGGATTATGGCCAGGCTGCCCTGCCGACTCAGAATGTTGCTTCCAGTACGACTACATCCGGTTTGCCGGACACCGCCACTGGCACAAATGCCGCCAGTGACGATATTCCGCGCGCCGCCAGCGATACCAGCGCACCTGCCGAAACGCCGGTCGCCGCCAGCAAGGATCTGATTCAGGTCAAGACCGATGTGCTCGATCTGGCGATCGATCCACAGGGTGGCGATGTTGCGCAACTGACCCTGCCTTTGTATCCGCGTCGTCAGGATCGTCCTGACGTTCCGTTCCAGCTGTTCGATAACGGCGGCGAACGTGTATATCTGGCGCAAAGCGGTCTGATCGGTACCAACGGCCCGGATGCAAACCCGGCCGGTCGTCCGGTTTATTCCTCGGAGAAGAAGGTTTACCAACTGGCTGACGGTCAGGATCAACTCGTCGTTGACCTGAAATTCAGCAAGGACGGCGTCAACTACATCAAGCGTTTCACCCTGAAACGTGGCCTGTACGACGTCGCTGTCTCCTACATTGTGGATAACCAGAGCGCTCAGCCCTGGAACGGCGCAATGTTTGCCCAGTTGAAGCGCGATGCCAGCGCTGATCCTTCGTCGACCACTGCTACTGGCACCGCGACTTACCTGGGCGCTGCCCTGTGGACAAGTTCCGAGCCGTACAAGAAAGTGTCGATGAAGGACATGGACAAGGCGCAGCTCAAGGAAACCGTCACCGGTGGTTGGGTAGCCTGGCTGCAGCACTACTTCGTGACCGCGTGGATTCCGGCCAAGGGCGAAAACAATATCGTCCAGACCCGTAAAGACAGCAAAGGCAACTACATCATCGGTTACACCGGTCCTACTCTGACCGCTGCTCCAGGTGCAAAAGTTGAAACCAGCGCTGTGCTGTACGCCGGTCCGAAAAGCCAGGCTGTGCTGAAAGAGTTGTCCCCAGGTCTGGAACTGACCGTCGACTACGGCATTCTGTGGTTCATTGCCCAGCCGATCTTCTGGCTGCTGCAACACATCCACGCCATTGTCGGTAACTGGGGCTGGTCGATCATCTTCCTGACCATGCTGATCAAAGGGATTTTCTTCCCGCTGTCGGCCGCCAGCTACAAATCGATGGCGCGCATGCGTGCCGTGGCTCCGAAACTGGCTGCGCTGAAAGAGCAACATGGCGATGACCGGCAGAAAATGTCGCAAGCCATGATGGAGCTGTACAAGAAAGAGAAGATCAATCCACTGGGCGGCTGCTTGCCGATCCTCGTGCAGATGCCGGTCTTCCTGTCGCTGTACTGGGTTCTGCTGGAAAGCGTGGAAATGCGTCAGGCGCCGTTCATGCTGTGGATCACTGACCTGTCGATCAAGGATCCGTTCTTCATTCTGCCGATCATCATGGGCGCAACCATGTTCATCCAGCAGCAGCTGAACCCGACGCCTCCGGATCCGATGCAGGCGAAGGTCATGAAAATGATGCCAATCATCTTCACCTTCTTCTTCCTGTGGTTCCCCGCTGGTCTGGTGCTGTACTGGGTTGTGAACAACTGCCTGTCGATTGCACAACAGTGGTACATCACGCGTAAGATCGAAGCGGCGACGAAAAAAGCCGAGGCGTAACTTGCACTGTGGATAACACCACTCAAAACGCCCCCTAGTGGGGCGTTTTGCTATCTGCCACTTTTGTCTGGATGCCGCTTTATGAGCACACCCCGTGAAACCATCGCTGCTGTCGCCACTGCTCAAGGGCGCGGCGGTGTGGGCATCGTCCGTATTTCCGGGCCGTTGGCCAGCATGGCGGCAAAAGCCATCAGCGGCCGAGAACTGAAACCGCGTTACGCCCATTACGGGCCGTTTTTCAGTGACGATCAGCAAGTGCTGGATGAAGGTCTGGCTTTGTATTTCCCGGGGCCGAACTCGTTCACCGGCGAAGACGTGCTGGAACTCCAAGGTCACGGCGGCCCGATCGTGCTGGACATGTTGCTCAAGCGCTGCCTGGAACTGGGCTGCCGTCTGGCCCGTCCGGGGGAATTCAGCGAGCGCGCCTTCCTCAATGACAAACTCGATCTGGCCCAGGCCGAGGCAATCGCCGATTTGATCGAAGCCAGTTCTGCCCAGGCTGCGCGCAATGCGCTGCGTTCATTGCAGGGTGCGTTTTCCCAGCGTGTGCATAACCTGACCGAGCAACTGATCGGTTTGCGTATCTACGTTGAAGCCGCCATCGACTTCCCGGAAGAGGAAATCGACTTTCTCGCCGACGGCCACGTATTGAGCATGCTCGACAAAGTACGCGATGAGTTATCCACAGTGCTGCGCGAAGCGGGGCAGGGCGCGTTATTGCGTGATGGCATGACGGTGGTGATTGCCGGCCGTCCCAACGCGGGCAAATCCAGCCTGTTGAATGCATTGGCCGGTCGCGAGGCTGCCATCGTCACCGAGATTGCCGGCACCACGCGGGATATCCTGCGCGAACATATCCACATCGACGGCATGCCGTTGCATGTTGTCGATACTGCGGGCCTGCGTGATACCGATGATCATGTGGAAAAGATTGGCGTGGAACGGGCCTTGAAAGCCATTGGAGAAGCGGATCGGGTTTTACTGGTAGTCGATGCGACCGCACCGGAGGCACTGGATCCTTTTGCCTTGTGGCCAGAATTTCTCGAGTCTCGACCGGACCCGGCGAAAGTCACGCTGATCCGGAACAAAGCCGATCTGACCGGTGAAGCGGTTTCTCTGGAAACCAGTGACGACGGCCACGTGACCATCAGTCTCAGCGCCAAATCCGCCGAAGGCCTAGACCTGCTGCGGGACCACCTCAAGGCGTGCATGGGTTACGAGCAGACTTCGGAAAGCAGCTTCAGCGCACGTCGCCGGCATCTGGAAGCACTGCGTCACGCCAGCGCGGCACTGGAACATGGCCGCGCGCAACTGACCCTGGCCGGGGCAGGCGAATTGCTCGCCGAAGATCTGCGCCAGGCTCAGCATTCCCTGGGTGAAATTACCGGGGCGTTCAGCTCGGATGATCTGCTTGGAAGGATCTTCTCCAGCTTCTGCATCGGCAAATAACCCTCCTGCTATTCACAGACAGGTCCATTCGCGACCTGTCTGCTTCCCTCTTTTCTAAAATCCTCCAAGAGTGCCGGGCAGATTTTTTCTCCCTGAGCGGTTTTCGGCTGCCTGGTACCTCTTCGTCCATCAAATTTTTGTGGATTAAGCCCTGTGAATAACTGCCACTGAGGGCAGTTGATAAATGGGGTTGAAAACTGGATATAACCTGCACTGTGGATAACCACCCCTTTCATCCACAGGCTTAAACCGGTTATCCAATGGCCTCATTGCTACATGAACACAGAGTTTTGAATCTCTGTACATGTTGAAAAATAAGGCCTGTAGCGATGTATCCACAGAAAGGTGGTTCAGTAAGAATAAACATAAAAACAAAGGTTTTATAAATTTCTCTCTTTTTTATTCTTTTAACCTCGAGTTCTCCACAGCTGGTTAAATTTTGTGCAAAGGGTTCTTTAGAAAGGGCGAAGTCCCTATACTTGCCGACCAGGTCCAGAAACCTGAGCTCAACTATTTCCTGAATGACCTACTTAAGCAGGCACGAGGTGCGTGGTGGATTTCCCTTCCCGTTTTGAAGTGATCGTCATCGGCGGCGGTCATGCCGGTACCGAGGCAGCACTGGCGTCAGCACGCATGGGGGCAAAAACCCTGTTGCTGACGCATAACGTGGAAACCCTCGGTGCCATGAGTTGTAACCCGGCCATCGGAGGCATCGGCAAAAGCCACCTGGTCAAGGAAATCGACGCCCTCGGCGGCGCGATGGCCATGGCTACCGATAAGGGCGGCATCCAGTTTCGCGTGTTGAACAGCCGCAAGGGTCCGGCCGTACGGGCCACCCGTGCACAAGCCGACCGGATTCTCTACAAGGCAGCTGTTCGCGAAATCCTGGAAAACCAGCCGAACCTGTGGATATTTCAACAGGCTGCTGACGACCTGATCGTCGAGCAGGAACAAGTCCGTGGTGTGGTTACACAGATGGGGCTGCGTTTCTTCGCCGATTCTGTGGTGTTGACCACCGGTACATTCCTCGGCGGACTTATCCACATCGGTTTGCAGAATTTCTCCGGCGGTCGCGCCGGTGATCCACCGTCGATTGCTCTGGCCCACCGTCTGCGTGAGTTGCCCTTGCGTGTCGGGCGTCTGAAAACCGGCACGCCGCCGCGTATCGATGGCAAGTCAGTGGATTTCTCGGTGATGACCGAACAACCGGGCGATACGCCAATTCCGGTGATGTCGTTCATGGGCAACAAGGAACAGCATCCCCGGCAGGTCAGCTGCTGGATCACCCATACCAATGCCCGCACCCACGAAATCATCGCGGCGAACCTCGATCGTTCGCCGATGTATTCCGCTGCCGGTGAAATCGAAGGCGTCGGCCCGCGTTATTGCCCGTCGATCGAAGACAAGATTCATCGCTTTGCCGACAAGGAAAGCCATCAGGTGTTCATCGAACCGGAAGGTCTGACCACCCATGAGCTGTATCCGAACGGGATATCCACAAGCCTGCCGTTCGACGTGCAATTGCAGATCGTGCAATCGATCCGCGGTATGGAAAACGCGCACATTGTGCGTCCGGGTTATGCGATCGAGTACGACTACTTCGATCCGCGCGACCTGAAGTACAGCCTGGAAACCAAAGTCATCGGCGGTCTGTTCTTTGCCGGTCAGATCAACGGCACCACCGGTTACGAAGAAGCTGGCGCTCAAGGTCTGCTCGCCGGGGCCAACGCCGCGCTGCGGGCCAAGGGCAAAGAGGCCTGGTGTCCGCGCCGCGATGAAGCGTACATCGGCGTTCTGGTCGACGACCTGATCACCCTCGGTACCCAAGAGCCGTACCGTATGTTCACGTCGCGAGCCGAGTACCGCCTGATTCTGCGCGAAGACAACGCCGACCTGCGTCTTACCGAAAAAGGTCGCGAGCTCGGTCTGGTCGATGACGCGCGCTGGGCGGCCTTCTGCAAGAAACGCGAAAGCATCGAGCTTGAAGAACAGCGCCTGAAAAGCACTTGGGTAAGGCCGAATACCCCTCAGGGCGATGCTATTGCTGACAAGTTCGGCACGCCGCTGACCCACGAGTACAACCTGCTCAACCTGTTGAGCCGTCCGGAAATCGACTACGCAGGTCTGGTCGAAGTGACCGGGCAGGGCGCCGAAGATCCACAGGTCGCCGAGCAGGTTGAGATCAAGACCAAATACGCCGGTTACATCGACCGCCAACAGGACGAAATCGCCCGTCTGCGCGCCAGCGAAGACACGAAATTGCCTGTGGATATCGATTACACCAACATCTCCGGTCTGTCCAAGGAGATCCAGAGCAAGCTCGGTGCCACACGTCCCGAAACGCTGGGCCAGGCTTCGCGGATCCCGGGCGTAACTCCGGCAGCGATTTCGCTGTTGATGATTCATTTGAAAAAACGCGGCGCGGGCCGTCAGTTGGAGCAAAGCGCTTGAGTGCCAAGGTCACTTCGCAACACGCCGAAGAGTTATCCACAGGAGCCCGCGAGCTCGGTGTCAATCTCACAGAAACCCAGCACGAATTGCTGCTGGGTTATCTGGCCCTGTTGATCAAATGGAACCAGGCCTACAACCTGACCGCCGTGCGCGATCCGGACGAAATGGTTTCGCGGCACTTGCTCGATAGTCTCAGCGTGATGTCGTTTATCGAGAACGGTCGCTGGCTCGACGTCGGCAGTGGCGGTGGCATGCCTGGTATCCCGCTGGCGATCCTGTATCCGGACTCGCAGGTGACCTGTCTGGACAGCAACGGCAAGAAAACCCGCTTCCTGACTCAGGTCAAACTGGAGCTGAAGCTGGATAACCTGCAAGTTATCCACAGTCGCGTCGAAGCCTTCCAGCCTGCGCAGCCATTCAACGGGATCATTTCCCGGGCATTCAGCAGCATGGAAAACTTCACCAACTGGACTCGCCACTTGGGCGATGCCGATACACGCTGGCTGGCAATGAAGGGCGTTCATCCGGCCGATGAGCTGGTAGCATTGCCGGCAGATTTCAAACTCGATAGCGAACACGCCCTGGCCGTCCCCGGTTGCCAAGGCCAACGCCATCTGCTGATACTGCGCCGCACGGCATGATTGGGAACACAAGCAAGAATGGCTAAGGTATTCGCGATAGCGAACCAGAAGGGTGGTGTGGGCAAAACCACCACCTGCATCAACCTCGCAGCATCCCTGGTCGCGACCAAGCGCCGGGTGCTGTTGATCGATCTCGATCCACAGGGCAACGCCACCATGGGTAGCGGTGTGGATAAACATGGTCTGGAAAACTCGGTCTACGATCTGCTGATCGGTGAATGCGACCTGGGCCAGGCCATGCACTTCTCCGAGCACGGCGGCTATCAACTGCTGCCGGCCAACCGCGATCTGACCGCGGCCGAAGTGGTGCTGCTGGAAATGCAGATGAAGGAAAGCCGTCTGCGCAGTGCGCTGGCGCCGATCCGTGACAACTACGACTACATTCTCATCGACTGCCCACCGTCGCTGTCGATGCTCACACTCAATGCACTGGTCGCCGCTGATGGGGTGATTATTCCCATGCAGTGCGAATACTTTGCGCTGGAAGGTTTGAGCGACCTTGTGGATAACATCAAGCGCATCGCTGAACTGCTCAATCCGAACCTGAAAGTCGAAGGCCTGCTGCGGACCATGTACGACCCGCGCCTGAGCCTGATGAACGATGTTTCGGCGCAGCTCAAGGAACACTTCGGCGATCAGCTGTACGACACGGTGATCCCGCGCAACATTCGCTTGGCCGAAGCACCGAGCTACGGCATGCCGGCGCTGGCTTACGACAAGCAATCGCGTGGCGCTCTGGCCTATCTGGCTCTGGCGGGCGAGATGGTTCGTCGTCAGCGCAAAAATTCACGCATTGCTGCTGCTCAGCCAACTTAAGGAATCCCCATGGCCGTCAAGAAACGAGGTCTCGGACGTGGACTGGATGCACTGCTGAGTGGTCCGACGGTCAGCGCGCTGGAAGAACAAGCCGCGCAGGCCGACACCCGCGAACTGCAACACCTGCCGCTGGACCTGCTGCAGCGCGGCAAATATCAGCCGCGCCGCGACATGGACCCGCAGGCCCTGGAAGAGCTGGCGCAGTCGATCAAGGCCCAAGGCGTGATGCAGCCGATCGTGGTGCGCCCGATTGGCGGCGGTCGGTTTGAGATCATTGCCGGTGAACGCCGCTGGCGCGCCAGTCAGCAGGCCGGGCAGGAAACCATCCCGGCGATGGTTCGCGATGTGCCGGATGAAACCGCCATTGCGATTGCGCTGATCGAGAACATCCAGCGTGAAGACCTCAACCCGATCGAAGAAGCCGTCGCCTTGCAGCGCTTGCAACAGGAATTCCAGCTGACTCAGCAGCAGGTTGCCGAGGCTGTGGGTAAGTCGCGGGTGACTGTGGCTAACCTGTTGCGACTTATTGCACTGCCTGAAGTGATCAAGACCATGCTGTCGCACGGTGACCTGGAAATGGGTCACGCACGTGCCTTGCTCGGTCTACCGGACAATCAGCAGGTCGAAGGGGCGCGACATGTTGTCGCACGAGGGCTGACTGTGCGCCAAACCGAGGCACTGGTTCGTCAGTGGTTGAGTGACAAACCGGAGCCTGTGGAAGCTGCAAAACCCGACCCGGACATCGCTCGCCTCGAGCAGCGCCTGGCCGAGCGCCTAGGCTCTGCGGTGCAGATTCGCCATGGCAAGAAGGGCAAAGGCCAATTGGTGATTGGTTATAACTCGCTCGACGAGCTTCAAGGTGTGCTCGCACACATCCGCTGAAACATTTCCTCATGTAGCGCGCAGTCGGAAATCACTACCTGACAGTTGAATAGGGGCAGAACCGCCCCTATACTCTGCGCGCATTTTGTCGGCACAAATTATGCCAAGTTATTGAATTTCGGCAGCCGACCATTGGAGAGCAACTGTGATGGAAACCCGCACGCCAAACCGCTTGCCTTTCCATCGCCTGGCGGTTTTTCCGGTGTTGATGGCTCAATTTGTCATTCTGCTCATTGCCGCTTTGGCGCTCTGGCAATGGCATGGAGTCGTTGCCGGATACTCGGGACTTTGCGGAGGCCTGATAGCCTTGCTGCCCAATGTTTATTTCGCTCACAGGGCATTTCGGTTTTCCGGCGCCCGAGCAGCCCAGTCCATCGTCCGGTCTTTTTATGCCGGCGAGGCAGGCAAACTTATTTTGACGGCAGTGCTGTTTGCACTGGTGTTCGCAGGTGTGAAGCCACTGGCGCCGATCGCAGTATTCGGCGTGTTCGTGCTGACGCAGTCGGTCAGCTGGTTCGCTCCCCTGCTGATGAGAACAAGACTTTCGAGACCTTAGGGCGTTTGAGGCAACCATGGCAGAGACAACCGCTTCGGGCTATATCCAGCACCACTTGCAGAACCTGACTTTCGGTCAGCTACCCAACGGCGGCTGGGGCTTTGCCCACACCGCAGCAGAGGCCAAGGAAATGGGCTTCTGGGCTTTCCACGTCGATACCCTCGGCTGGTCGGTCGCGCTGGGTCTGATCTTCGTTCTTCTTTTCCGCATGGCGGCGAAGAAAGCGACGTCGGGTCAGCCGGGTGCCTTGCAGAACTTCGTTGAAGTATTGGTCGAATTCGTCGATGGCAGCGTGAAAGACAGCTTCCATGGCCGTAGCCCGGTGATTGCACCGCTGGCGCTGACCATCTTCGTCTGGGTGTTCCTGATGAACGCCGTCGACCTGGTACCGGTCGACTGGATTCCTCAGCTGGCCATCCTGATCTCCGGCGACGCCCACATCCCGTTCCGCGCCGTGTCGACTACCGACCCGAACGCGACTCTGGGCATGGCGTTCTCGGTGTTCGCACTGATCATTTTCTACAGCATCAAGGTCAAGGGCATCGGCGGCTTCATCGGCGAACTGACCCTGCACCCGTTCGGCAGCAAGAACATCTTCGTTCAGGCCCTGCTGATCCCGGTGAACTTCCTGCTCGAATTCGTCACCCTGATCGCCAAGCCGATCTCTCTGGCTCTGCGTCTGTTCGGCAACATGTATGCCGGCGAGCTGGTGTTCATTCTGATCGCTGTGATGTTCGGCAGCGGCCTGCTCTGGCTCAGCGGCCTGGGCGTTGTTCTGCAGTGGGCGTGGGCTGTATTCCACATCCTGATCATCACCCTGCAGGCGTTCATCTTCATGATGCTGACCATCGTCTACCTGTCGATGGCGCACGAAGAAAACCATTAAGACCAGTCTCGACTAGTCTGATGTTCCTCTCGGTCAAACGGGAGGGAGCTCCTTGCGGGGCAGCTGAAACGATTTGTTTTACCGCTTTAATCTAAAAAACCTAAACCATACGACGTAAAAGTCGGGAGGAAAGATGGAAACTGTAGTTGGTCTAACCGCTATCGCTGTTGCACTGTTGATCGGCCTGGGCGCACTGGGTACCGCAATTGGTTTCGGCCTGCTGGGCGGCAAGTTCCTGGAAGGCGCAGCGCGTCAGCCAGAAATGGTTCCAATGCTGCAAGTAAAAATGTTCATCGTTGCCGGTCTGCTCGACGCCGTAACCATGATCGGTGTTGGTATCGCTCTGTTCTTCACCTTTGCGAACCCGTTCGTTGGTCAGATCGCTGGCTGATTACTCGGATCTTCCGGGTAATTTGGTGTGATGGACAACGTAACTGCGAGGTGTTGGCGTGAACATTAATGCGACCCTGATTGGCCAGTCCGTTGCGTTCCTGATTTTTGTACTGTTCTGCATGAAGTATGTATGGCCTCCGGTCATCGCTGCTCTGCACGAACGTCAAAAGAAGATCGCTGATGGTCTGGACGCTGCCAGCCGTGCAGCTCGCGACCTGGAGTTGGCCCAAGAGAAAGCGGGTCAGCAACTGCGCGAAGCGAAAGCTCAGGCAGCTGAAATCATCGAGCAAGCCAAGAAACGCGGTAACCAGATCGTCGAAGAGGCTGTTGAAAAAGCCCGTATCGACGCTGACCGTGTGAAGGTTCAGGCTCAAGCCGAGATCGAACAGGAACTGAACAGCGTCAAAGACAAGCTGCGTGCCCAAGTGGGCTTGCTGGCTGTTGGCGGCGCCGAGAAGATCCTGGGTGCCACAATCGATCAAAACGCGCACGCAGAGCTGGTTAACCAACTGGCTGCTGAAATCTAAGCGAGGGCGATCATGGCAGAACTGACCACGTTGGCCCGACCTTACGCTAAGGCGGCCTTCGAGCACGCTCAGGCCCACCAGCAACTGGCCAATTGGTCAGCCATGCTCGGCCTGGCAGCAGCGGTGTCGCAAGACGACACCCTGCAGCGCGTGCTCAAGGCCCCGCGACTGACGAGCGCAGAAAAGGCCGCCACGTTCATTGACGTGTGCGGCGACAAGTTTGATGAAAAGGCACGCAATTTCATCAACGTCGTTGCCGAAAACGACCGTCTCCTGCTTCTGCCGGAGATCGCCGCTCTGTTCGACCTGTACAAGGCCGAACAAGAGAAATCGGTAGACGTTGAAGTGACCAGTGCATTTGCATTGAACCAAGAACAGCAAGACAAACTCGCCAAGGTTCTCAGTGCACGACTCAACCGGGAAGTGCGCCTGCAAGTTGCGGAGGACGCTGCCTTGATTGGTGGTGTCGTGATCCGCGCCGGCGACCTGGTTATCGATGGCTCGATTCGCGGCAAAATCGCGAAACTTGCCGAAGCATTGAAATCTTGAGTTTGAAGGGGCAGCAGAGCAATGCAGCAACTCAATCCTTCCGAAATAAGTGAAATTATCAAGGGCCGCATCGACAAGCTCGATGTGACCTCCCAAGCCCGTAACGAAGGCACTGTCGTCAGCGTATCTGACGGCATCGTGCGGATTCACGGTCTGGCCGACGTCATGTACGGCGAGATGATCGAGTTTCCGGGCGGCGTCTACGGTATGGCCCTCAACCTGGAGCAGGACTCCGTAGGTGCCGTGGTATTGGGCTCCTACCAGTCGCTGGCTGAAGGCATGAGCGCCAAGTGCACCGGCCGCATCCTCGAAGTTCCTGTTGGTAAGGAATTGCTGGGCCGCGTAGTCGATGCTCTGGGTAACCCTGTTGACGGCAAAGGTCCACTGGGCAACACCGAGACCGACGCGGTCGAGAAAGTTGCTCCAGGCGTGATCTGGCGTAAGTCGGTAGATCAGCCTGTACAGACTGGCTACAAGGCTGTCGATGCCATGATCCCTGTCGGCCGTGGCCAGCGTGAGCTGATCATCGGTGACCGTCAGATCGGTAAAACCGCTCTGGCGATCGACGCGATCATCAACCAGAAAGACAGCGGCATTTTCTGCGTCTACGTAGCCATCGGTCAGAAGCAATCGACCATCGCCAACGTGGTTCGCAAGCTGGAAGAAAACGGCGCCCTGGCCAACACGATCATCGTGGCTGCCAGTGCTTCGGAATCTCCTGCGCTGCAATTCCTGGCACCGTACTCCGGTTGCACCATGGGTGAATTCTTCCGCGACCGCGGTGAAGACGCGCTGATCGTTTATGACGATCTATCCAAGCAGGCAGTGGCTTACCGCCAGATCTCCCTGCTGCTGCGCCGTCCACCAGGCCGTGAAGCTTACCCAGGCGACGTGTTCTATCTCCACTCCCGTCTGCTGGAGCGCGCATCCCGCGTTTCGGAAGAATACGTAGAGAAGTTCACCAACGGCGCAGTGACCGGCAAAACCGGTTCCCTGACCGCACTGCCGATCATCGAAACCCAGGCTGGCGACGTTTCCGCGTTCGTTCCGACCAACGTGATTTCCATCACCGACGGTCAGATCTTCCTGGAATCGGCCATGTTCAACTCGGGCATCCGCCCTGCAGTGAACGCCGGTGTTTCGGTATCCCGTGTGGGTGGTGCCGCTCAGACCAAGATCATCAAGAAGCTCTCCGGTGGTATCCGTACCGCTCTGGCTCAGTACCGTGAACTGGCGGCATTCGCCCAGTTCGCTTCTGACCTGGACGAAGCGACCCGCAAGCAACTTGAGCATGGTCAGCGCGTTACCGAGCTGATGAAGCAGAAGCAATACGCACCAATGTCGATCGCTGACATGGCGCTGTCGCTGTATGCCGCTGAGCGTGGGTTCCTGACTGACATTGAAATCGCCAAGGTCGGCAGCTTCGAACAAGCGCTGATCGCTTTCTTCAACCGCGATCACGCCGATTTGATGGCCAAGATCAACGTTAAAGGTGACTTCAATGACGAAATCGACGCTGGCATGAAAGCCGGTATCGAGAAGTTCAAGGCCACCCAAACCTGGTAAGCCGCAGCGGGAGCCGCGAGGCTCCCGCTTGCTAACCTGATAGGTGTTACATGGCAGGCGCAAAAGAGATTCGCAGTAAGATTGCGAGCATCAAAAGCACGCAAAAGATTACCAGCGCCATGGAAAAAGTGGCGGTCAGCAAAATGCGCAAGGCACAAATGCGCATGGCTGCTAGCCGTCCTTATGCGGAGCGTATCCGCCAGGTAATTGGGCATCTGGCCAACGCCAACCCGGAATACCGCCACCCGTTCATGATCGACCGCGAAATCAAGCGCGTCGGTTATGTCGTCGTGAGCAGTGACCGTGGTCTGTGCGGCGGCTTGAACACCAACCTGTTCAAGGCCCTGGTCAAGGACATGGCGGTAAACCGCGAAAACGGCGTCGAGATTGATCTGTGTGTAGTCGGTAGCAAGGGTGCGGCCTTTTTCCGCAACTTCGGCGGTAACGTCGTTGCAGCTATCAGCCACCTGGGTGAAGAGCCGTCGATCAATGACCTGATCGGCAGCGTCAAGGTGATGCTGGATGCCTACCTGGACGGCCGTATCGACCGCCTGTCCGTGGTGTCCAACAAGTTCATCAACACCATGACGCAACAGCCTACCGTGGAGCAGTTGATTCCACTGGTGGCAACCCCGGATCAGGATCTCAAGCATCACTGGGACTATCTCTACGAACCGGACGCCAAAGAGCTGCTTGACGGCTTGATGGTCCGTTACGTCGAGTCGCAGGTCTACCAGGCGGTGGTCGAGAACAACGCGGCTGAACAGGCTGCGCGGATGATCGCGATGAAGAACGCTACCGACAACGCCGGTGATTTGATCAGCGATTTGCAGCTGATCTACAACAAGGCGCGTCAGGCTGCGATCACCCAAGAGATCTCGGAAATCGTCGGCGGCGCTGCCGCGGTTTAACGGTTCAAATATTCAGAGGATCCAGCTATGAGTAGCGGACGTATCGTTCAAATCATCGGCGCCGTTATCGACGTGGAATTTCCACGCGACAGCGTACCGAGCATCTACAACGCGCTGACTGTACAAAGCGCGGCCGCAACCACCCTGGAAGTTCAGCAGCAGCTGGGCGACGGCGTGGTGCGTACCATTGCGATGGGTTCCACCGAGGGCTTGAAGCGCGGTCTGGAAGTCACCGACTCTGGCGCAGCCATCTCCGTACCGGTCGGTAAAGCGACCCTGGGCCGGATCATGGACGTCCTCGGTAACCCGATCGACGAAGCTGGCCCGATCGACACTGAAGAGCGCTGGGGCATTCACCGCGCAGCACCTTCGTTCGCCGAGCAAGCAGGCGGCAACGACCTGCTGGAAACCGGCATCAAGGTTATCGACCTGGTCTGCCCGTTCGCCAAGGGCGGTAAAGTCGGTCTGTTCGGTGGTGCCGGTGTAGGCAAAACCGTAAACATGATGGAACTGATCCGTAACATCGCCATCGAGCACAGCGGTTATTCCGTGTTCGCCGGTGTGGGTGAGCGTACTCGTGAGGGTAACGACTTCTACCACGAGATGAAGGACTCCAACGTTCTGGACAAAGTGGCACTGGTTTACGGTCAGATGAACGAGCCGCCGGGAAACCGTCTGCGCGTAGCACTGACCGGCCTGACCATGGCCGAGAAGTTCCGTGACGAAGGTAACGACGTTCTGCTGTTCGTCGACAACATCTATCGTTACACCCTGGCCGGTACTGAAGTATCCGCACTGCTGGGCCGTATGCCTTCGGCAGTAGGTTACCAGCCGACCCTGGCTGAAGAGATGGGCGTTCTGCAGGAACGTATCACTTCGACCAAGGAAGGTTCGATCACCTCGATCCAGGCGGTATACGTACCTGCGGACGACTTGACCGACCCGTCGCCAGCGACCACCTTCGCCCACTTGGACGCCACCGTCGTTCTGTCCCGTGACATCGCTTCCCTGGGTATCTACCCAGCGGTAGATCCACTGGATTCGACTTCGCGTCAGCTGGACCCGAACGTGATCGGTCAGGACCACTACGACACCGCTCGCGGCGTTCAGTATGTTCTGCAGCGTTACAAAGAGCTGAAAGACATCATCGCGATCCTGGGTATGGACGAGCTGTCGGAAGCCGACAAACAGTTGGTTAACCGTGCTCGTAAGATCCAGCGCTTCTTGTCGCAGCCGTTCTTCGTGGCTGAAGTCTTCACCGGTGCTTCGGGTAAATACGTTTCCCTGAAAGACACCATTGCTGGCTTCAAAGGCATCCTCAACGGTGACTACGACCACCTGCCAGAACAAGCGTTCTACATGGTTGGCGGCATCGAAGAAGCGATCGAGAAAGCCAAGAAACTGTAATCCCGGCGCCCGGCAACGGGCGCTAATTTAGGTTGAGGCAATCAGATGGCTATGACAGTCCATTGCGATATCGTCAGCGCGGAAGGGGAAATCTTTTCCGGCCTGGTCGAGATGGTGATTGCGCACGGTGCACTGGGTGATCTTGGTATCGCTCTGGGTCACGCGCCGCTGATCACTAATCTCAAGCCGGGTCCGATCCGCCTGATCAAGCAAGGCGGGGAAGCCGAGGTGTTCTACATCTCCGGTGGTTTCCTCGAGGTTCAGCCGAACATGGTCAAAGTACTTGCCGATACCGTGCAACGTGCCGCCGACCTGGATGAAGCTCAGGCTCAGGCAGCTCTCAAGGCTGCCGAGAATGCCCTGAACGAAAAAGGCGCGGACTTCGATTACGGCGCCGCTGCCACACGTCTGGCCGAGGCTGCAGCCCAGCTGCGCACCGTCCAGCAGATCCGCAAGAAGTTTGGCGGTTAATCCGTCAGCCGCTTATTGTGCGATTGATAAAAAAGGGTAGCCTCGGCTACCCTTTTTTCTTTTCCGAATTCCCACAAACCGGTCGCAGTTGCTGACCACCCAGGATTGGTAGCCAGTCATGTCTCTCGAAATCGTTATCCTCGCGGCCGGTCAAGGCACTCGCATGCGCTCGGCGCTGCCCAAGGTGCTGCACCCGATTGCCGGCAACTCCATGCTCGGCCATGTTATCCACAGCGCTCGGCAACTTGATCCACAGCGCATTCACGTGGTGATCGGTCACGGTGCCGATGTGGTGCGTGAGCGTCTGGCAGCTGATGACCTGAATTTCGTGTTGCAGGACAAGCAACTGGGCACTGGCCATGCCACCGCCCAGGCGGTGCCGTTCATTGATGCCGAGACTGTGCTGATTCTTTACGGCGATGTGCCGCTGATTGAAGTCGAAACCCTGCAACGTCTGCTCAAGCATGTCGTGCCGGGCCAGATGGGTTTGCTCACTGTCGAGCTGGACGACCCGACCGGTTACGGCCGCATCGTGCGTGATGCTGACGGCAGGGTCGCGGCAATCGTCGAGCACAAAGACGCCAGCGAAGCGCAACGTTCGATCACTGAGGGCAACACCGGCATCCTCGCTGTGCCGGCCGATCGTCTGGCTGACTGGATGAGTCGCCTCTCGAACAATAACGCGCAGGGCGAGTACTACCTCACCGACGTGATCGAAATGGCGGTCAGCGATGGTTTGGTCGTGGCTACCGAACAACCGCACGACCCGATGGAAGTGCAGGGCGCAAATGATCGCAAGCAGCTCTCTGAACTGGAGCGTCATTACCAGTTGCGCGCCGGCCGTCGCCTGATGGCTGAGGGCGTGACCCTGCGTGACCCGGCGCGTTTCGATGTGCGTGGCGAAGTCAGCGTAGGCCGCGATGTGCTGATCGACATCAACGTGATCCTGGAAGGCAAGGTGATCATTGAAGACGACGTACAGATCGGCCCGAACTGCGTGATCAAGGACAGTACCCTGCGCAAAGGCGTGGTAATCAAGGCCAACAGTCATATCGAAGGTGCCATTCTCGGTGAAGGCAGCGACGCCGGTCCCTTCGCGCGTTTGCGCCCGGGCACTGTGCTCGAAGCGCGCGCCCATGTCGGTAACTTCGTTGAGCTGAAAAATGCTCACATGGGCGAAGGTGCCAAGGCTGGCCATCTGACCTATCTGGGCGATGCCGAAATCGGCGCACGCACCAACATCGGCGCCGGCACCATCACCTGCAATTACGATGGCGCCAACAAGTGGAAAACCGTCCTGGGTGCTGACGTGTTCATCGGCTCCAACAACTCGCTGGTCGCCCCTGTGGATATCTCCAACGGTGCAACCACTGCGGCCGGATCGACCATCACGCAAAATGTGGATAACGCTCAGCTGGCGGTTGGCCGAGCCCGTCAGAAGAACATCGACGGCTGGAAGCGGCCGGAAAAAATCAAGAAATCCTGATTTATCCACAACCTCTTGTGGGAGCGAGCCTGTTCGCGAATGCGGTTTGTCAGTCACGTCTTCAGTGGCTGAGACTCCCTTTCGCGAGCGGGCTCGCTCCCACAGTCATTTCAATCTTTCTGAATTTTTCTCCCCGCGTCTTGACGGCAACCTTTCGATAGAGTTTCATTGCTTGCGTTATCTTTCGAATCGAAACTTAAGCCGCCATGTCCAAACGCAACACTCCTCAGCGTCGTCATAACATCCTCGCCTTGCTCAACGAGCGGGGCGAAGTCAGTGTGGATGAGCTGGCCAAGCGTTTCGAAACTTCCGAAGTTACGATTCGCAAGGATCTTGCAGCTTTGGAAACCCATGGTCTGTTGCTGCGTCGTTACGGCGGTGCGATCACCATGCCGCAAGAGCTGGTCGCAGAGACGGCGCAGAGTATTTCCAAGTACAAGCAGGCGATCGCCCGCGCGGCGGTCAAACGCATCCGCGAGCACGCGCGCATCATCATCGACAGTGGCAGCACCACCGCCGCGATGATTCCCGAACTGGGCCAGCAACCGGGTCTGGTGGTGATGACCAACTCGCTGCATGTCGCCAATGCCTTGAGCGAACTGGAACACGAGCCAGTGCTGCTGATGACCGGCGGCACTTGGGATCCACACTCGGAATCCTTTCAGGGCCAGGTCGCCGAGCAGGTACTACGCTCTTACGACTTCGACCAACTGTTCATCGGCGCTGACGGCATCGATCTGGTGCGCGGTACCACGACCTTCAACGAACTGCTCGGCCTCAGCCGGGTCATGGCCGACGTTGCGCGAGAAGTCATCGTCATGGTCGAGGCCGACAAGATCGGTCGCAAGATTCCCAACCTGGAGCTGCCCTGGAGCAGCATCCATACCCTCATTACCGATGATCGCCTGCCCGTCGAGGCACGCGATCAGCTTCAGGCCCGTGGGATCACTTTGATCTGTGCGGCTGTCAGTCAGGAGAAATAACCATGTGTGGCATTGTCGGCGCAGTAGCTGAACGTAATATCACCGCCATCCTTCTCGAAGGCCTGAAGCGCCTCGAATACCGCGGCTATGACAGCGCCGGTGTGGCGGTTTATACCAACGACCAGACCCTGGAGCGCATGCGCCGTCCGGGCAAGGTCAGCGAACTGGAAACCGCGCTGGCCGAACACCCGCTGGCCGGCCGTCTCGGTATCGCCCACACCCGTTGGGCGACCCATGGCGCGCCGTGCGAGCGCAATGCCCACCCGCATTTTTCCGGTGACATTGCGGTGGTGCACAACGGCATCATCGAGAACCACGAAGCCCTGCGCGAACAGCTGAAAGCGCTGGGCTATGCGTTCAGCTCGGACACCGACACCGAAGTCATCGCCCACCTGCTGACCCACAAGCTCAAGGAACAACCGGACCTGACTGCCGCGCTCAAAGCGACCGTCAAGGAGCTGCACGGTGCCTACGGTCTGGCAGTGATCAACGCACAGCAACCGGATCGTCTGGTCGCCGCGCGCAGTGGCAGTCCATTGGTGATCGGCCTGGGCCTGGGCGAGAACTTCCTTGCTTCCGACCAACTCGCTCTGCGTCAGGTCACTGATCGCTTCATGTACCTGGAAGAAGGCGATATCGCTGAAATCCGTCGCGACAGCGTGCAGATCTGGGACGTAAACGGCAACGCTGTCGAGCGCCAGACCGTGCAGTACACCGACGGTGCCGAAGCCGCCGACAAGGGCGAGTTCCGCCACTACATGCTCAAGGAAATCCACGAACAACCGGCCGTGGTCCAACGCACCCTCGAAGGTCGCCTGGGCAACAATCAGGTGCTGGTTGAGGCCTTCGGTCCACAAGCTGCCGAGCTGTTTGCCAAAGTGCGCAATGTGCAGATTGTCGCCTGCGGCACCAGTTATCACGCCGGCATGGTCGCGCGTTACTGGCTCGAAGAACTGGCCGGTATTCCGTGCCAGGTCGAAGTCGCCAGCGAATTCCGTTATCGCAAAGTGGTGGTGCAGCCGGACACGCTGTTCGTGACCATCTCGCAGTCCGGTGAAACCGCTGACACCCTCGCGGCGCTGCGCAATGCCAAGGAGCTGGGCTTCCTCGCCAGCCTGGCGATCTGCAACGTCGGCATCAGCTCGCTGGTGCGTGAATCCGATCTGACGCTGTTGACCCAGGCCGGTCGCGAAATCGGTGTGGCCTCGACCAAAGCCTTTACCACACAACTGGTAGGCCTGTTGCTGCTGACCCTGTCGCTGGGTCAGGTGCGCGGCACTCTGGCTAACGGCGTCGAAGCCACACTCGTCGAAGAACTGCGTCGCCTGCCGACCCGTCTCGGCGAAGCGCTGGCGATGGACAGCACCGTGGAAAAAATCGCCGAGCTGTTCGCCGAAAAAAACCACACCCTGTTCCTCGGCCGTGGTGCGCAATTCCCGGTCGCGATGGAAGGTGCCTTGAAGCTCAAGGAAATCTCCTACATCCATGCCGAAGCCTACCCGGCCGGCGAGCTCAAACACGGCCCGCTGGCACTTGTGGATAACGACATGCCAGTGGTGACCGTCGCGCCAAACAACGAACTGCTGGAAAAGCTCAAGTCCAACCTGCAGGAAGTCCGCGCTCGCGGCGGCGAGTTGATCGTGTTCGCGGATGAGAAGGCTGCGATGACCAACGGCGAAGGTACCCACGTGGTGCAAATGCCGCACATCCACGACATTCTCTCGCCGATCCTTTATACGATTCCGCTGCAACTGCTGTCTTACTACGTCGCCGTGCTCAAGGGCACCGACGTTGATCAGCCGCGCAACCTGGCGAAATCGGTCACCGTGGAATAAGTTATCCACCGTTGATCTAAGCTCTCCCACAATCGCAGCCTCGGCTGCGATTGTCATATCCGCCGCCGAGGAATCCCATGGACCGCTTTCAGGAAATGCAGATCTTCGTTGTCGTCGCCCAAGAGCAAGGCTTTTCGGCGGCGTCGCGGCGTCTGGGTCTGTCGGCGGCGAGCGTCACCCGGGCGGTGGCGGCGCTGGAGCAGCATATCGGTACACAGTTACTGGTGCGTACCACGCGCACCGTGCATCTCACCGAAGCCGGGCAACGTTACTGCGATGACTGCCGGCGGATTCTTGCCGAAGTGCAGGAGGCCGAGGATTCGGCGGCAGGCAGCCATGCCTTGCCGCGCGGGCAGTTGACGATTACTGCGCCGGTGCTGTTCGGCGATCTGTTCGTCACGCCGGTGATGGCCGATTACCTTTGTCGTTATCCGGATGTGTCGATCAACGCGCTGTTGCTGGACCGGGTCGTCAACATGGTCGAGGAGGGCATTGATGTCGCGGTGCGCATCGGTGAGCTGCCGGACAGCAATCAGCATGCGATTCGCGTCGGGGAAGTGCGGCGAGTAATCTGCGCTTCGCCGGGGTTTCTGGCTGAACACGGCCGACCGGAGCATCCCCAGGCCTTGGCCGCGCTGCCAGTGGTGGCGACGTCGGCGATCGGTCAGCAACGCAACTGGCCGTTTCTCGATGGCGGTGAAGCACTCAGTGTGCGCACCGAACCGCGCCTGACCGTCACGGCCAATCAGTCGGCGATCACCGCCGCGCGCAAAGGCCTGGGTCTGACGCGAGTGCTGTCCTATCAAGTGGCGGACAAAGTCGCGGCGGGGGAGCTGGAAATCGTCCTCGCCGAGTTTGAATTGCCGCCGTTGCCGATCCATGTGGTGTATCAAGGCGGGCGCAAGGCACCGGCGCGGATCCGCAGTTTTGTCGACTTCGCCGTGAAGGCGCTGCGCGAGCATCCGGCCTTGAGCGCAGCGGCGTTATTGCACGAGATGAAATAATCGATTGCAGCGGCTGGTTATTCTGTTGTTCCGGCAACCCATAGATGATGACTCCATCGGCGCGCTCATCCCCGTAGCGACGTCACTTTTCAGCGGAGTCGACCATGCAAGCGATCAAACTCTACAACTTCCCCCGTTCCGGCCACGCCCACCGTGTCGAGTTGATGCTGTCGCTGCTGCAACTGCCGACCGAGCTGATCTTCGTCGATCTGGCCAAGGGTGAGCACAAGCAGCCGCAGTACCTGGCGATCAACAGCTTCGGCCAAGTGCCGGCGATTGATGACAATGGCGTGGTGCTGGCCGATTCCAATGCGATTCTGGTTTATCTGGCACAGAAATATGGCAACGGACGCTGGCTGCCGACCGACCCGGTGGGCGCAGCGCATGTGCAGCGCTGGTTGTCGGCAGCGGCGGGACCGATTGCCTTTGGCCCGGCGGCGGCACGCCTGATCACGGTGTTTGGTGCGCAACTGAATGCCGAGGAAGTCATTGGCCGTGCGCACAATCTGCTCAAGGTGATGGAGCTGGAGTTGGGCAAAACGGCGTATCTGGCTGGCGAAGAGCCGACCATCGCTGACGTGTCTGCCTACAGCTACATCGCCCATGCGCCGGAGGGCAATGTCGCGCTGGATGACTACGCCAATGTTCGCGCCTGGCTGGCACGAGTCGAAGCGTTGCCGGGTTTTGTCGCGATGCCGCGTACGGTGGCCGGGTTGCAGAAAACCGCGTGACCTCCACTCAAGCGTAGGACAGAGCCTTTTCAGCCAGCAGTTCCTGATACAGCGCTGTCCACTTGCGACCCATCTCATCGGCGGTGAACAACTGCCGATAGCGCGCTTCGGCTTTGACGCCCATCTCGGCAGCAAGCGCAGGGTTTTCCCAGAGCGTACGCATGGCTTCACGAAAGGCCTTTGGATTGCTCGGTGGCACCACCAGTCCGGTTTCGTTGTGGATATTGATGAAACTGGTGCCGGTGCCGATTTCGCTGGAGATCATCGGTTTGCCGTACATCGCGCCTTCGAGCAACGAAATCCCGAAAGCCTCGGAGCGCAGGTGCGAAGGGAAGACAATCGCGTAACTCAATTGCAGCAACGCCACTTTGTCCTCGTCACTCAGACGGCCGAGAAAATGAATATTGCGCAGGCCCAGCGCGGCGGCCTGTGCATGCAGTTCCTGCTCCAGCGGACCGGCACCGACGATCACCACGGGATAATCGATGTCTTTGAGCGCATCGAGCAGGATGTGCAGCCCCTTGTAATAACGCATCACCCCGACGAACAGAAAAAACTTATCCCCAAGCTGTTGTCGCCAGCGGTTCATGCGTTCGGTATCGGGCTGTGGATAACCTGCTTTATTCAGGCCGTAGGGGATAACGCGGGTCTTGTGCTGAAACTGCTGCAGCACATCGCTGGTGTGCAGATAGTTCGGCGATGCAGCAACGATGCGGTCGGCGCTGGCGAGGAAGCGATTCATCAGTGGCCGATAGAGCTTGAGCAGATGCTTCTGGCGAATGATGTCCGAGTGATAGGTGACCACGCTCGGCTTGTTCACGGCGCTGGCGAAATGCACCAGGTCCATGAATGGCCACGGGAAGTGATAGTTGATCACGTCGGCTTCGGCGGCCAGCTCACGGAACTGCTTGAACACGCTCCAGGAAAAACCGGTCGAGGCGAACTGAATATCCAGCTTCGCCCGATGTACTTCGTGCTGGCCCAGTTGCACCACGGGCGGTGTCGGATCGGTGCTGAGGGTCAGCACTTGCCCATCAATGCCATGCTGGGCGCCGCTTTCGCACAACTGAAAGATGACTTGTTCGATGCCGCCGACCGAATCGGGCAGGTACGTCTTGAAGAAATGAAGAACGCGCATTCAACCTCCCATGGCCTGGCGGTAGGCACCAGCCGTAGCCTGTGCACAACGCTTCCAGGAAAAAAGCCCTGCTTGCTGCAATCCCGCTTCGCGGCAGGCCTGCCAATGCAGCGAGTCGTCAAGCAGACGGCTCATTGCATCGCGCAGGCCCTCGGCATCGTCCGCTTCAATATAGTTGCCAGCCGCACCGGCCACTTCCGGCATCGCCGAAGAACGGGTGGTCACCACCGGCGTGCCACTGGCCATGGCTTCCAGCACCGGCAAGCCAAAGCCTTCATACAATGATGGAAATACCAGCGCCCGGGCGCCGGCCAACAGTTGCGCCAATTGCTCATCGGGCAGATAGCCGAGCAGGCACACGTGGCCGCTGGCCAATGCCTGGCGCAGTGGCTCGCTGAACTGCTCGCGCTGCCAACCGGCCATGCCCGCAATCAACAAGGGAAAGCGCTGGCGCACAGCGTCTGGCAGCAGGGCGTGGGCCTGCAACGCCAGGCTCAGGTTCTTGCGTGGCTCGAGGGTGCCGACACAGAGGAAATATTCCCGTGCCTGGACGGCGTGAGCCTTGAGCACACTGTCGATTTCCTCAAGTGGCCGAGGACGGAAGCGTTCGGCCACACCCAACGGCGCCACCACGAATCGCTGTGCAGGGAGATTGAAGTAGGCCTGCGCCTCGTCAGCGATCGCCTGCGAATCGGTCAGAATGACCCGCGCCTGCTCCACGCCGGCGGCCAGACGACGTTCGATTTCCCTCAAACGTGCTGGTGGCTGGGTTTCTGGAAAATGCAGGTGCGTCAGATCATGCAGGGTGATCACGGTCGGGCCGTCGAAGGCCAGGGGCCACAGGCTCGGCTCGTGATAAAGATCGAGCCCTTGTGCACGCCCCTGATCAAAACGTTTCTGCTCCAGCCAGCGGCGTGCCTGATAAGCCCCGGGAATTTGCCGCAGCAATGGCGTCATGCGCGAGTAGCCGGGCATGGCTGCGGCCGGCAGGGCCGAACTCCAGCCCCATCCGTGAAACAGGCTTACGTCCACATCGGGTTCGCTGCGCAAGGCGTTGACCAGTTCGGCGACGTAGTGGCCAATGCCGGTGCGCGGTGCTTGCAGGATGCGGGCGTTAAGAGCAATGCGCATGCGGCCTCGCTTGCACGCGCGGGGCCTGCTGAACATGGGCAAGGCTGCGTGTCGCCAATTGCTCACTGGCCTCGCGCCAGCCGATCCAGCGCCAGTCAGCGACGTCGCGGGCGGCGGGAAACTGTCCGCTGCGCTGATAGGTTTCGATCAGATCGGCAAGGCTTTGTGGATTCTGCAGATCGAAATAAGCCATGAACTCGCCACCGATTTCGCGGAATACCGCGATGTCGCTGCCCATTGCCGGCAAACCGCGCTGCATGGCTTCCACCAACGGCAGGCCAAAGCCCTCGACGAATGAGGGAAAGACCAGCGCACTGGCCTGCGCATAGGCGAATTCGAGGCTGGTGTCGCTCAGGTCATTGAACATGAACAGGCGCCGATTCAGTTCCGGATGATTGCGAATCCGCTCGAGCAGTGCGTCGCATTTCCAGCCGATACGCCCGGCGATGCACAAGCGTGCCGTCGAGCCGGCAGCCCAGGCGCGTTCGAAGGCGTCGAGCAGGTACCCATGGTTCTTGCGCGGCTCGATGGTGCTGACCATCAGAAATACCGGGCCGGATGCAGCGAACAGATCCTTGAGGCGTGGTTCGATCGTTGCCGCGCCGTGATGCAGGTCGAGCTCGGACCCCAGATAAAAGTAATCGAACCAGCGGTTTTCAGTCTGCTCGGCACCGATTCTGCGCTGCAATTCGTCACGTAGCTGATCACGCACCGTGGCGGAAATTGCCATGTAGCCGTCGGCCGTGCGGGTAATCCAGTCGAACCACTCATTGAAAACTTCGACCAGACGCGTGTCGTAAAACTGCGGATGCGTCAGCGGAATCAGGTCGTAGATCACCGCGATCATGCCGACGCCGTCGCGTTTGAGCTGCTCGACATGGGCGAAAAAGTCCGAGTGCCAGGATGAATCCAGCAGCACCAGTTGATCGCCCGGATGGTGTTGAAGCGGCGAGCAACGTTGAAGCAGCTGCCTGCGGTTGATCCGTCTGACCAGCCGAATCGGCAGGCCGAGCACGGCAAACTGGGTCAACCGATAGCTGACATAAAGGAGCCGCCGCGCCAGTTTCGACGTGCATAGCGCATCGCGGCGCTGATGCCACTGCCAGAAACGATGGGCGAGGCGCTCCAGGCGTTCACCGAAGGTTTCCAGGCTGTTCCAGAACGGTGTATCGAGAGGCGCCAGTTGCAGCACGCGGTAGAGCTGGCGATTGATCACCACCACCGGCATGCACTCAACGCCGTCAGCGCTGGCGGGCAGCTGCTTGATGACGTTGCGCACCACGCGCTGAATCCCCGAATTGACCTTGGGGTGTTTGAATACGTGAGTGCATTCAACCAAGAGGCGGGTCATGGCGCACGCTCGACAGGCCGGGCCTCGGTTTCACGGGTAATGGTGGTTTTTGCGTCGAGCCAGGCACAACCGACGAAATCCTCCCGTGGGTTGTTGATCACGTGGAACACCAGTGCGTAGTCACGCCACTCGAAATTGCGATCCAGGTGCGAGTCCAGACGCGACAGGCTAAGGGACACCGAATAGTTGCCTTTGCCCAGGCCCATGATGAAGGCGAAGCGATAAGTGAAGCGTTCACCGGCGCGCAGATCGGTCAATGCCTTGTTCAGCCGGTGGGTGTTGATGCCGTACATCATCTGGCCCAGTCGATCCTTGAGGATAAAGCCCAGCACCAGCCGTTCGATGTCCTCGCGTACCTCGACCTGCACTTCGAGCACCACCGGTTGGCCGACTTCGACAGCGTCAATGCTGCGCTGGTTTTCATCGAGCAGGCGTACGCTGAGAATCGCCGCCTCGCCGGTGCCGGAAACCGTTTGCACCTCGCCGCCGGCGAGCGTTTCCTGGCGTACGACCTGACCCTCCCGTTCGGCCATCAGCGCATTGTAATAATCCAGAACCGGCTCCGGTTTGCCGCGCATGGCCACGCGCCCGTCCTTGAGCAGGATCGCCGAGTCGCAAATCGACTGAATCGCGAAACGATCATGGGACACGATCAATAACGTCGTGCCGGATTTACGAAAGCTGCGGATGCGTTCGAAGCTCTTGTGCTGAAAATAGGCGTCGCCCACCGACAGCGCTTCGTCGACGATCAGGATGTCCGGGCGCCGAGCCGTGGCGACGCTGAACGCTAAACGCATCTGCATGCCGCTGGAGTAAGTCCGCACCGGGTGATCGATGGCTTCGCCGATTTCGGCAAAACGCTCGATATCGGGCATCAGGGCCTGGATTTCTTCAAGCTGCATGCCCAACAACTGACCGGCCATGATTGCGTTCTGCCGACCGGTAAAGTCCGGATGGAAACCCATGCCCAGCTCCAGCAGGGCTGCGACGCGCCCTTGCAATTCAATCTTGCCTTGGGTGGGTTGAGTGGTGCCGGTGATCATTTTCAGCAAGGTGCTTTTGCCTGCACCGTTGGCGCCGACGATACCCACCGCTTCACCCGGAGCAATCTCGAATTCGACATCTTGCAGCACCCAGTGCTGTTGATGGCGGATCGGCGAAAACGGAATCAGCCACTCAGCCAGCCGCGCCCAGCGGTTGGGGTATTGCTTATAGGCCTTGCCCAGGCCGGTGACGCGAATATGTCCCATCAGAGTTCATCCACCATTTCGCCGACGCGCTGGCGAAACAGTCGCAGACCGATCAGACAGAACACCACGCCGGTAATGAAAACCGGCAGCAGCGAACTCCATACCGGCCACTGACCGTAGAGAAACAGGTTCTGGTAACTGCTGAACAGGTTGGTCAGCGGGTTGAGTTGCAGCAGGCGCTGCACCCATTCCGGCAGGATCGTGATCGGGTAGACGATCGGTGTCAGCCAGAACCAGAACTGCAGGCAGATGCCGAACAACTGGCCGACATCGCGAAAGAATACGTTCAATACGCCAACGACCATGCCCAGCCCGGCGCAGAACATCATTTGCAGAGCAATCAGCGGAATCAGCGCCAGCAAAGCCATCCCCGGCCAGCGCCCGGTGACCAGCAGAAATCCGAGAAACAGGCTGATGATGATGGCGAAATTGATCCCGGCGTTGATCAGGACGATCACCGGCAGGCAGATCCTCGGGAAGCTGATTTTCTTCAACAGATTGGCGTTTTCCAGAAACATGTTCTGACTGCGCAGGGTGATTTCGGAAAACAGTCCCCAGGCCAACAGACCAGCGCACAGGTAGACACTGTAGGCCATGCTGTCGTCCACACCGGGCAGGCGCGCGCGCATGATCTGGGAAAAGATCACCGTGTAAACGATGATCATCGACAGCGGATTGAAGATCGGCCATAGCGCGCCGAACAGCGAGTTGCGATAACGCGCTTGAAACTCGCGCTGCACGCTGCCGAGGATGAACCCACGGTAGTTGTGCAGCGAGCGGTACAGGGAAAGCAGCATTCAGACCGTCCTGCCGTATTGATCTTCGAAGCGAACGATATCGTCCTCGCCCAGGTACTCGCCGCTTTGCACTTCAATGATGACCAGATCGATCACTCCGGGGTTCTCCAGGCGATGCTTGTGGCCGGCGGCGATGAACGTTGATTCATTCTTGGCGACCAGGGTCGTGCCGGAGCCGTTGTTGGTGACCTTGGCCATGCCTTCGACCACCACCCAGTGCTCGTTGCGGTGATGGTGCATCTGCAACGACAATTTGCCACCGGGTTTGACCACGATGCGCTTGATCTTGAAGCGCGGACCTTCCTCCAGAACGGTGTAGGTGCCCCAGGGACGGCTGACCGTACGATGCAGCCGATAGGCTTCGTGGGACTTGTCCTTGAGTTGCTTCGCCACGCGGCGTACATCTTGTGCACGGTCGGCATGGGCCACCAGCACCGCATCGGCGGTGTCGACGATGATCAGGTTATCCACACCGACGGTTGCCACCAGCCGGCCTTCGCTCTGCACGAAGTTGTTGTGGCTGTCGATGAAGATCGCTTCGCCACTGGCGCGGTTGTTGTCGGCGTCGGCGGGAATCAGCGCGGCGACCGCATTCCACGAACCGATGTCGCTCCAGTCGAAACCGGCAGGTACCACCACGACTTTTTCCGAGCGCTCCATCAGTGCGTAGTCAATGGAGATGTCAGTGATTTCGGCAAACAGGGCCGGTGACAACTCCTGTTGCAGGCAGCCGACCGTTTCGACCGGTGCGCTGATGGCCATGCAGGCGCGGGTCTGTTCCAGCAACTCGGGTGCGTGCAGTTGCAGTTCGGCAATGAGCGTCGCGGTGGTGAAGCAGAACATCCCCGAATTCCACAGGAAGTTGCCGCTCTCAAGGTAATGCGTGGCGGTCTGCAAGTCGGGTTTCTCGACGAAGCGCTGCACCTTGGCCGCACCCTTGGCGTCCAGCGGCGCACCGGTTTCGATGTAGCCGAAGCCGGTTTCCGGCGCGGTCGGAACTACGCCGAAGGTCACCAGATAACCGTCCTTCGCCAGATTCACTGCGTGCTCGACCGCACTTTTCAAGGCGTCCTGATTGACGATCAGATGATCCGCCGGCATCACCACCATGATTGCGTCGTCACCATGCAGCGCTTGCAATGACAGTGCTGCCGCTGCGATCGCCGGTGCGGTGTTGCGCCCGCTCGGCTCCAGCAGAAAGTGCCCGCGATGGCGCGACACATGCGCCGCGCAATAGTGATCCTTGCTCTGGAAGTAATACTCGCGGTTGGTCACGGTGACGATGTCGCCCCAGCCGTCCAGCAACGCCGCCGCGCGCTGGTAGGTCTTGCCAAGCAGCGACTGGCCGTCGGGCAGGGTCATGAACGGCTTGGGGTGGCCCTCGCGGGACACCGGCCACAAACGGGTGCCGGCACCGCCGGACAGAATCACCGGAATCAGCATGGCCTACTCCTTGGCGACGCGTTTCATGTCCGCATCCATCATCATGCGGATCAAGGTATCCAGGTCGGTTTTCGGTTTCCAGCCCAGTACACGCTGGGCCTTGGCCGGGTTGCCGAGCAGCACTTCGACTTCGGCCGGGCGGAAGAACGCCGGGTCGATCTTCACGTAATCGCGGTAGTTAAGGCCGACGTGATCGAAGGCAATGCGGCACATCTCGCGCACCGTGGTGGTGACGCCCGTGGCGACCACGAAGTCGTCGGGTTTGTCCTGCTGCAGCATCAGCCACATGGCTTCGACGTAATCGCCGGCAAAGCCCCAATCGCGTTTCGCGTCGATGTTGCCCAGCGCCAGGTCCTGCTGTTTGCCCTGCTTGATGCGCGCGGCGGCGTCAGTGACCTTGCGGGTAACGAATTCGATGCCGCGCAGCGGTGATTCATGGTTGAAGAGGATGCCGCTGCTGGCGTGCAGGTTGAAGCTTTCGCGGTAGTTGACGGTAATCCAGTGGCCGTAGAGCTTGGCCACGCCGTAAGGGCTGCGCGGGTAGAACGGCGTGTTCTCGTCCTGTTGCTCAGCCTGGATCAGGCCGAACATTTCGCTGGTCGAGGCCTGATAAAAACGCGTGTGCGGACTGAACTGGCGGATCGCTTCGAGCAGGTGTGTCACGCCCAGCCCATCGACGATGCCGGTGGTCACCGGTTGATCCCACGAGGCGGCGACAAAACTCTGTGCGGCGAGGTTGTAGACCTCGTCCGGTGCCGATTTGATTACCGCACGCTGCACCGAGCAGGCGTCCGCCATGTCGCCGTCGAGGTAGACGATATCGGCTTCGATACCCGTCTCGCGCAGGCGCCAGCGTGAATCGCTGCTGCGCCGGGCGACGAGGCCGTGAACCTTGTAACCCTTGTCCAGCAGCAGTTTGGCCAGATAGGCGCCGTCCTGGCCCGTGATCCCGGTAATCAGTGCACTTTTTGTCATTGTTGTCGTACTCGCGTCTCCCAGTCGGACAGGATCGCCCGCAGGGATTGTTGTGTGGTGGTGGCTGGCGCCCATCCTGTGGCGCTGGCCAGTTTTGCGTGACTGCCGCAGACGCGGCGCTGGTCGGCGCGCCGCATGCGCGCCGGATCCGCCACCAGTTCTACGTCGACTTCGGCCAGATCGGCCAATTGCTCGATCAGGCTGCGAATGCTTTGCTCGCGGCCCGAGCAGATGTTGTAGACCTGCCCCGGTGCGCCGTTTTCCAGCAGGGCGAAATACGCTGCGATCACGTCGCCGACATCAAGAAAATCCCGCGTAACGTCGATATCGCCGACTTGCAATTGCGGCGCTTGCAGACCCTGTCTGATACGGCAGATCTGCCGGGCTGCGCTGGCGATGACGAAGCTGTCTTTTTGCCCGGTGCCGATGTGGTTGAACGGACGCGTCACCAGCACTGGCCAGCCTTCACTCAGGCCCCATTGCAAACTGAGGAACTCCGCTGAAAGTTTGCTCACCGCGTAAGGATTGCGCGGCAGCGGCGGTTGTTGCTCGGTGATTGGCAGATGCTCTTCGGCGACTTGCCCGTAAACGTCGCCGGAGCTGACGTACAGGAAAGTGCCCGAAAAACCGCGAGCCTTGAGCGCCTGCAGCAGGTTGAGGGTGCCGAAAAGATTGATATCGAAGGTGCGGGCCGGGTCACGAAAGGCTTCCGGCACGAAGGTCTGGCCGGCCAGATGAATGACTGCATCCGGCAACTCAGGCCAAAGGTCGATGAGGCTGTCGGCGTTCGTAAGGTCGTAGGCCGATGCGGCAGGCAGCAGCTCCCACGACGAGCCCGGCGACGCCAGACGAGACTGAATGTGTTGTCCCACGAAGCCGCTGAGGCCCGTGACGAACAGACGTTTTTTCAAACAGCGACCCCTTGGTCATGACTCGCGCCGCTTTCCTTGCACGCTTTGAGGAAAGCCCTGTCAGACCGGAGGAAATATCCGGTGAAACAGCAGGCGAAGCCGTTGTTGTAGTTGTTTGGTTGCCAATCTGTGCCAATTGCTCGGCAATTTCAACCGGGCAAACCGTGACTGGTCAGTTCTCGTCAGCATAGTCCGATTTATTCTCGCCCGGCGGTTCCCGGACTCGCGATGGATGTGTTTAGAATGGCCTTCGTCGCGAGTTGGCCGGTTGTTTTTCCGGACGCCGCGACGCGGGGTGAAACTGACCACTAAAACAAGAACAGAGACGTGCCCGATGATGACGGACGAGTGCCGGCCCTGCCGACCCTATCCGCCGCGCGGCCGTCATAGCATGAAGTCGCCGGGATGGTGCTTCATCGTGGGATGCCATGAATTTCATTCTCTACTCGGACGTCAACGACAGCTCCATCAGTGCCAGTCTCGGGCGTCCGGAATACAGCTATTACTTTGTCCTCAAAGCCTATCGCCCGGTGCTTGAAAGCCTGGGGCGCGTGCACGTGGCCGGATCTGTCGCCGACGTCGATGTGATTTACCGGCAATTGCTCGCCGCTGGCGACGACAGTGTGTTCCTGTCCTTCACCCCGCCGCAGAAAACTCCGGTTGATCTGCAATGCCCGACGATTTGCGTGGTGGCCTGGGAGTTCGATTCGATCCCCGATGAACAGTGGGACGACGATCCGCGTCAGGACTGGACACGCATGCTCGCGCGCCACGGTCGGGTCATCACCCTGTCGAGCCACACGGCAACGGCCATCCGCCGCGCCATGGGCGACGCGTTCCCGGTGCTGGTTTTGCCGACGCCGTTGTGGGACAGCTTCGCAACGATTCGTCAGCAACACCAACCGATGCCTGTCAAACCGGGCACTGCACTGGCAATCAAAGGGTGCATATTCGATTCGCGCACCCTCGGCTTGTCAGCCGATGCGCTGATCCCGACGCCAATCAGCCCTGAAGAGCAGGCTGCACTGGCCGCAGCAATTGAAGCCGCGCGCCCGCCACCGTTGACGTTCAAACGCCGACTGGTCATCGCTCGACATTACCTGCGGCTGTGGGCGCTGGACTTGGGACGCGAACAGGCGGAACCGGTGCCGCGGGTGAAGTTTCTGCACAACTGGTACTGGGAAGGCATTCGCGATCTGCTGCCGGACGCTCTGCATGGCTGGCTGCAACAGCGTTGGTCTGAGGTGTGCGGCGCTGCGCCGGTGCCCGTGATCGAACCGGCGCCACTCGATCTGCCGGACACCTCATCGGTGGTCGAAACCACAATTGAGGGTGTGGTGTATGTCTCGGTATTCAACCCCAAGGATGGCCGCAAGAACTGGCATCGACTGATCAGCGCATTCTGCTGGGCGTTCCGCGAAACGCCCGACGCGACGCTGGTGCTCAAGATTACCCAGAATGATCTGGCGTCCTATTACAGCGAGTTGATGACCCTGCTGGCGCAACTCACGCCGTTCGCCTGTCGGGTCGTGGTGATGCACGGTTACCTCGACGACGCGCAGTACGCCAGGCTTTATCAGGCGGCCAGTTTCTACGTCAACGCGTCACGCTGCGAAGGGTTGTGCCTGCCCTTGATGGAGTTCATGTCCAGCGGGAAACCGGTGATCGCCCCCGATCACACGGCGATGAAAGACTACATCGATGAGTCGGTGGCGTTCGTGGTCAAGTCCAGTGAAGAGCTGACGATCTGGCCGCAGGACACGCGGATCATCTACCGCACGCTGCGGCACCGCCCCGACTGGGGCTCGCTGAAAAGCGCCTACGAAAACAGCTATCGAATGGCCAAGGCTCAGCCGCAGGAGTATCAGCGGATGTCTGCCGCCGCCGTCGCGCGCATGCAGCAATACTGCGCCTTCGCGCCGGTGCGCAAACGCCTCGCGGAGTTCTTTGCGCTGACAGCAGGCCCCGCCGATGCTGCGCCTGTGACGGATAACGCCTCATGCTGATCATCATTCATTCGGAAACCAACCGGCTCACCATTGCGCAGAACCTCGGGCGTTCGGAGTACAGCTATTACTTCGTGCTCAAGGAATATCGTCCGGTGCTCGAACGCATCGGTCGGGTGGTGGAAGTGGCCGATCCGCAGACAGAAGTCGATGCGCTGTATCTGGAATGCCTGAGCCGTGGCGAGCCTTGCGTGTTTCTGTCGTTCTCGCCGCCGCATCGCACCCCCGTTCACCTGGCCTGTCCGACGCTGCCGGTGTTTGCGTGGGAGTTCAGCACGATCCCCAACGAAGCCTTCGCGGGCGAGCCGCGCAACGACTGGCGTAGCGTCTTGCATGCCTGCGGGGCGGCGATTACCCATTCCAGTTATACGGTCAACGCCGTGCGTGAGGCGATGGGTGCCGAGTACCCGATCGTCGCGGTGCCGGCGCCGGTCTGGGACCGTTTTGCGGCCCGTGGCGCGAAGATGCCCGAGCAAGCGCTGGCCGCCGCGTACAGCCTGACGATCAAAGGCCTGGTCGCGGACAGCCGCACCCTCAATCTGAATGCATTCGGGCCGGCGCACCTGCGCAGCGGCGACGGCATCGACTTCGCCGCGCCGGCCTCCGAACAGACGCTGATGCTTGACGGTGTGGTTTACACCTCGGTGTTCAATCCCGGTGACGGGCGCAAGAACTGGGAAGACATGCTCAGTGCGTTCTGTGTGTGTTTCCGCGATGTCGAAGACGCGACGCTGGTGCTCAAGCTCACTCACCATGACGCCGAAGAAGCGCTCAGCGATATTCTTCATCACTTGTACAAAAACCAGTCTTATCGCTGCCGGATCGTTCTGATCTACGGCTACCTCGCCGATCCGGACTACGAGCAACTGGTGCAGGCCACGCGGTATGTGGTCAACACCTCGTACGGTGAAGGGCAGTGCCTGCCGCTGATGGAGTTCATGTCCTGCGGCAAGCCGGCGGTCGCGCCGCGTACCACGGCGATGATCGATTACCTGAGCACCGCGAATGCCTTTCTCATCGAGTCCACGGATGAGCTGACAGCCTGGCCCCACGACCCGCGCAAGGCCTTCCGAACCCTGCGCTACGTGACCAACTGGACCTCGTTATGCGAGGCCTATCGGGCCAGTTATGACGTCGCGAAAAACCAGCCGCAGCGCTATGCCGATATGTCCGCGCAGGCAGTCGACAGTTTGCAGGCGTTCTGCAGCCAGGCTGTGGCTGAACAGCGTTTGCGAGGGTTTCTGACGCAGTTGTTCGAGCATCGTGCGCCTGCCTTGGAAGCCCCCCAGGCATGAACGGCAAGCGCATCATGGACGTTGAAGTCCTGCGTGCGGTCGCGGTGCTCGCGGTGTTGTTCCACCATCTGGCGGACAATCTTTTCACCGACCCGGTGCCGTCGCTGGCCCGGATCCACGAATGGGCGCAGACGTGGTGGGGCGTTGACCTGTTTTTTGCGATCTCCGGTTTTGTCATCGCCCGGAGCTTGATCCCGGTGCTGCAAGGCTGCACGACGGGCCAGGAGCGCTGGCGACAGGTCCGCCATTTCTGGCTGCGCCGGGCTTTTCGGTTGCTGCCTTCAGCCTGGCTGTGGCTGGCGCTGATCCTGCTGGCCTGTATGTTTTTCAATCGATCCGGTGCGTTCGGCACGCTATCCGCCAATCTTCAGGCGACCCTGGCCGGGGTGCTGCAATACGCCAATTTCCGCTTCGCCGACAGCTTCTTCCAATACGAATATGGCAGCAGTTTCGTTTACTGGAGCCTGGCGCTGGAGGAGCAGTTCTACCTGCTTTTTCCGTTGCTGATCCTGTTGTTTCGCCGACACCTGGTCTGGGCATTGCTGGCGCTGGTGGCGGTGCAGATTCTGACTGTGCGCACGCCGTTGCTGATGGTGGTACGCACCGACGCGCTGGCCCTTGGCGTACTGTTGGCGATGTGGAGTGCGCAGCCGGGTTATCAGCGCTGGCAGCCCTCGTTCTTGCGCCGACCATGGCTTGGCATTTCAGCCTTGATTGTCATTGCAGCGCTGTTGAGCTTCATGGCGACCGACCGTTTTACCTTGGCCAGTTTCCGCATCGGTTCGATCGCCGTGCTCAGTGCGCTGCTGGTCTGGATCGCCTCGTACAACCGTGACTACCTGATGCCTGCCGGACGCATTCAGCGCTGCCTGGCCTGGATCGGCAGCCGCTCCTACGGCATCTACCTGATCCACATCCCCGCTTATCTGCTGCTGCGTGAGCTGATCTTTCGCTTGCAGAGCAGCGGTCTGCCGAGCCCGGCCGGACATCCCATCCTTACGGTGCTGATTGCCTTTGGCCTGATCGCGCTGCTCAGCGAACTCAACTATCGCTTGGTCGAAATGCCGATGCGCAATCGCGGTGCTGCACTGGTCAAGCGCCTCAATGCTTCCCGAACTGCTGTTACCTCCACCGGAGCCACCTCATGCTGAGCTTTTTGAAGAAACTCTCGGCGATAACGCCTGCACAGACTGCAGCAGAACCGGTCGCTGCGGTTGCCGACAAGGTTGATCCGTTCTCGCTCGGCCTTTACGACGCGAAACTCAGCGGCTGGTACAACCAGGCAACCCACGAGCTGTATACGGGATTCGCTGTGAGTGCTGACGACACGTTGCTTGATGTCGGTTGCGGTGATGGCGGCAACGTGCACTTCTGCGGTATGCGCGGGGCGAAGATCATTCTTGCCGATATCGATGCGGCCAAGGTCGAAGCCACCCGCCAGCGTCTGAGCGACACGCCGGCCCGGGACATCGAATGCCACGTTACCGACTGCAACCCGCTACCAATTGCCGACGCAACGGCAACGCGTGTGGTCTCCACCGAGGTGATCGAGCACGTTGATGATCCCGCGCAGTTTCTTGCCGAGCTGGTGCGTGTCGGTAAACCGGGCGCGTTGTATCTGCTGAGCGTGCCGCATCCCAGCTCCGAGGACCTGCAAAAGGACATCGCCGCGCCGGAGTATTTTCAGAAACCCAACCACATACGCATCATTAGCGAAGACCAGTTCAAGGCCATGGTCAGCGAGGCCGGGCTGGAGATCATCAGCCACAGCCAATATGGCTTCTACTGGTCGATGTGGATGATGTTGTTCTGGGAAGCCAAGGTCGATCTCAGCAACCCCGATCACCCGATGCTCGAGCACTGGGCCAACACGTGGCAAGCGGTGCTGGATTCCCCGCGCGGTGCACAGATCAAGCAGGCGCTGGATGCGGTGGTGGCCAAGAGTCAGGTGATTATCGCGCGCAAACCAGCGGCATCCCTGTAGGCGCTGCGGCACGCTGCGATCTTTTGATCTGGAGTCTTGAAGCAAGATCAAAAGATCGCAGCCTCGTTTCACTCGTCAGCTCCTACACGGTTTTTGTGTAACCTTGCGGCCTGTGGTTTCGGGGATTTTCAAGGTATGCGGTTTATTGTGGGTCTGTTTCTCGGCGTCTTGCTTGCGGGTTGCGAGCAACACGTCGCGCCGCCTCTCGACCAACAACTTTACGTCTGGCAACGGCAATGGACACCTGCCCATGAACCGGCATTGCGCGACA
Organism: Pseudomonas sp. Sample_11; assembly: GCF_004307505.1. Lineage (NCBI taxonomy): Bacteria > Pseudomonadati > Pseudomonadota > Gammaproteobacteria > Pseudomonadales > Pseudomonadaceae > Pseudomonas > Pseudomonas sp. Sample_11. The sequence continues at coordinate 43,432 of NZ_RCOD01000049.1, forward strand.
CTCGCACTGACTTCTCGACCCTGCGCGTGCTGGCATTGCAGGCCTTTCCCGGCGAGCGGTGGCGCAGGGCGCGAGTTGATCCAGCCTTGTTGAAAGCCGATGGCCGCCCTTTGATTGCAGTGATTCGCGTCGATGGCCAGTTGCAGTCGCTGGACCAGCAGCAGGTCACCGCGCAGATTCTGCAGGTCATTGCCGATTGGCAAGCGCAAGGTCTCACGCTGAACGGTATCGAAATCGACCACGATGCCGGCAATGCACGGCTGCCCGTGTACGCTGAATTCCTCAAACACTTGCGTGCGGTCTTGCCGCCATCGTTGCCTTTGAGCATCACCGCGCTACCGGCGTGGCTCGATAGCGCGCAGTTGCCGGCGCTGTTGCGAAGCGTCGACAGCAGCGTGTTGCAAGTCCACGCCGTGAGCGATCCGCGACTGGGCCTGTTCGATCCCGAGCAGGCGTTGAAATGGGCCAAGGCCTGGGCACGTATCAGCGACAAACCGTTCTATCTGGCGCTGCCGGCCTACGGCGTTGCGCTGTTGAGCGATGACGGTGGCGCGCCGGTAGTGGAAAGCGAAGTGCAACTGGAGCGCGGCGGGCAGCGCCGGGAGTTGCTCGCCGATCCGCAGCAACTCAGCCAATTGGCCAAGACTTTGCGCGAGGATCCGCCTGAGCATCTGACCGGTTTGATCTGGTTTCGCCTGCCGCTGGCCAACGATCGTCGCGCCTGGAGCCTGGCTACTTTACGCGCGGTGGCTCGCGGAGATGTGCTGAACAGTCAGTTGCGCCTGTCATTCAAAGAGCAGGGCGGTTTGTATGACATCCAGCTCGATAACCGCGGCAATCTCGACAGCCCGTGGCCCGCGCAAATCACCCTAAAGGCGCGGGATTGTGCAGGCGCCGATGCGCTCACCGGTTACTCGTTGCAACAAAGTGCCAATCTGCTTACCTTCACCCGCCTGCGTGACGGCCGCTTGCCGGCGGGCGGACAGCGCGCTGTCGGTTGGGCGCGTTGTGCACATATTGATCAAGGAGGTTCGCATGTTGACCCGTAACTGGCCCCGCCATCTGCTTTGCCTGAGCCTCAGCCTGCCGCTGGGTTCGGCGCTGGCCTGCGGCCCGGACTTCCCGATGCGCCTGCTCGACAACCGCGCGCAGACCCTCGCCGATCTGCCCGAAGGCAGTTTCAGCTTCGAAGTCAGTCGCCTCGGTAAAACCATTGCCGGGCTGAAAAATGTCACAGCGGCGACCCATAACCCCAACGACTATGCCGAAGACAACGCGGCTGAGCTGGCTCGCGAACAGGCTGAGCAGGTGGGCCTGAGCGTCGAGCAATACGCTGTGGTCAAGCGCCTGCGCGGGCTCAGCGATGCCCATCAGGCCGAGGAACAGGGCGCCAGTCTGCCGGTGGAAATCCGCTTGTACGTCGCCGGCGCGGTGGCCTTTGCCACCGGCGACCATCAATTGGCCACGGAGTATTTCAACAAGGTGCTGGCGCTGCCGGCGGACCAGCGTCCTTTGCGCAGCACGTGGGCGGCGTATTCCCTCGGGCGCATCGCCTTCGCCATGAGCAACGAGGCGCACGATCGCATCGAAGCGCTGGAAGAAGCGCGCGATGCCTTCCGGCAGGCCCGGCAACTGAGCATCGACGGCTTCAGCGATCCGTTGGAACTGGGCGTTGCCAGCCTCGGTGAAGAGGCGCGGGCGTTGCGCAGCGCGGGCGACTGGAGCGGCGCCATCGAACTGTACGAAGCACAGAACCTGCACGGTTCGGCCGTCGGCTACACCTCGCTCAAGCAACTGATGAACGAACTGGCCGAGTTGCCGGAATCTCAGTTGGCCAAACTGCTGCAGCAGCCAGCAGTGCAGCAACTGGTCACGGCATCGCTGGTCAGCCGTCAGGGCTGGTCTTTCGGTGAGCAGCCGTCGAATGAAAAGAAACTCGTCACTCTCTTGCAAAACAGCACCCGTGGCAGCCTCGACAATGCCGATCGACTGGCAGCGATGAGTTATCAACAGGGCGACTACGCGTCTGCCAAGGCCTTTCTGGTAAACGCCGGGGACGGCGGACTGGCCTGGTGGCTGCGGGCAAAACTGGCGGTGCGTGACGGCGACACGACTGCTGCTGCCGCCGCCTACGCCAAAGCCGCCCAGGCCTTTCCGCAGAATGAAGACTGGGGTTATCGCCGCACGCCGGACTGGGCGTTTGAAACGGTGCAGCCAAAATGCCGGGTCGAGGGCGAAAGCGCGATCCTGGCGCTGCAACGCGGCGAATACCTGCAAGCGTTCGTGCAGCTGTATCGCAGCAACAGCCTTTACTGGTTCGATGCCGCCACCGTTGCCGAGCGGGTGCTGACGGTCGATGAGCTCAAGCAGTACGTCGATGAGAACGTGCCGGCGCCGCCGCCATTGACGCAGCAGGAGCGCGACAACTATGTGCCGCTGTCGGTGGCCGCCAATCTGCGCAATCTGCTCGGTCGGCGCTTGCTGCGTGAGGGGCGATACGAGGAAGCGGTCGGTTATTTCGCCAGTGACGATCTGCAGCACAAGGCCCGGCTCTATGGCGAGCAACGGCTCAAGGCCGAGTCGGCGTGGTGGCCGAGCAAACGCGCCGGTGCGTTGTACAACGCCGCATGGACGGCCCGGGAGTGGGGCATGGACATCCTCGGTTATGAGATGGCCCCTGATTACGCCACCTTCGGCGGCAATTACACGCTGGAGAGCACGAAGCTGGATGTCGGCCCGCTGATTTCCACGGCGGAAGTGCAGCGCCAGCAGGCCAGCGCCGCGCAACCGGATCAGCGTTATCACTATCGTTTTGTCGCCACGGCACTGGCCAGTCGCGCCGCCGATAACTTGCCGCACACCAGTCAGGCGTTTGCTGCGGTGTTGTGCAATGCCGCCGGCTGGAACAGCAGCCTTGAAGACCAGAGTGCGCTGTATCAGCGCTACGTCAAGGAAGGTCCTTATGTGCCGTGGGCGCAAGACTTCGGCAATCAATGCCCGTACCCGGATTTTGAGAATGCCGACAAGCGCTACGTCACCCAGGTGACCGATGCCGTGCGTGGGACGCTGCGGCCGTACAAGTGGCCGGTGCAGATCGGCGCGGTCATCCTGGTCGCTGTTGCTGCGCTACTGCTGATCAGCCGTCGTCAGCGCAAGGTGCGCAAAGGCTAGGCCTGTTGAATGAAGCTCAGGCGTACGGCGAAGCCAATCAACAGACTGCCGAACAGCCATTGCTGAGCGCGCTGGGCGGTTGGACTGTGTTGCAGCCAACGGCCCAGTGCCGCGCCGGTCATGGCGACAACACTGTCGAACAGCAGGCCGACGCTGACCAGCACCAGGCCGAGCACGGCGAACTGTGTCAGCACCGGCGCGCCGCCGCTGACGATAAACTGTGGCAACAGTACCGAGCAGAACAGCAACGCCTTGGGATTGAGCAGGTTGGTCAGCAAACCGCGACGGATCGCATCGCGCCGCTGGCCGGGAGCAGGTGCCTGCTCTTGGGCTTGCACGCTCGGCACCAGCGAGCTGCGAAAACACTGGATGCCGATCCACAGCAGATAGGCCGCGCCGGCGATGCGCACCACGTCAAACGTCCACGGCGCCGTTTTGAACAGCGCCGCCAGCCCCAATGCCGCCAGTGCCACGTGGCAGCCGCGGGCGATGGCCAGGCCCAGCGCGGTGGCCAGCGCTGCACCTCGACCTTGCCGCGCACCGGTTTGCAACAGCAGGATCATGTCCGGTCCCGGCAGTAGCAGAACCACAGCCAGCGTCAAAATAAACAGCCACAGACTTGCCACATCACACCCCTTTTCGATGTCGATTTGCTCGCGCCAGTCTAGAGCGAGAGGGCAGGGCAGGTGCTTGCGTAGTCGGCTTCAATTGTTCGCAGCTTTGGCATAACCTGCTGGTTTTCAACCGTCAGACTATCGGGATCTGCCAAAGATGAAACTCGACGCCTATGACCGCAAGATTCTCGCCGCGCTGCAACGCAACGGGCGTTTGAGCAATGTCGAGCTCGCAGAAGAAATCGGCCTGTCGGCTTCGCCGTGTCTGCGCCGGGTGCGCATGCTGGAAGAGGCGGGGGTGATTCGAGGCTACCAGGCCAATCTGGATCGCGATGAAGTCGGGCTGGGACTGACGGTGTTTGTCGGGGTCAAGGTCGAGCGGCACAACGAAGAACGCGCCGAGGCTTTTTATGCGGCCGTCACTGCGTTGCCTGAGGTGGTCTCAGCGTTTCTGGTGTCCGGCGAATCGGACTTTTTGTTGCAGGTAGTGGTGCCTGACTTGCGCGCTTATGACCGCTTTGTCAGCGCGCACCTGCTGAAGCTGCCGGGGGTGAGCGATATTCGCAGCAACTTTGCCATTCACACGGTGAAAGCGCCGGGGGCTTTGCCGTTGGGGCATCTGCCGGTGTAGACCGGGTGGCGCCATTCGCGAGCAGGCTCGCTCCCACGGGGGAACGCATTCCAAAGTGGGAGCGAGCCTGCTCGCGAAGACGGCGGCAAGGTTTGGAACCTACATCTGCGTCGCCATCCCCTCGACATTCATCGCTGCCTGACGCAACGCTTCCGAACGCGTCGGGTGCGGATGGCAGGTCAGGGCAATGTCCTCGGCCGAGGCGCTGAACTCCATCGCCACACAGAATTCGCCGATCATCTCGCTCACGCTCGGCCCGACCAGATGCACGCCAAGCACTTCGTCCGTGCGCTCGTCGGCGAGGACTTTGGCAAAGCCTTCTGTTTCGTGATTGATCTTCGCCCGGCTGTTGGCGGTGAAAGGAAACTTGCCGACCTTGTAGGCACGGCCCTCGGCCTTGAGCTGTTCTTCGGTCTGGCCGACGCTGGCCAGCTCCGGTTGGGTGTAGATGACGTTGGGGATCAGCGCGTAATTGACCTCGCCAGCCTTGCCGTGGATCTGCTCGACGCAGGCCATGGCTTCGTCTTCAGCCTTGTGCGCGAGCATCGGGCCGGACGTGACGTCGCCGATCACCCAGACCCCGGCGGCTTCGGTGCGATGTTGCTTGTTGGCGAGCATGCCGCGTTTGTCGGTACTGAGGCCGACGTTCTCCAGCCCCAAGCCCTGGGTGTACGGCCGGCGCCCGATGGCCACCAGCACATAATCGGCTTCGATCAGTTCAGCCGTGCCGCCAGCGGCAGGCTCGACACTCAGCTGCACGCCTGTGGCGGAACTGGTGGCGCTGGTGACCTTGGAACTCAATTTGAAGGCAATGCCTTGTTTGCTCAGCGCGCGCTGCAAGGTCTTGCCGGCCTCGCCATCGACGCCGGGGCAGATGCGATCAAGGTATTCGACCACGGTGACCTGCGCGCCGAGTCGGCGCCATACCGAACCCAGCTCCAGGCCGATCACCCCGGCACCAATCACTACCAGATGTTTGGGTACTTCACTCAATGACAGCGCGCCGGTGGAATCGAGGATGCGCTGGTTGTCGATCTCTACGCCGGGCAGGGGAGTGGGCTCGGAACCGGTGGCGATGATTATGTCCTTGGCGCTGAGCTCGCTCTTGTTGCCTTGAGCGTCGGTCACCGTCACTTTGCCCGGGCCGTCGATATGGCCCCAACCCTTGATCCAGTCGACTTTGTTCTTGCGAAACAGAAACTCGATGCCCTTGGTCAGGCCGGCGACGCTCTCGTCTTTTTGTTTCATCATCTGCGCAAGGTTCAGCTTCGGTTCGACCTCGATGCCGAGATTGGCGAACTCCGTGCCCACCGCAGCGGCGTACAGCTCCGACGCGTGCAGCAAGGCTTTGGACGGCATGCAACCGACGTTCAGACAGGTGCCGCCGAGGGTTGCACGTCCTTCGACGCAAGCGGCCTTGAGCCCGAGCTGGCCGGCGCGGATCGCCGCGTTATAACCGCCGGGGCCACCGCCCAGAATTACCACGTCATAGTTGCTCATGCGCTTGCTCCAGATTGCTCGATGGGGATAGCCAAGATTAGTCGCGATAAAAATTATGCGCGTAATATGAGCTTCGCCGGACATTTCGGTCAAGGCTTCAGGCAAGCGACAGCTGCGGCATCCTTGAATAAGCGTAATTGTGTACGAATATTTCACAGCTTGCGTTATATCGTAACGCTATGAACGCAGAGCCTATATTTTCGGGGTGTTATGCAAGTCGATCTTGAGTTGGACGCCACGCCAGTCAACGGGCTGCCGCGCTTTCAGCAGGCAGCCGTGCAGTCACGCAAATTGCGTCGGTTGGCGTATGGACTCGGCGCAGTGGCTGTGTCGGGCTGGGTGCTGGCGTTTTTCGTCGGTTTGTTTGCGCCGCAGTCCCTGTGGTTGCCGTTGTTGGTCAATCAGGGCGCAGCGTTGCTGGTGCTGGTCGCCGGTCTGCAATCGGCGGGGTGGGTGGCGCAATGGCGCGCGCGGGTGATGCATCCGCCCGCTTCGCAATCGACCGTCGTGGAGGAGGGCGCCGCAGCCGAGGGCTGGTACGAAAGGCTGCTGGAGCGCTTGAGCCAGCGCAGCCGCCATCTGCTTGGACAAATCGGTGCGCCGACGTTGTGGCTCGGCGGCTGGGCGTTGCTGGTAGTGCTCAGTATTGAGCAGGTGTGGAATCTCACGTTGCCTGCGGCGGCCTTGGGGCTGTCGGCGAGCATCGGTGGGGCATTGGCGTTGTTGCTGGCGTTTGCCCTGCTCGTGCTGGAGCGGCACCTGGCGCAGGAACCGCCGGCGCAATGGCCGGAAGCGGCTGCGCTGGCGCAACTGACCCGGGTGGTGATCATCACCCTGTTGATCGGTGCGCTGTGTCTGTTGTTTGCCAGCGAAAACGCAGTCTGGCCGGTACGCGTGGTGGTGCTCAGCGCAGTCCTGCCAATGTTGGTTGCCGGCGAACTGCTGTTGCGCGCGTTACTGTCTGTCTTCAGCCCGCGGCGTGAACAACTGGAACCGACCCTGCTGGCGCGCAGTTTTATCGCCGATATGCTGCGTTGGCCGCCGCAGCCGTTGCTGGCGTTGCAGCACGAAATGCACAATCGGTTCGGCATCGATCTGCGGCAGATCTGGGCCTTCAGTTACATGCGCCGGGCGTTGTTGCCGGTGCTGGCGGTGGTCGCCCTGAGCGGCTGGCTGCTGACCGGCGTACATGGGATTCCCCTGCAAGGTCGCGGCATCTACGAGCGCTTCGGTAAACCGGTACAGGTGTTCGGCCCGGGTTTGCATGCCGGTTTGCCCTGGCCATTGGGGCGTGTGATTTCCGTTGAAAACGGTGTGGTCCATGAACTGGCCACCAGTGTCGGCGACAAGCCAACCGCCGTGCAATCCGATTCCGCTGAAGGCCCAGCGCCGCTGACCGCCAACCGTTTGTGGGATGCCAGCCACGTCAACGACAAATCCCAGGTCATCGCCAGCAGCCGCGGCGCGCAACAGGGCCTGCAAATCGTCAATATGGACGTGCGCTTCGTTTATCGCATCGGTTTGAACGACGAGGCGGCGCTCGCCGCGACCTATAACAGCGCCGATGTACCGACGCTGATTCGCAGCACCGCCAGCCGCATCCTGGTTCACGATTTTGCCTCGCGCACCCTCGACGGTCTGCTCGGCGACGACAGGGCTGGGCTGGCTGAGGAAATCGGTCGCGCAGTGCAAAGCGATCTGAACAGATTGAACAGCGGTGTGGAAATCCTCGCCACAGTTGTCGAAGCGATTCATCCACCGGCCGGCGCGGCGAATGCCTATCACAGTGTGCAAGCGGCGCAGATCGGCGCGCAGGCGTTGATCGCTCGCGAACGCGGGGCGGCTGCGCAGGCCACTAACGAGGCGCAGTTGCAGGCGAGTACGGCGCGGGATCAGGCAATGGCAAACGCGCAGGAGATCAACGCCGCTGCGCAAACCGCCGACCTGAAATTCAGCGCCGAACAGAAAGCCTTCGCCAGTGCTGGCCAGGCCTTCGTGCTGGAGCAATATCTCAGCCAGCTCAGTCAGGGCTTGAGTAAAGCCAGGTTGCTGATACTCGATCATCGACTTGGCGGGAGCGCAAATGCGCCAACCATCGATCTGCGTACTTTCACACTGCCGACTGATCCGTCGCCCGCCCGTACCACCGCTCAACCAGGAGCCACCCATTGAGCCAGTCGCCTGTTCATGAAGTTCACGACCACAGCGGCCACGACCACGGCCACGGCGGGCATCACCATCATCATGGGCATCACCACCATCACGGCGAGGTGCCAGAAGTCGGACCATTTCCGTGGCGGCGTATGGGCTGGGCTGCGTTGCTGGTGGCGTTTGCCATTGCCGCCGCAAGTCTGGTGCAAGTGCGCTCCGGTGAAGCCACGGTCATCACCCGTTTCGGTAATCCTTCGCGGGTATTGCTTGATCCCGGTTTGAGCTGGCGCTGGCCGGCACCGTTCGAAGCGGCAATCCCGGTGGACTTGCGTCTACGTACCACCTCAAGTGGTTTGCAGGACGTCGGCACCAAGGACGGTTTGCGCATCATCGTTCAGGCCTACGTGGCGTGGCAGGTGCAGGGTGATCCTGAACACGTGCAGCGTTTCATGCGTGCCGTGCAGAATCAGCCGGACGAAGCGGCGCGGCAGATTCGCACCTTTGTCGGCTCAGCGCTGGAGACCACGGCCAGCAGTTTCGATCTGGCGAATCTGGTCAACACTGATGCCAAACAAGTGCGCATCGGCGATTTTGAAACGCAGTTGCGTCAGCAGATCGATCAACAGTTGCTTGCTACATATGGCGTGCGCGTTGTGCAGGTGGGTATCGAGCGTTTGACTTTGCCATCGGTCACGCTCAGCGCCACGGTCGACCGCATGCGTGCCGAGCGTGAAACCATTGCTACGGAACGTACAGCGATCGGCAAACGCGAAGCGGCGCAAATTCGCTCCGCCGCCGAGCGCGATGCGCGGATCGTCCAGGCCGATGCGACGGTGAAAGCCGCCGATATCGAAGCGCAATCCCGGGTCGAGGCTGCGCAGATTTATGGGCGCGCTTACGCCAGTTCGCCGCAGCTTTACAACTTGCTGCGCTCCCTCGATACCCTCGGCACCATCGTCACGCCGGACACCAAATTGATTCTGCGCACCGATGCCGCACCTTTCCGCGTATTGGTCGACGGCCCACCGACGCTCGACAACAAAGCTGGATCGCAGCCATGAGCGAAGAAGTTCCACGTGGAACACATGCGTTGAACAGTCCGTGGATTCAGGCCGGTCGTCTGACCTTCATCGCCCTGTATGCGATCACTGTTTTGGCCGCACTGGCATGGGTGTTCTCGAATGTCCGGCAGATTGATCCGCAGAACCGCGCCGTGGTGCTGCACTTCGGCGCGCTGGATCGCGTTCAGAATGCCGGGCTGTTATGGGCGTGGCCGCAACCCTTTGAACAGGTGGTTCTGTTGCCGGCGGCGGATCGGATGATCGAGCGCCGAGTGGAAAATCTGTTGCGCAGTGACGAGGCGTTGACGGCTGACCGGGTGGCGTCCTTCGCCACGCCATTGAGTGATGCACTCGCCGGGTCTGGTTATTTATTGACCGGCGATGCCGGCGTAGTGCAACTGGACGTGCGAGTGTTTTACCAAGTCTCCGATCCCTATGCGTTCGTGTTGCAGGGCGAACATGTGCTGCCAGCACTCGATCGGCTGGTGACGCGCAGCGCCGTGGCCCTGACCGCCGCGCGAGATCTCGACACCATTCTGGTCGCTCGCCCGGAACTGATCGGCGCCGACAATCAGGCGGCCGAGCGTCGTGAGCGATTGCGCGGTGATCTGGTGCAAGGCATCAACGCGCGACTCGCTGAACTGAAGGCGAGCGGCCAGGGTATTGGCATTGAGGTGTCGCGGGTGGATGTGCAATCAAGTCTGCCGGAGCCAGCGGTCAGTGCCTTCAATGCGGTTCTGACGGCCAGTCAGCAGGCTGACAAAGCAGTGGCTAACGCGCGCACCGATGCCGAGAAACTTGCCCAGTCCGCCAACGAACAGGCAGACCGCACGCTCCAGGTGGCTCACGCGCAGGCAGGCGAGCGTCTTGCAAAAGCCTCGGCCGATACCGCAACCGTTTCGAGTCTGGCCACGTCTACCGACCCGCAAATGCTCCTGCGTCTGTATCGCGAACGCCTGCCGAAAATTCTCGTTCAGGCCGGGTCGGTCACCACCGTCAACCCGAAAGACGATTCCCGATTGATCATTCAAGGAGCCAGTCAATGACGGCGACCACCGCTGCTCCAGGCCTGTTGTCCTCGGCCGAACAACGTCGCGCCGCGCGTCAGTTGACCCTGGCGATGCTTGCGCTCGGGTTGCTGGGTCTGGGGTTGCTCTGGCGCTGGATGCTCCCGGAGCAAACCGGTGTCAGCCAGTTGCTGCTCGGTTTCGCCTCGTTGCTGGTAGCGGTTCCGGTGATGCGTTCGGCTTGGTACAGCCTGCGTTACCCGAGCCTGCACGGCATCACCGATCAGTTGATCGCGCTGGCCATGCTCGGTGCCTGGGCGACCGGTGATCTGCTCACCGCGGCGTTGTTGCCGGTCATCATGATCTTCGGCCATGTGCTTGAGGAGCGCAGCGTGATCGGCTCCCAGGAAGCGATTAATGCGCTTGGCCAGTTGACCCGCAGCCATGCGCGCAAGCTGCAAGCAGATGGTTCGATCATCGAAGTGGACAACGGCACGCTCAGCGCTGGCGATGTTGTCGAGGTGCGGGCCGGTGATCGAGTGCCGGCGGACGGTCGGGTATTGTCCGGCCATGCGAGTCTCGATACGGCGTCGATTACCGGTGAATCGGTTCCGGTGGAAGCGGGCGTCGGCATGCTGGTGTTTGGCGGCGCGATCAACCTCGATGGATTGCTGCGCGTCGAAGTCACTCGCACCGGCGACGAATCCACTTTGGGCAAAGTCATCGCCCTGATGCAAAACGCCGAGCGCTCGAAACCGCCGATCACGCGATTGCTCGAACGCTATGCCGGCAGCTACATGGTGCTGGTCTTGTTGCTGGCGGCGGTAACCTGGTTCGTCACTCATGATGCGCAAGCAATGCTCGCGGTATTGGTGGCGGCGTGTCCGTGTGCGTTGGTGCTGTCGGCGCCGGCCACGGCGATTGCCGGTGTCGCCGTCGCCGCGCGTCACGGGATTCTGATTCGCAGCTCGGCGTTCCTCGAAGAACTCGCCGATCTGACCTCGCTGGTGGTCGACAAGACCGGCACGCTGACGTACGGCACCTTGCGTTTGCGGTCGATAGACAGCTTGAATGCGGACACCGCCGAAGTGCAGACACTGGCCGCCAGTCTCGGCGCGGCGAGCAGTCATCCGGTGAGCCGGGCACTCGCCGGGATGGCCGATCAGGAAGCCTATTGGCCTCTGACCAACATCCATGAGCGCCAAGGCCTGGGCGTAGTGGCGACGACAGAGAAGGGCGAAGCTGCGCTCGGTCGTCCAGAGTTGTTCGCGCAACTGGGCATCACAACGACCCTCGTTCCTGAACACGATGGCCCGATCGCCGGGTTGGCCCTGAACGGCGAATTCCTCGCCTGGCTGCTGCTAGCAGACAGCATCAAACCGGAGGCGGGCTTTGCCTTGAACGAGTTACGCGAATTGGGGCTGGGACGCCAACTCCTGTTGACCGGTGATCGTCAGAGTGTGGCCCGAACCCTGGCGCAGGAAGTCGGGCTGAATGAAGTCCAGGCGCAAGCGCTCCCGGATGACAAACTCAATCGCGTGCTCAAGGAAATCGATCACGGCTTTCGTCCGATGGTGGTAGGCGACGGTATCAACGATTCACTCGCGCTCAAAGCCGGCGTGGTCGGCGTGGCGATGGGCGCTGGCGGGGCCGACATTGCTCTGGCGTCAGCCGATATCGTGTTGATCGGCAGCGATCTGCGTCGCCTCGGTACTTGCGTGCGCCTGAGTCGTCAGTGCCGGCGTACTTTGCAGGTCAACGTGATTATTGGCCTCGGCTGGACGCTGGCTATCGTGGTCTTCGCGGCGTTCGGCTGGCTTGGTGCGGCCGGGGCGATGATCGCGGCGCTGCTGCATAACCTGAGCACCCTGTTGGTGTTGGGCAACGCCGGACGTTTGCTGCGCTTTCAGGAGCCATTGCTCAGGCTCGACGCTCAGGCTAAATGAAAGAAAATTCATCGAACCGCCGAGTGCGCAGGCAGTCATCTATCGTAAGGCGCGTCGTCTGTGGCGTTCAGCCGATGTGTCGATCACGATAGACAAAGCCGATCGAATCGATAGCCTGCTATTTTTCCAGGTTGGTCTACCCTCAGATCAGACGTCTGAAACAAGGGGGGATTTTCCATGCTCGCGCAACTTCCACCGGCCTTACAGAATCTGCAGTTACCGCTTCGCCTGCGACTCTGGGACGGCCACGAGTTCAATCTGGGCCCGACGCCCAGCGTAACCATCGTCGTCAAGGACCCGCAGATGGTTACTCAATTCACCCACCCAAGCCTGGATGCGCTGGGTGCGGCGTTCGTCGAAGGCAAGCTGGAACTGGAGGGCTCGATCAGCGAGGTCATCCGGGTTTGCGATGAATTGAGCAATGCGCTGCTCGACGAAGACGAAGAGAGTCAGCCGGTGCGTGCGCATCACGACAAAGACACCGACGCCAAAGCCATTTCCTATCACTACGACCTGTCGAATGCGTTCTACCAGCTCTGGCTGGATAGCGACATGGCGTATTCCTGTGCCTATTTCGAAACCGGTAGCGAAACCCTGGAACAGGCGCAGCAAGCCAAATTCCGCCATCTGTGCCGCAAGCTACGCTTGCAGCCGGGCGAGTATTTGCTGGATGTCGGCTGCGGTTGGGGCGGTCTGGCGCGGTATGCGGCGCGAGAGTTCGGCGTAAAAGTGTTCGGTATTACTTTGAGCAAGGAGCAGTTGGCGCTGGCGCAGGAGCGGGTCAAGGCCGAGGGTCTGGAAGATCAGGTCGAACTGCAATTGCTCGACTATCGCGATCTGCCGCAGGACGGCCGCTTCGACAAGGTTGTCAGCGTCGGCATGTTCGAACACGTTGGCCATGCCAATCTCGCCGAATATTGCGCAACGCTGTTTGGCGCGGTGAAGGAGGGCGGCCTGGTGATGAACCACGGCATCACCGCCAAACACACCGATGGCCGCCCGGTTGGACGCGGCGCTGGCGACTTTATCGAAAAATACGTGTTCCCCAACGGCGAGCTACCGCATCTGGCGATGATCTCTACCGAGATCAGTGACGCGGGGCTGGAGATCGTCGATGTCGAAAGCCTGCGTCTGCATTACGCGCGCACGCTCGATCACTGGAGCGAACGATTGGAAGACAATCTCGAAACGGCGGCGCAACTGGTGCCTGAGCAGGCACTACGAATCTGGCGCCTGTATCTGGCCGGTTGCGCTTATGCCTTCGCGCGGGGCTGGATCAACCTGCATCAGATCCTCGCCGTGAAAGCGCATCCGGATGGCAGCCACGAATTGCCCTGGACCCGCGACGACATCTACCACCCCTGAAACGGGGCGCTCAGAGTATCGGCGAAATCAGCCGGGCGATCCGCATGCCGACCTGTTGCAGGTGGTGGATCTCCCGGCTTTCTTCTTTGGCCACTTCATCGGCCAGGGCGAAATCGTCGTTGAGCATTTGTTCCACAGCGGCGGCGAACTCGCTGTCGACGGTCAGTAACATCACTTCGAAATTCAGGCGGAACGAGCGATTGTCCAGGTTGGCGCTGCCGATGGCGCTGATCTCGCTGTCGATCAACACCACTTTCTGGTGCAGAAAACCCGGTCGATAGCGGAACACCCGCACGCCGGCACGCACCGCCTCGAAGGCATACAGGCTGGAGGCGGCATAGACGATGCGATGATCAGGCCGCGACGGCAACAGCAGGCGCACATCGACACCACGCAACACCGCCAGCCTCAATGCCGCGAACACCGCTTCGTCCGGGACAAAGTAAGGGCTGGTGATCCATACGCGTTGCGTTGCTGCGTGAATGGCTTCGACGAAAAACAGCGAGCAGGTTTCGTTGGCATCCGCCGGGCCGCTGGCGAGCAATTGGCAAAGCACGCCGTCCTCCGGATACGCATCCGGAAGGATCAACGGCGGCAGAGTACGAGCAGCCCAGAACCAATCTTCGGCGAACGATTCCTGCATGCAGGCCACCACCGGCCCGCGGACTTTGACGTGGGTGTCACGCCACGGCGCCAATGGTGGCTTCTCACCCATGTATTCATCGCCGACGTTATGCCCGCCGACAAAGCCGACTACGCCATCAACCACAACGATTTTGCGGTGGTTGCGGAAGTTGACCTGAAAGCGGTTGAGCCAGCCGCTGCGCGTGGCAAAGGCTTTGACCTCGACGCCGGCATCACGCAGCGCCTGCACGTAATGATGGGGCAGGGCATGGCTGCCGATGCGGTCGTAGAGCAAATGAATTGATACGCCTTCGGCGGCTTTCTTCAACAGCAAATCACGCAAGCGCTGGCCGAGCCGATCGTCGTGAATGATGAAGAACTGGATCAGCACGGCTGCCTTCGCTTGTGCGATCGCCTGAAAAATCGCATCGAAAGTCGCGGTGCCGTTCACCAGCAGTTGCACCTCGTTGTTCGCCAGGCACGGCATGCGCCCCAGTTTCGGCATTGCGCGCAGTGAGGCGTAGGCACTCGACGCGCGAGCGGCCAAGGCTTCTTCCACCCACGGGCGCCAGTTCAATTCGGAAATGGCCAGGCGCATCTGCTCGTTGGCCTGGCGCCGCGCCTTGATGTAGCCATCGAAGGTGCTGCGACCAAATACCAGATATGGAATAAGCGTGAGGTAGGGAATAAAGATCAGCGACAATGCCCAAGCGATCGAGCCTTGCGCTGTGCGCACGGTGAGCACCGCATGGATCGCAGCGATCGAACCGAGTGTGTGCAACAGGGCGATCAGGTAACCGAAAATGTGCGGTCCAAAAAAATCCATGGGGCAGCCTTGCTCCGCGAGATGCAATGCTTAACAGACCATGTTCTGCGCCGAATGTCTCTATTTAATCGGCGCATGAACCGACACAATCGGCCGGCGTCTAACGGCCACAACTGATCAGGAGTTTCTCGATGAACGTTCGTCTGCTGGGTTTGGCGCTGGGCCTGGGTTTGGCATTGCCGGTGGTTGCGCAGGCGCAAATGCTGCAGCCGGGGTTGTGGGAAATGTCTTCGAGCAATCTGAAGGTCGATGATCAGGCCATGGATGTGCAATCGATCCTTGGCCAGATTCAAGGCCAGATCACCCCGCAGCAGCGCGCGGCGCTGGAGAAGAACGGCATCAACATCGGCGGCAAAGGCATCCGCGCTTGCCTGACGCCGCAGCAGGTGGCGACCAACGACATCCCGTTGGCCGACCCGCAATCGGGCTGCAAGCAGCAGATCACCGAGCGCACCGGCAACCAGTGGAAATTCCGCTTCAGCTGCCCGAAAGCCCAGGGCACTGGCGTGGCGACATTCCTCAGTGACCGCGAATTCACCACCGTCGCCAATGGCACCTTCAACGCCATCGGCATCAACCAGAAGGGCAGCCTGGAAACCCGTGCGGTGTGGCTGGGTCAGGATTGCGGCACGGTAAAACCCCGCGCTTGAAACCTCTGTGACGCCCACAGTTGGAAGCCATTCCAACTGTGGGAGCGAGCCTGCTCGCGAATAGATCGAAAGCGCACCTCAGGTCATGGCTTACTCAACGCCTTGTACAGCGTATTAAGGTTGTACTCGAACAGCCCGGTAAAAGTGCTCGCAGGCCCGGTGGAAGCCAGTGCATCCGAGTACAGCGTGCCACCGATGTGTGCGCCGCTTTCATCCGCGATCTGCTTGAGCAGACGCGCGTCCTTGATGTTTTCCATGAACACCGCTTTGACCTTCGCCTGGCGAATCTGCGTGATCAGCGCAGCGACTTCAGCGGCGGAGGGTTCGCGTTCGGTGGACAAACCCTGTGGCGCGATAAAGTCGATGCCATAGGCCTGACCCAGATAGCCAAAGGCATCGTGGCTGGTGACGATCTTGCGATTGCCCGGCGGCAGCGCGCCGAGTTTGTTTTTGGCCTCGGCGAGCAGGGCATAGATCTGCTTGAGGTAAGTCTGGCTGTTGCGCTCGTAGTCAGCCTTGTTAGCCGGGTCGGCGGCGATCAGCGCCTTGGTGATGTTGGCGACGTACAACTCAGCGTTCGCCAGATTGTGCCAGGCGTGTGGATCCGGAACGGTTTCGCCATCTTCATCGAGCGAACGTGGAATCACCCCGCGACTGGCACTGATCACCGTTGCCTTGCTGTCGGTGCTGATCACCAGGCGATCCAGCCAAGGTTCGAAACCGAGGCCGTTCTTGATGATCACTTTGGCTTTGAGCAACGCCTTGGCATCGTCCGGGGTCGGCTCGTAGGTATGCGCATCGGCATCCGCGCCGACCATGTTGGTGATCTCAACGTGCTCGCCGCCGACCTGATGAACCATGTCGGCAAGGATGCTGAAGCTGGTGACCACCGGCAGTTTTTCGGCGGCTGACAATGACATCGACAGCATCAGGCTGAACAGCACGAGTAGAGCGCGCATCGGGAAACACCTCATTGGGATGTGAGCAAAGGCGGGCGGCGCAGCAAACCGTGAACCGGTCCGAACACCACCGACAGCAGATAGCCGACCCCCGCGACCAGCACAATGGCCGGGCCGCTGGGCAGCGAGTAGTAGAACGACAGCAGCAAACCCAGCCACACCGACAGGCAGCCCATGACGGCGGCGATGGCGATCAGTAGCGGTAGGCGGCGACTCCAAAATCTCGATGCAGCAGCCGGAAGCATCATCAGGCCGACTACCATCAGTGCGCCGATGGCCTGAAAGCCGATCACCAGATTCAGCACGACCAGAGTCAGGAACACGCCATGAGCCAGTGGTCCGAGACGACTGACCGTGCGCAAGAACAATGGGTCCAGTGTGTCCAGCAGCAGAGGTTTGTAGATCGCCGCCATCGCCATGAGGCTGACCGCCGAGACCCACAGCATGCCGGTCAGTGTCGGCCCGTCTACGGCCAACGCTGAGCCGAACAGCAAGTGCAGAAGGTCGAGGCGCTTGCCGGCGATGCCAAGGATCAAAACGCCGCTGGCCAGTGAGATCGGATAGATCGCGGCGAGGCTGGCATCTTCTCGCAACCCCGTTCGCCGGGTGATCCAGGCCGCGAGTCCGGCCATGCTCAGCCCGGCTCCCAAGCCACCGAGGGTGAGTGCGGGAAGACTCAAACCGGCAAACCAGAATCCCAGCGCTGCACCAGGGAGAATGCCGTGGGCGACAGCGTCGCCGATCAGGCTCATCCGTCTGAGAATCAGAAACACGCCCAAGGGCGCCGTGCTGCATGCCAGCACCAGGCCGCCGAGCAAGGCGCGGCGCATGAACACGAATTCGCTGAACGGCTGCCAGAAATGGCTGACGGTGGCGAGCATCAGGCGACCTGCATGTGCGGTGTTGGCTGGATCAGTTCTCGGCTGGTTCCGTACACGCAGTGGCCGTTTTTGATCAGCAGGGTATGCGGAATGTGTTGGCGGACAGCCGCCAGGTCATGGCAGACCACAAGCAGTGTCCGGCCCTCGGCGTGCCAGTGGTGAATGTGTTGCCAGAGCAATTGCTGGCCGAGTTCGTCGAGTGCGGCGTGCGGTTCGTCCAGCAACAGCACCGGGGCGTCAGCAAGGCTCAGTCGCGCGAGCAGGGCACGTTGTAGCTCACCGCCGGACAGGGCCATCAACGGGCGCTGTTCGAGTCCACTCAAATGCCAGTCTTCCAATGCGTTTTTCAGTCGCTGCGTGCGCAGCTGTGTCGAGAGCCGACGGCCCCAGAAACCTGCGGCGATGAGCTCTTCGAGGCTGATTGGAAACTGCCGATCCAAATGTTGCTGTTGCGGCAGAAAGGAAATGCCGCTTTGGCGTGGAACAGCCATTTCCACCTTGCCGGCCAAGGGCTTCTGCAAACCGGCGATGACTTTCAGCAGACTGCTTTTGCCGCAGCCGTTGGCGCCGATGATTGCGGTCAGGCTGGCGCTTTCGAACTCAAGACTCAGAGGCGTCGTCAGCGGTTGGCCGGGTGCGCCCCAGACCAAGGATTGGCAGCGGATCATTTTTGCTCCCGTCGCCAGCTGCTTTCGGCGACGGCGTCATGGGCATGCAGGCTTTCGGCATGGATCACGCGGATGTGGAATTGGTTGATGCCGGGTGTGCGTTGCAGTGCCAGGTTGAGGCGGCGGGCGGCGTCTTCACAGAACATCAGGTTCTGCCCATTGGCGAGAGCGAATGCTTGCTCGTCGGGTCGCTTTACTGCGGTCTGCACGGCGGTGCCGAGGGCTGCTTCAGCGTCATCGATGATCGCGGTCAGCGGTAGCTCGTCGATGAAACTGTCGAGATGCAGGTGCAATTGCGCATAGCTGCGTTGGCTGTGCGGCGTCGCTACGATCCCTTTGGTTGAGCCAAGCCATGCCAAAACATCTGCGTGTTGCAGAGCCTTGTTGGCGAAATCGTCGACGAATTGCTGCTGGATCAATTGCCTTGCCAAGGCTGCGGAGCATGGGCACGTCGAGGAATAGGGCAGTTCAATTTTTAGTTCCACGTGGAACATTTGCTGTTTCAGGCTCGCTGAAATGGACGCCGGATAGGATTTCCAGCCGGCCAAGGGGCTGACCAACGCGGGTCGTTTCAGCAACAATTCGGTGTGAATATTCAGATACGCGCAGGCGGATAGACCTTGATGGCTTGTCAGAAAACACTTGAGTACCTGATGCAGCAAAGCGGGAGAAAGGCCTCGCTGTACGAGGGTTTCGAGTGCCAGATACAAGCGCGACATGTGAATACCACGCGCTTCACCATCATCGAGACTCACGCCAGCGTCGACTCTGGCGCTGAGGCATTGGCCTTCAAGCACAACGGGTAGAGCAATCCCACGCATGCCTACCCAGTCGAGGGGCAGTGCCAAGCGTGCAGATTGAGCGGCGATATCCGGGAGAGTAAGAGCATTCATGGTTGAGACCGTCGTATTGATCTCTATTTACGTTACATTATAACAATCCATTCAGCGATGCTTTTTTCATGAAAAGGATTTCACTAGCAGCCCGTCATCCGGCTGCAAGTGAACCTTGCGCTGCTCCCTCCCGAGCTGGAGAAGCGGTTGATGGTTGTCCAACCGACACGGCGGGTATAGCCAACCCACGCCTCGCCATCGGAGGCAATGCCGGTAAAAAAGGTTAATTGGCCGAAGCGGCTGTTGGTCTGCGCCCAATAGCGATGGCCGTCCTTCTCGAATCCGCGCAGGTAAAGCGTAGTGCCTACCGTATTGACGCTATAGGCATTGCCGTCGACGTCTACACACGCCAGCAGATTAGCACTGCGTGTGCAGTGCGCCGGCCCCGGCATGTGCGCCTGTGCTTGGCTGGCCAGCGACATGGCAAAGCTCAAAAGCAGGCATTTCAACCCCTTGTTCATTGCGAGTTTCCACGATCGGTGGTGCAGCAATTTGCGAAATCTCCTGTGTCGGACTGGCAAACTCAAGTTGTTATACTATAACATAAATCGCAACCAGCCTGAGCTGCCGATCACAATCGTATGCCTTCTTTGACCCGGTTAAATGAAGCGCAACACGCCAAGCGCACACCTAAAAGCGTAAATCGGCTGCCATTTATGAGGATTATCCAATGTCAGCCAAATTGCCCGTCACCGTAATTTCAGGATTTCTTGGCGCCGGAAAAAGTACACTTTTGAATTACGTACTACGTAACCGAGACGGCTTGCGCGTAGCGGTGATCGTCAACGATATGAGCGAGATCAACATCGATGGTAGCGAAGTCCAGCGCGATGTCAGCCTGAACCGCGCTGAGGAAAAACTCATCGAAATGAGCAATGGCTGTATCTGCTGTACGTTACGTGAAGATTTACTGGAAGAAGTCAGCAAACTCGCCCGCGAGGATCGTTTTGATTACCTGCTGATCGAATCCACCGGCATTTCCGAACCGCTTCCGGTCGCTGAAACCTTCACCTTCCGCGATGAACAGGGGCAAAGCCTCGCCGACATTGCTCGCCTGGATACCATGGTCACCGTGGTCGACGGTGTGAATTTCCTGCTCGATTACCAGGCGGCCGAAAGCCTCGCCTCTCGCGGCGAGATTCTCGGTGAAGAAGACGAGCGCTCCATCACCGATCTGTTGATCGAGCAGATCGAGTTCGCCGACGTCCTGCTGATCAGCAAAATCGACCTGATCAGCCAGCACGAGCGTGAAGAACTCACCGCCATCCTCAAGCGCCTCAATGCCCAGGCTGAAATCATTCCAATGGTGATGGGCGAAATCCCCCTGGAGAAAATCCTCAATACCGGTCGTTTCGATTTCGATCAGGCCGCACAAGCGCCCGGATGGCTACAGGAATTGCGCGGTGAGCACGTCCCGGAAACACAGGAATACGGCATCGCCTCGACGGCCTACCGCGCGCGCCGGCCATTTCACCCGCAACGCTTCTTCAGCTTCATCGATCGGCCTTGGCTGAACGGCAAGCTGCTGCGCTCCAAAGGCTTCTTCTGGCTGGCCAGCAAACCCACCGATGCCGGTAGCTGGTCGCAGGCTGGTGGCCTGATGCGGCATGGATTCGCCGGTCGCTGGTGGCGTTTTGTGCCAAAGAATCAATGGCCGCAGGATCAGGAAAGTGTCCAGGCGATCATGGGAAACTGGATTCCAAGCGTAGGAGATTGCCGCCAGGAGCTGGTTTTCATCGGTCAGAACATAGATTTCCTACAGCTCTCCGCCGAACTCGATGCCTGTCTGCTGACCGACGAAGAAATGGCAACGGGTGTAGAAGGCTGGCGCTTGCTGCCTGATCCATTCGGTCCTTGGCACGAAGAGGCCGCCTGATGCTCGCACTCCAAGATCAGCCGCTGCTTACCCGTCATCAGCACCAGGGCGTGACCCCGCAAACGTTGACGCGAATCCTGGAAGACCAGACCAATCTCGCCGTCTGGCAACGTCAGCTGCCCGTGCACATTGCCGATTTTGCGCAATTGGTGCTGTCGCTCAACGAGCCCTTGGCCGAGTCGCTGTGTCTGGAATTGCCCGACGAAGATGCCGAACCGGATCTCGCCGGTCTGGCTGCAGGGCTGCGTGATCTGCAAGGTTTCGAAGGTTTCATGAGCGATCTTAAATGGCTGATCAGTGCCTTCGCCTGCCTGCTCGGTGCGCGGCGTATCGGCGTGCGTTTGCGTGTGCTGGACAAGGCCATGTGTCCGCGTTTCCACGTCGATCACGTGCCGGTGCGCTTGATCACTACTTACGCTGGCATTGGCAGCCAATGGCTTGAGGAGGGCGCGATGGATCGCCTGCAACTTGGCCAGGCCAATGCCGAACCGCAAGATCCAGCGTCGATTCGTCAGCTCAACAGCGGCGACGTCGCGCTGCTCAAAGGCGAAAAATGGCACGGCAATGAAGGCTTCGGCCTGATCCATCGTTCGCCGCAACCGGCACCCGGTGAACGCCGTCTGTTGCTGACCCTCGACTGGCTCGGCTGACACATCAGGGCTTGCGCCAGGCGCCCTGGCTCTGGCCTTCGCAATACGGCTTGAGATACGCCGCATCAGTGGCCACGCCGTAATAGTGGATATCCTGGCGATAGGGCATATTGGCGACTTGCGCGTTGCTGCACACGCCGAAAGCGCCGCTGGGGCACTGGTCGACGTATTGCACCTCGACCTTCTGCCCGGCCAGCGTCGGTTGGCAGAAGCCGTCATTGAACAATTTCTGCGGAATCGTCCGGTTCTGCTGACAGACTTTGACGTCGAGCCGTTCGCCCTGTGTGTGCACCACGCAGGCCTGAGCCCACGCTTCACTCGACAGCAGCGCCAACAGCAACGACCATCCCGACCAGCGCATCTTCGATCTCCTCAATAACTGTCCGCAGAAAGTACCCGCCATGTTGCAGAACATTCCGACCCACGTCATCGCCGGCCCGTTGGGCGCCGGCAAGACCAGCCTGATTCGCCAGTTGCTGGCGCAACGGCCTGCGGACGAACGCTGGGCGGTGCTGATCAACGAGTTCGGCCAGATCGGTCTGGATGCTGCATTGCTGACGAATGACGCCGATGGTATCGCACTGGGTGAGGTGGCCGGGGGCTGCCTGTGTTGCGTCAATGGTGCGCCATTCCAGATCGGCCTCGGCCGCCTGCTGCGCAAGGCCAGACCGGATCGACTGTTTATCGAGCCATCCGGGCTGGGCCATCCGGCGCAGTTGCTCAAGCAATTGAACGAGGCGCCGTGGCTGGGCGTGCTGGCGGTTCAGCCCTGTGTGCTGGTTCTGGACGCTCAGGCATTGCACGCGGGTAGAACCCTGCCGGACGCCCAGCAGCAAGCGTTGGCCAGCGCGGGTTTGCTGCTGTTGAACAAGGCGGAAAATCTCGATGAAGCGGTTCGAGAGACAATTGCCAGTCGGTTACCGCCCGTCAGACTGATCTGGACGCAGCAAGCCCAGCTATCTCTGAGCGAGCTTCCGGGGCTGGCAGTAAAAGCCAACGAAGGCGCAGGGCATCTGCCGCTGCCCACTGGATTGGCACAGCTGCCAGCGGTCTGGAGCGATCCGGCCGAACCGATTTGCCTGAGTCAGGCGCAGGAGGGTGGGTGGAGCATCGGTTGGCGCTGGCATCCGCGGCAGGTATTTGATCAAGCACGCATCGCCGATTGGCTGAGCGCGCTCGACTGGAAGCGGGCCAAACTGCTTATCCACAGCACGGATGGCTGGGTCTCGGCCAATGCGCTGGAGCATGCCGAGCTGAGTTGGCAAGCCAGCGAATGGCGAAAAGATTCAAGAATCGAGCTGATCTTCGCTGAACCGCAGAACATCGAACAGCTGCAAGCCGGTTTGGCGGAATACCGGATTCAGTGAGTCAGCTCAGGGCTTCCACTTGGTATGTTCCTGGCGCCACTGGCTCAGCTCGATGACTTCGGCGCGAGGCTTGTGGACTTCGACCACCGGCGGCGTATCGTCGAACGGCGCCGGGTAGGGTGCCAGTTCAATCTGCGCACTGTGCGCGCCGAACTGGGTGATGGTGCCGTTGTGGCGGCTTTCGCCGGTCACGGTGAACTCGAAGTTGTAGACCCGCGCCAGTCGTCGGCGACCGTTGGCATCCTTGATCAGACCGATCTTTTTCAGCGCGACGTTACCGTCCAGCAGCTCCACGCCGACGTTGGTGCAATGCTGTTTGACCCGCTCCAGCGCGCGCTCGCGCAAGCCGTGGTTGTGCCATAGCCAAGCACCAGCGGCGGCGAACAGCATCAGCACGAAGATGTTTTCCAGGGTCAGCATCTACATCGAACTCCAAATGATGGCGTCAGCTTAACTGTCTCGCCGGTCTGTCGTACAGGCTGTGTTTCGTCGCATACTGCGCGGCTTGAATTTCAATCGTTTTACGGAATGACCCGAATGAAACGTACGCCTCATCTGCTCGCCATCCAGTCCCACGTGGTGTTTGGCCACGCCGGCAACAGCGCTGCGGTTTTTCCGATGCAGCGCGTCGGGGTCAACGTCTGGCCGCTCAACACCGTGCAGTTCTCCAACCACACCCAGTATGGTCAGTGGGCCGGTGAAGTGCTGGCGCCGCAGCAGATTCCCGAGCTGATCGAAGGCATCGCCGCAATTGGCGAGCTGGGTAACTGCGACGCGGTGCTGTCCGGCTATCTCGGCAGCGCCGCGCAGGGACGGGCGATTCTCAGCGGTGTGGCGCGGATCAAAGCGGTCAATCCGAAGATGCTGTACCTGTGTGATCCGGTGATGGGCCATCCGGAGAAAGGCTGCAGCGTGCCCACCGAGGTCAGCGATTTCCTTCTTGATGAGGCCGCGGCCGTGGCGGACATCATGTGCCCGAACCAATTGGAGCTGGACAGTTTTTCCGGGCGCAAGCCGCAGTCGCTGTTCGATTGCCTGGCGATGGCACGAGCGCTGCTGGCGCGCGGACCGAAAGCGGTACTGGTCAAGCACCTGGATTACCCGGGCAAACCGGCGGATGGGTTTGAAATGCTGTTGGTGACCGCCGAGGGCAGCTGGCATCTGCGCCGTCCGTTGCTGGCGTTTCCGCGTCAGCCGGTGGGCGTCGGCGATCTGACCTCTGGTCTGTTCCTGGCGCGGGTACTGCTGGGCGACAGCCTGCTGGCGGCATTCGAATTCACCGCAGCAGCGGTGCATGAGGTGTTGCTGGAAACCCAGGCGTGCGCCAGTTATGAGCTGCAACTGGTGCGGGCGCAGGATCGCATTGCGCATCCGCGGGTGAAGTTCGAGGCTACAGCGATCAGTCTCTGAGACCGAGTCGTCTTTATTCGCGAGCAGGCTCGCTCCCACAGGAAGAATGCATTCCAGATGTGGGAGCGAGCCTGCTCGCGAAAGCGATCAATTGAGCGCTACCCGTTTCAGGCGTCGCCCTTGATCTCCTGATAACGCTTCTCCAGCTCCTGACGAATCTGCCGGCGCTGCTGCGCCTGCATGAAGCGGCGTTTGTCTTCGCTGTTCTGCGGTTGCAGCGGTGGCACGGCGGCCGGTTTGCGCTGATCATCCACCGCGACCATGGTGAAGAAGCAGCTGTTGGTGTGGCGCACCGAGCGTTCGCGGATATTTTCGGTGACCACTTTGATGCCAACTTCCATCGACGTGTTGCCGGTGTAGTTGACCGAGGCGAGGAACGTCACCAGTTCGCCGACATGAATCGGCTCGCGGAAAATCACCTGATCCACCGACAGGGTCACCACGTAGCGCCCGGCATAACGGCTGGCGCAGGCGTAAGCCACTTCGTCGAGGTATTTGAGCAGGGTGCCGCCGTGGACATTGCCAGAGAAGTTGGCCATGTCGGGGGTCATCAGTACCGTCATCGACAGCTGGGCGTTTCCGGGTTCCATAACGTTCTCACGGATCAAGGCTGATTGCAGGAAGCGCCTCTGCGGGCACCTGGTGGCTTTTCAAAAAGCACCGTTATCGGGACGCCGCGCGGCGGGCCGCCGTCACGCCGGTAGCGATCTGTTTCCATATATTGCACCGGCTTCCAGAGCGAAGTCGCGGTGTTAACCTGCAAAAGCCCTGCCCAAGGGCAATTCCTACATTAAAAGCGGATTTTTACCCTGCTCGCGCAGAACGTCTGACGTCTGTCCGCGCGCCTCGTCATCAAGGAGCCCACGCCATGCATGCCATCAGTTTCATTCAGGATCTGGCAGTGATCATGCTGGTCGCGGGCGTGGTAACCGTGCTGTTTCATCGTTTCAAGCAACCGGTGGTGCTCGGCTACATCGTCGCCGGCTTCATCATCGGCCCGCATACGCCGCCGTTCGGCCTGATTCACGACGAAGAAACCATCAAGACCCTGGCCGAACTCGGGGTGATCTTCCTGATGTTCTGCCTTGGTCTGGAGTTCAGCCTGCGCAAGTTGTTCAAGGTTGGGGCAACGGCGTTCATTGCCGCGTTTCTCGAGATCATCCTGATGATCTGGATCGGCTACGAAATCGGCCGCTGGTTCGACTGGAACACCATGGATTCGTTGTTCCTCGGCGCGATTCTGGCGATCTCTTCAACCACCATCATCGTCAAAGCGCTGAATGACCTGAAGATGAAGAACGAGCGCTTCGCGCAGTTGATCTTCGGTGTGCTCATTGTCGAGGACATCCTTGGCATCGGCATCATTGCGCTGCTGTCGAGCATCGCCGTCAGCGGCACGGTGAGCTCGGGCGAAGTGTTCTCCACGGTCGGCAAGCTGTCGCTGTTCATGATCGTTGCGCTGGTCATCGGCATTCTGTTGGTGCCGCGTCTGCTGGCTTATGTGGCGAAATTCGAAAGCAACGAGATGCTGCTGATCACCGTGCTCGGCCTGTGTTTCGGCTTCTGCCTGCTGGTGGTCAAGCTTGAATACAGCATGGTGCTCGGCGCTTTCCTGATCGGCGCGATCATGGCCGAGTCGCGGCAATTGCTGAAAATCGAACGGCTGGTCGAGCCGGTTCGCGACCTGTTCAGCGCAATCTTTTTCGTCGCCATCGGGCTGATGCTCGATCCGCTGATTCTCATCGGATACGCCTGGCCGATTGCGGTAATCACCGTGGCCGTGGTGCTGGGCAAGATGTTGTCCTGCGGCCTCGGTGCGTTTATCGCTGGCAATGACGGACGGACCTCACTGCGGGTCGGCATGGGTCTGTCACAGATTGGCGAATTTTCCTTCATCATCGCCGCGCTGGGCATGACCTTGCAGGTCACCAGCAACTTCCTCTATCCGGTCGCTGTAGCCGTGTCGGTGATCACCACGCTGCTGACGCCGTACCTGATTCGCGCGGCGGATCCGTTGTCGATCAAGCTCTCGGCCGCTGTGCCCAAGCGGCTCGGGCGGGTGCTGGGCATGTATGGCGAATGGTTGCGCAGTATTCAACCGCAGGGCGAGGGTGCGCTGCTGGCGTCGATGATCCGGCGGATCCTGTTGCAGGTCGGGGTCAATCTGGCGCTGGTGATTGCGATCTTCTTTGCCGGCGCATACTTCGCCGAGCGCATGTCGTTGTGGCTGCAGGACTGGATCAGCGATCCGAGCTGGCAGAAGGCATTGATCTGGGGCGGTGCGTTGCTGGTCTCGCTACCGTTCCTGATTGCGGCTTATCGCAAGCTCAAGGCGCTGTCGATGCTGCTGGCGGAGATGGGCGTCAAGCCGGAGATGGCCGGGCGTCACACGCAGCGAGTGCGCCGGGTGATCGCCGAAGTGATCCCGATTCTCTCGCTGCTGGTGATTTTCCTGCTGTTGGCAGCCTTGTCGGCCAGTATCCTGCCGACCAACAAGCTGCTGGTGCTGATCGCCGTCGTCGCGGCCGCCGTAGCGGCGCTGCTGTGGCGCTGGTTCATCCGCGTGCATACGCGGATGCAGGTAGCCTTGCTGGAAACCCTCGACAATCACAAGGAGTCGTCGGGGCATTGACCAGCCGGGGCGTGTGGCGGATCAGCTTTCCAGCCAGACGTCCCGCGCCCAGTGCCACACCGATTCCCAGGTTTCTTCGGCAATCAGTTCTTCTTCGGCCTGCCACAGCACCACGGTGCCGTCTTCTTCGACACAGTAGTAGTCATCGCCGTCCTGACAGATCGGGATCAGGCTGCGATCAACACCCACGTCCCATGCATTGGCCGCCACGTCCGGCAGATAGGTGTGCGATTGCGGATCAGTGACGGTCACCGGCTCGAGGCTGCCATAGACCACATCGCTGACGGTCAGCAAAAATTCTTTGAAGACGAATGGAATGTCGATGAACAGTTGTTCTTCGATTTCCACCAGCAGGTCTTCGTCAGGCAATTCCAAAGGAACCGGTACGGGTTCGTTGGCTTCGCGCAGTTGTTCGATGATTTCTTCCACGTCCGGGATCCTCTTGCTGAATGGCGCGGTTTATATGGGCCGGTTTATACAGTAGCTCGCCATAGATGCAACCGTGAAATGAAAAACCCCGGCCGAGGCCGGGGTTCTGTTACCGCAAGTGAAGCGCAGCAGGGATCAGCCGTTCTGGCGGATACCGGCGACCAGCCAAGGCTGGTTGTCGCCCTGCGGACGTTCCATGTTCCAGCTTTCGCTGAACACTTCGCCCTGGTCGAAACGCGAGGTTTTCGACACGCCGGTGAAGGTCAGGGTGGCGATGGTCTTGTCGGCACGATCGTCGACGCCGTCTAGCTGCACCTGCAGGTTGTCGATGTAGGTCGACTGGAAGCCGTCGCCCAGATCCGCACGCTCACGCTTGAGGAACTCAAGCATTTGCGGGGTCACGAACTCGGCGATCTTGTCCATTTCGTTGGCGTCCCAGTGCTGCTGCAGCGACTGGAAGTGGCTGCGCGCAGCTTCAAGGAAGCGCTCTTCGTTGAACCAGGCCGGTGCGTTGATCACTGGGCGGGCGGCAGCCGGAGCAGCCGAACCACCGAAGATCGAACCCATGGCGGCAGGCTTCTGCTCGAACACTTCACGCTGCATTGGCGCGCCGGCCGGAGCGAATTGCTCCTGCTGCTTGCGACGACGGGCGGCGATGAAGCGGAAGATCACGAACGCGATCAGGGCCATGATCAGGATGTCGAAGATCTGCATGCCCTGGAAGCCGTCGCCCATGAACATCGACGCGAGCAGGCCACCGGCGGCGATGCCCGCCAATGGGCCGAGCCAGCGCGACGCACCGCCGGCCTTGGCCGCGGCGCCAGTAGCACCGGCAGCGCCAGCGGTCGCTGCTGCGCCGCCCACGCCTGGAGAAGAAGGAGCCATCTGGCTGGTCTGGTGCGTCGGCGCAGCGCCGGCGCTTTTGCCACCACCAAAGCGCTTGGCGTTGGCGTCGAGGCTCATCGTCAGGCCGATGCACAACGCCATGGCGATGCTAAGAAAACGTTTCATAAAGGGTATTCCCGTTTTGTGGAGACACGCGCGCCATGTTGCACAGCTGAAGTGTTACTGGCTAGCGAGAGAGTGTTTCGGGCTTTTGCCTGACAGGTCGCGTTCAGCTTGGCGAGGCAATCAGCCGATGTACTTTTGTCTGTAGGAAAAGGCGATAGGTTCAGAGGGATTGATGTACTTGCGTCGCATAACCTGCGGGAGCGAGCAGGCTCGCTCCCACATGGGTTCAGTGCCGGTGGTTAGATCGCTTCCAGCTTGGCATAGCCGAGCATCAGCCACTTGCTGCCTTCGCTGAAGTTCACCTGCACCCGGGCCTGGGCGCCGGAGCCTTCGAAGTTGAGGATCACGCCCTCGCCGAAGATCGAGTGACGTACGGCCTGACCGAGTACAAAACCGGTTTCCGGAATCTCGCTGCCGCTGAACAGGCTGCTGCCGCTCATCGACTGGTTGCCGCCGAACGGTCGGCTGACGCTATTGGACAGGCGCACTTCCTGAATAAGGCCTTTGGGCACTTCGCGGACGAAACGCGACACCTTGTTATAGGTTTCGCTGCCGTACAGGCGCCGGGTTTCCGCGTAGGTCATGACCAGATTCTGCATCGCCCGGGTGATACCGACGTAAGCCAGACGCCGTTCCTCTTCAAGACGCCCCGGTTCTTCCAGGCTCATTTTGTGCGGGAACAGGCCTTCTTCCATGCCCACGAGGAACACGTAAGGGAATTCCAGGCCTTTGGCGCTGTGCAGGGTCATCAGCTGCACGCTGTCTTCGTGCTCGTCGGCCTGAGTGTCGCCGGCCTCCAGCGAAGCGTGGCCGAGGAACGCCGCCAGTGGCGTCAGTTCTTCGTCTTCTTCGGTGTTCTCGAAGTTGCGCGCGGCGCTGACCAGTTCCTCAAGGTTTTCCACCCGGGCCTGGCCTTTCTCGCCTTTTTCCGCTTCGTGATAAGCGATCAGACCGGACTGCTCGATGACGGTTTGCGTCATCAGGTGCAGCGGCATCTCGGCGCACTTGGCGGCGAGGTTCTCGATCAGCTCGATAAACGCACCGAGCGCACTCGCTGCACGGCCGGTCAGGCCTTTGTTGGCCACCAGTAGGCGCATCGCTTCCCACATCGACACGTCGCTGTGTCGCGCATGCTCGCGAATCGCTTCGACGGTTTTCTCGCCGATGCCCCGCGCCGGTACGTTGATCACTCGCTCCAACGCCGCGTCGTTGCCGCGACCCTCAAGCAAACGCAGGTATGCCATGGCGTTCTTGATTTCCGCGCGTTCGAAGAAGCGCTGACCGCCATAGATGCGGTACGGGATGCGCTCGCGCAGCAGGGCTTCTTCAAGCACCCGCGACTGGGCGTTGGAGCGGTACAGAATGGCGATATCGCTACGGGCCAGACCGGTTTTCAGCGCGCTTTCGATAGTTTCCACCACGTAACGCGCTTCGTCGTGCTCGTTGAACGCGGCGTACAGGTTGATCGCTTCGCCATCGCCACCGTCGGTCCACAGCTCTTTACCGAGACGCCCGGTGTTGTTGGCGATCAGCGCGTTGGCGGCTTTGAGGATGCCGGCAGTGGATCGGTAGTTCTGCTCCAGGCGAATCGTTTCGGAGTCCGGGAAGTCGGAAGAGTACTGATGGATGTTCTCGATCTTCGCCCCGCGCCAGCCGTAAATCGACTGGTCGTCGTCGCCGACCACCATCAGGCTGTCGCCGCCCTTGCCGAGCAGGCGCAACCAGGCGTACTGCACGGCGTTGGTGTCCTGGAACTCGTCGACCAGAATATGCCGGAAGCGCTTTTGGTAGTGCGCCAGCAGGCCGGGGTGATCGCGCCACAGATCGAGCGCGCGCAGCAGCAGTTCGGAGAAATCGATCACGCCAGCCCGCAGGCACGCCGCCTCGTAGGCTTCGTAGATGCCGCGCATGGTGGCCAGGAACAGGTCGCCGCTGGCCTGAATGTGTTGCGGCCGCAGACCTTCGTCTTTCTGGCCGTTGATGAACCACTGCGCCTGACGCGCCGGCCAGCGTTGCTCGTCCAGACCGAGCTCGCGGATCACCCGCTTGACCAGACGCTGCTGGTCATCGCTGTCGAGAATCTGGAAGGTCTGGCTCAGGCCCGCTTCCTGCCAGTGCGCCCGCAGCAAGCGGTGCGCGAGGCCGTGGAAGGTGCCGACCCACATGCCGGCCGGGTTGATGCCCAGCAACTGCTCGATGCGATGGCGCATCTCGGCAGCGGCCTTGTTGGTGAAGGTCACCGACAGGATGGAGTGAGGCGAGGCGTTTTCGACCTGGATCAACCAGGCGATACGGTGCACCAGCACTCGGGTTTTACCGGAACCGGCGCCGGCCAGGACCAACTGACGGCCAACGGGGGCTGCTACGGCCTGGCGTTGGGCATCGTTGAGGGAGTTCAGCAGAAGGGAGAGATCATCGCGCATCGGGGCATTCTAGGGTGCGCCGCAGGCCCGGGCAAACCGTGCGTTGCATTAGCCGATGAAAGTGCTGCCGATGACGACCGGTCGGTCACTGGCTGCAGGCTTCGGCCCGTCTCGCCTGAGGGGTTGCAGCGGTGCGCAAGCGGCGGAAAATTTCCCTGCAATAGTGATCCGTAGCAGTTTGGCATCGGGATCGGCTTGTGTATGCTCCGTGCACGTTTCGGGCGCACGCCCTCCTATAAGAACAAGAACGTTGCCCATGATCCTCAGCGCCGAACTGTCGGGGCCCTCCGTGGACCCCCGGGTGATCCGCAAGCACTATGCCGTCGAAATGGCGGTGGAGCGCACGCGTCTGCTGTATCAGGGCTCGTTGTTGCCCACGCTGTTCATGTTGATCAATGGTCTGGTCTGCGCCGCTTTGCTCTGGAGCCCGCAGCGCTACTTCGTGGTCAGCGTCTGGCTGGTGTGGCTGCTGTCGCTGGTCGCGCTGCGGGTGATTCAGGTAGCCGCGTTCGATTCGGCGATTCCTGATCGTCAGGCCCAGCCGATCTGGTTCCGCATGTTCCTGCTCGGTTCGACCATGACCGGCCTGACGCTGGCCGGAGCCGGCATCGCTCTGGTACCCGCTGACAACTTCATGCAGCAAGCCTGGGTGTTCGGCCTGATCGGCGCGGCAACGCTGTCGGCCAGCGTCGCCTACGCGGTGAGCCTGCCGGCGTTCCTCTCGTTTACCTTGCCGTGCCTGCTGCCAGCGATCGGCTACCTGTTCTGGGGCGGCGACGATCAGGCCCGGGGCTGGGGCTGGCTGGGTCTGATCCTGCTCGGTTCGTTGAGCGTGGTGGCGTGGCAGGTCAATCGGCTGATCGACCGTGGATTGCTTCGGCGTTTCCAGAATCAGCACCTGATCGAGCATTTGCAGCAAGCGCAGACGCGCAGCGAACAACTCAATCAGGAGCTGGGCAAAGAGATCGAACAGCGCCGCTGTGCCGAGGCGCAGTTGCGTGAAGCGCAGGTCGATCTCGAAGATCGCGTGGCCCAGCGCAGCCGCGAACTGGATGCCGCCAATCAGGCCCTGAGCAAAAGCGAAGCGCGCCTGGCGCTGGCACTCAAGGCCAGTGAACTCGGATTGTGGGACTGGAACCTGCAGACCGACGAAGTCCACCACACACAGATTCAGGAACTGTTCGGCCTCGCCCCGGAATACGTCACCGCGCTGCTG
Organism: Pseudomonas sp. Sample_11; assembly: GCF_004307505.1. NCBI lineage: Bacteria > Pseudomonadati > Pseudomonadota > Gammaproteobacteria > Pseudomonadales > Pseudomonadaceae > Pseudomonas > Pseudomonas sp. Sample_11. Next base: position 75,393 of record NZ_RCOD01000049.1, read on the forward strand.
CGCGACCTCAAGCCACGACTGCACCCTGAAGATGTGCCGTCACTCAAGTTCGCCCTGGTCGAGCATTTGAAGGGGCGCACCGAGGATTATCAGGTCGAATATCGCCTGCGCCATGGCGACGGCCACTGGGTGTGGATCGAGGACCGTGGCCGCGCCGTAGAGCGCAGCGCCAGCGGCCGGGTGATCCGCATGGTCGGCACTCGCCGCGATATCAGCGCCAGCAAAAGCCTTGAAGAGCAGCAGCGGCTGGCGGCCACGGTGTTCGAAGCGGCCAGCGAAGGCATCGTGATTCTCGACCCGGATTACGCGCTGATCGCGATCAACCAGGCTTTCAGCCGGGTTACCGGTTACGAGATCGACGACATGCTCGGGCGCAACGTCGTCGAGTTGCCCTGCAGCCGCGATGCCCGTCGTCACTATGTGGCGATCCGTCATGCGCTGGAGCAGCACGGCAGTTGGCAGGGCGAGCTCGTGGAAACCCGCAAGAACGGCGAGCTGTATCCGCAGTGGCTGCAACTCAATGCCGTGCGTGATAGCCGTGGCAATGTCAGCCATATCGTCGGCTTCTTCGCCGATCTCTCGGCGCGGCGGGCCTCGGAAGAACGCCTGCGCTATTTGACCCATTACGACGAGCTCACCGGCCTGGCCAACCGTTCACTGTTCCGCGAACGCCTGCACGAAGCCCATCAGCGGGTGCGCCAGGGCGGGCGCCGCAGTCTGGCGTTGCTGCACATCAATCTCGATCGCTTCAAATTGCTCAATGACAGCCTTGGCCATGAAGTCGCCGATCAGCTCCTGCAGAAGATGGCCCGGCGGCTGGTCAATGCCTTGCCGGAAGCCGACACCATTGCGCGCTTGTCCGGTGACGAATTTGCCGTGCTGTTCGATGCCTACGGCAATCTGTCGAGCCTGGCACGGGTAGCGACGCGGTTGTCGGCCAAGCTGCGTTTGCCGCTGAGCGTTGACGGGCATGAACTGGTGGTCAGCGCTTCGATGGGCATCAGCCTGTTGCCGGACAACGCGCGTGAGATCTCGGCGCTGGTCAGCCAGTCGAACATGGCCATGCAGCATGCCAAGCATCTGGGCGGCAACAATTTCCAGTTCTTCACCGACAGTCTGCAAGCCAGCACACTCGAGCGTTTGCAGCTGGAAAACCACTTGCGCAGGGCCATTGAAGAACAGCAACTGACGGTGTTCTACCAACCGAAACTGTGCCTGCAAACCGGCCGCATGAATGCCGCTGAAGCGCTGGTGCGCTGGGATCATCCGAGCATGGGCCAGGTGCCGCCGGCGGATTTCATTGGCCTGGCTGAAGAGACCGGTCTGATCGGGCCGATCGGCGAATTCGTTTTGCGTCAGGCGTGCTGGCAAGCATGCGAATGGCAGCGCCAGGGCCTGGCGCCGATCCGCGTGTCGGTGAACCTGTCGGTGCATCAGCTGCGTCAGGGCAAGCTGGTCAGTCTGGTCCGGCAGGTGCTGGAAGAAACCGGGCTGGCGCCGCATTATCTCGAGCTGGAGCTGACCGAAAGTCATTTGCTCGACAGCGTCGAACACATCATTGCGACGTTCCAGCAACTGCGCGATCTGGGAGTGAAACTGGCGATCGATGATTTCGGTACCGGGTATTCGTCGTTGAGTTACCTCAAGCGCATTCCGGTGGATTACGTGAAAATCGATCAGGCGTTCATTCGCGGCTTGAGCGAGGGCAGTGCGGACGCGGCGATCACTCGCGCGATCATCGCCATGGCCCACGGGCTGGCCCTGAAAGTCGTGGCCGAGGGCGTCGAGCGTGAGGATCAACTGGCATTTCTGCGCGCCGAACACTGCGACGAAGTGCAGGGTTATCTGATCAGCCGGCCGGTAGACGCTGCTTGTCTGGCCGGCCTTTTGCGTGATCAGAAAAACCCGCAGTAAGGGCTACATGCTCCTCAGCGTGCCTGCCGCCGGGACATCGAGTTACGCATTGAGCAGGCAAAATGCCCATTCATGTAGTATAACTACAAGCTTGCTACATCCTTGCCCACAAGAAGAGTCCAGCCCCTTGAATCTGCTGCAACACATCGCCCAGTCACGTCACCTGTTACGCAAGTCGGAGCTCAAGGTCGCCGACCACGTGCTGCTTGACCCTGCGGCAGTGATGCACAGTTCCATGGCCGACCTGGCTCACAGCGTCGGCATCAGCGAGCCGACCATCGTGCGCTTCTGCCGCGCCATCGGTTGTTCCGGCTTTCAGGATCTCAAACTGAAACTGGCGCAAAGCCTGGCCGCCGGCGCCAGCTTCGGCCAGTTCGCGATCCACGAAGATGACTCCGTCGCCGACTACAGCCTGAAGATTTTCGACACCACGCTGCACACCCTGATGGAAGTGCGCGAGAAGCTCGACCCGGTGGAGTTGCAGCGTGCGGTGACGTTGATGTCCCAGGCGCAACGTGTCGAGTTCTACGGCTTCGGTGCCTCGGGCGCGGTGGCGGCGGATGCGCAGCACAAGTTCTTCCGGTTGCTGCTGACCGCGGCGGCGTACTCCGACCCGCACATGCAGGCCATGTCAGCCGTTACCTTGAAACCGACCGATGTGGCGATCTGTATTTCCCAGTCAGGGCGCTCCAAGGATTTGCTGATCACCGCTAACCTCGTTCGCGAGAGCGGGGCATCGCTGATCACCCTGTGCCCGAGCCAGACGCCGTTGGCCGAACTGTCGACCGTCAATCTGGCGATCGATGTGCACGAAGACACCGAAATCTACACGCCGCTGACCTCGCGAATCGCCCACCTGGTGGTGATCGACGTGCTGGCGATGGGCGTGGCCATGGCGCGCGGGCCGAGCCTGGTCAATCACCTCAAGAGCGTGAAGCGCAGTCTGCGCAGTTTGCGTTTGTCGCCCAAGGCCGTGAAAGCTCTGGACGATTAAGATCAAAAGATCGTCCGATCGCGGCCCGAGCCTTCGGCAGCTCCTACATTTGGAATGCGTTCCCGGTAGGAGCTGCCGAAGGCTGCGATCTTTTGCTTTTCGACGGAAACTTTCATCAAACCGTCATCCCCCACGCCTATCGTGAAACTCCCGTACTCGCCCTGGGAGACTCGAAATGGCTCAGCCCTACGAAGAACGCAACAGCGCCGCGAAAACCCGTCGTCAGCAGGAAGACCAGCGCCGCATGGAATTTCGCCGCGCAATCGAAGATCGCTTCGAACTTCGCCAGCTTCAGGCCGAGATCGGCGATTTTCCCGAGATCACGCACTGGCAGGCGACGCCCGCAGCTTCCCGTCGAAACGCTCAACCATCGCAATAATCTGCGCCCGCTCGCTGCGGATAAACGCCAGGAAGGCGTGCGCCACCGGTGACAGCCGCTTGGCTTTGGCCTGCACCAGACACCAGCTGCGCAGCAGCGGCAACTCTTCGACCGGCAGCTCGACCAGGCCGCCGGTCGCCAGCTCCAGGTTCAGGGCGTGGCGCGTCAACAGCGCCAGGCCCAGACCCGCCACCACGCATTCGCGCTGGGCTTCGGCGGACGCTACTTCCTGGGTCTGGGTGAAATGCACGCGCTTTTCCTTGAAGTATTCCTCGCAGGCCAGACGCGTGCCAGAACCCGGCTCGCGGACCAGCAGCGTATACGGCTCCAGATCCTGCAAGCGCAACGGGCCCATGTGCGCCAGCGGATGATCCGGGCGCGCCACGGCGACAATCGGATTGTTGAGAAACGGCAGAAATTCCAGGCCCATGTCCTGCGGCACCATCGACATGATCACCAGATCATCGCGGTTGTCCGAGAGGCGGCGGATGACCTGGCCACGGTTGACCACAGTCAGCTGCAAATTGACTTCCGGATGCTGGCGCTTGAACGCAGCAAACAGATGCGGCACGAAATATTTCGCGCTCGATTCCACTGCCAGTTTCAGCTGACCCTGCAGCGAACCCTGCATGTCCGACAGTTGCATATCGAGGTTTTCCAGTCGTCCGAAAATGTCGCGACTGGCACGTTGGAGCGCTTCCGCCGCCTCGGTCATGTAGAGTTTTTTGCCGACATAGTCGAACAGCGGCTGACCGATCAGCTCTTCAAGCTGACGAATCTGTAGGCTCACGGCCGGTTGTGTGAGGGACATTTCCTCGGCGGCGCGGCTGTAGGAGCGTAAATCACACACCTCATTGAAGATCTGCAACTGACGCAATGTCATACGCATCAATGACTTACGCATTCTATTCAGGCTCTCACGGCACACGGATGTTCCGACTATAAGTGTTTACTTATGCCTGACCCAATTTTTATTCATTTTTGTTAATCCCTCAGCAGCGCTAGTGTGGACCTGCGACTGAATTGAAACATTTGGTCACGCGTCGACCTGGGTCTAGCAGGTCGTGGTGCCACCGGCTCAAGGGAACCTCCAAGTGATAAAAAAGATCCTGATCGCCAACCGTGGTGAGATTGCCGTACGCATCGTACGAGCCTGCGCCGAAATGGGCATTCGCTCGGTTGCGATTTTCTCCGATGCCGATCGCCATGCCTTGCATGTGAAGCGTGCGGACGAGGCCCACAGCGTGGGTGCCGAGCCACTGGCCGGCTACCTGAACCCGCGCAAGCTGGTGAACCTCGCCGTGGAAACCGGCTGCGATGCGCTGCACCCCGGCTACGGTTTCCTGTCGGAAAACGCCGAGCTGGCGGAAATCTGCGCTGAGCGCGGTATCAAATTCATCGGCCCGTCGGCGGAAGTCATCCGGCGCATGGGCGACAAGACCGAAGCGCGGCGCAGCATGATCAAGGCCGGCGTACCGGTGACGCCCGGCACCGAGGGCAACGTCTCCGGCATCGAAGAAGCCTTGGTTGAGGGCGACCGCATCGGTTACCCGGTAATGCTCAAGGCCACCTCCGGTGGTGGCGGTCGCGGTATCCGTCGCTGCAACAGCCGCGAAGAACTCGAACAGAACTTCCCCCGGGTCATCTCCGAAGCCACCAAGGCGTTCGGTTCGGCGGAAGTGTTTCTGGAAAAATGCATCGTCAATCCCAAGCACATCGAAGCGCAGATCCTTGGCGACAGCTTCGGCAACGTCGTGCATCTGTTCGAGCGTGACTGCTCGATCCAGCGCCGCAATCAGAAGCTGATCGAGATCGCGCCGAGTCCGCAACTGACCCCGGAACAGCGCGCCTACATCGGCGACCTGTCGGTTCGTGCGGCCAAGGCAGTGGGTTACGAGAATGCCGGCACCGTGGAGTTTTTGCTCGCCGAGGGCGAGGTGTACTTCATGGAAATGAACACGCGGGTGCAGGTGGAACACACCATCACCGAAGAAATCACCGGCATCGACATCGTCCGCGAACAGATTCGCATCGCTTCCGGCCTGCCACTGTCGGTGAAGCAGGAAGACATTCAGCACCGTGGCTTTGCGTTGCAGTTCCGTATCAACGCCGAAGACCCGAAGAACAACTTCCTGCCGAGCTTCGGCAAGATCACCCGTTACTACGCCCCCGGCGGCCCGGGCGTGCGCACCGACACGGCGATTTACACCGGTTATACCATTCCACCGTTCTACGACTCGATGTGCCTGAAACTGGTGGTCTGGGCGCTGACTTGGGAAGAGGCGATGGACCGTGGTCTGCGGGCGCTGGACGACATGCGTCTGCAGGGCGTGAAGACCACCGCCGCGTACTACCAGGAAATCCTGCGCAACCCGGAATTCCGTAGCGGCCAGTTCAACACCAGCTTCGTTGAAAGCCACCCCGAACTGACCAACTACTCGATCAAGCGCAAACCCGAAGAGCTGGCCCTGGCCATCGCCGCCGCCATTGCCGCCCACGCAGGCCTATGAATGAAGCAGCTGCGAGCTTTCAGCTGCAAGCGGCAAGTAAAAGCAGATTGGCTTTTTCTTGCTGCTCGTAGCTTGAAGCTTGCCGCTATGAGGAGATACCAATGACTAAGAAGATCTTCGTTACCGACACCATCCTGCGCGACGCTCACCAATCGCTGCTCGCCACCCGCATGCGCACCGAAGACATGCTGCCGATCTGCGACAAGCTCGACAAGGTCGGCTACTGGTCGCTGGAATGCTGGGGCGGCGCGACGTTCGACGCCTGTGTGCGCTTTCTCAAGGAAGACCCGTGGGAGCGCCTGCGCCAACTGCGTGCGGCGTTGCCCAACACCCGTCTGCAAATGCTCCTGCGCGGGCAGAATCTGCTCGGCTATCGCCATTACAGCGACGACGTGGTTAAAGCTTTCGTCGCCAAGGCAGCGGTGAACGGCATCGACGTGTTCCGCATTTTCGATGCGATGAACGATGTGCGTAACCTGCGCGTGGCCATCGAAGCGGTGAAGGCTGCCGGCAAACACGCACAGGGCACCATCGCCTATACCACCAGTCCGGTGCACACCATCGAGGCCTTCGTCACCCAGGCCAAGCAAATGGAGTCCATGGGTTGCGACTCGGTGGCGATCAAGGACATGGCCGGTCTGCTGACTCCATACGCCACCGGTGAACTGGTGCGCGCGTTGAAAGCCGAGCAGTCGCTGCCGGTGTTCATCCACTCCCACGACACCGCTGGCCTGGCCGCCATGTGCCAGCTCAAGGCGATCGAAAACGGTGCCGACCACATCGACACCGCGATCTCCAGCTTCGCCTCGGGCACCAGCCACCCGGGCACCGAATCAATGGTCGCCGCGCTCAAGGGCACCGAGTACGACACCGGCCTGAATCTGGAGCTGCTCCAGGAAATCGGCCTGTACTTCTATGCCGTGCGCAAGAAGTACCACCAGTTCGAAAGCGAATTCACCGCCGTCGACACCCGTGTGCAGGTCAACCAGGTGCCGGGCGGGATGATCTCCAACCTCGCCAACCAGTTGAAAGAGCAGGGCGCTCTGAACCGCATGAGCGAAGTGCTCGCAGAAATCCCGCGCGTGCGTGAAGACCTTGGCTTCCCGCCGCTGGTGACTCCAACCTCGCAGATCGTCGGCACCCAGGCATTTTTCAACGTACTGGCCGGCGAGCGCTACAAGACCATCACCAATGAAGTGAAGCTGTATCTGCAGGGCGGCTACGGCAAGGCACCGGGCGTGGTCAATGAAAAACTGCGCCGTCAGGCGATCGGCAGCGAAGACGTCATCGACGTGCGCCCGGCCGATCTGCTCAAGCCGGAAATGACCAAGCTGCGTGCCGATATCGGTGCACTGGCCAAGTCCGAAGAAGACGTACTGACCTTCGCCATGTTCCCGGACATCGGCCGCAAGTTCCTCGAAGAGCGTGCCGCCGGCACCCTCACGCCGGAAGTGCTGTTGCCAATCCCGGAAGCGGGCGCCGTTGCTTCGGCGGGCGGCGAAGGCGTGCCGACCGAGTTCGTCATCGACGTCCACGGCGAAACCTATCGCGTCGACATCACCGGTGTCGGCGTCAAGGCTGAAGGCAAGCGCCACTTCTATCTGTCCATCGACGGCATGCCGGAAGAAGTGGTGTTCGAGCCGCTCAACGAATTCGTTGGCGGCGGCAGCAGCAAACGCAAACAGGCCTCGGCGCCGGGCCACGTGAGCACCACCATGCCCGGCAACATCGTCGATGTGCTGGTCAAGGAGGGCGACACCGTCAAGGCTGGCCAGGCGGTACTGATCACCGAAGCGATGAAGATGGAAACCGAAGTCCAGGCCGCCATTGCCGGCAAGGTCACCGCGATTCATGTGGCCAAGGGCGACCGGGTCAACCCGGGCGAAATCCTCATCGAGATCGAAGGCTGAGATAACAGTCGCGATCCAACGCTTTAAACCTCGGGGGAGCATGTGCTCCCCTTTTTTTTGCCTGTGATTTTCGACCTTGTCAGGTCATTGCCAAGGATCACATGTGGGAGCGAGCCTGCTCGCGAATGCGCCAGGTCAGCCAATAGTATCTTTGCATGATGCACCGCTTTCACGAGCAGGCTCGCTCCCACAGCAGGCGTGCTTGATCCATCAGAACGCCATGCACCATTGACCCGCCACGCCATACGATCGGCTGTCATTACCCAGCTCACCCGTTAAGCCCACGCCCAGTGTGTGCGCCGCCGAAAGACCAAGGTCGAGCCCCGCATCCACCGCGAGGCTGTTCCGATCCAGCGCCGCCCCGGTCACTTCAAAGCGCTTGCCGCCCTTGCGCAGTTGCTGGCGGGTGTCGCTGTCGATCTCGCCGAAGGTATGTTTCCAGCCTGCGCTCAAGCGCGGGGTCAAATGCATGCCGTTATCCAGCGTATTGACCTGCGCAAGCCGCAGGCCAAAGGTGCTGCTGAAGTTGTCGCGGGTCTGGCCGTAGACTTTCAACGCCGCGTCGCCGCCCTTTTCGTTGTAGTTGTCGCGTTGATAGCGCTGGTAGCCGAGGCTGGCGTAGGGCTCGAGTGTGACGCTATCCCGGCCCAGATTGAACCCGACTTCGGCGAATGCCTGTTGAGTATGGGCGTCGTAGTTGCCCTTGAGACGATCGCTGAAACCCTTGAACGCGACCCGCCGTGTGCTGCTGCCGTCATGGCTGGCGTAGGTCGCGCCGAGGCGCAGTGACAGCGGGCCATCCTGACGCATGGCGTAGGCGCCGAGGTGCCAGCTGTCGAGGTCGCCGTCGTACTGGCGGGCATCGAATTTCGTCTGCGATTTGCCGCCAATCAGGCCGACATGCCAGTGCTCGTCGAGTCGCCAGTCAGCGCCCACGACCAGCCCTTGCGTGGCATGTTGGAGGATACCGTCAGCGTCGCGATCAACCTTGCCGCCGAGGCCCAACGCCTGAATCCACACCCGCCCGGAGTCTTCGTTGCCTGCGGCCTGACGCGGTGAACTGCGCGAGCCGTCAGTAGCGCCGGAACGGTTGTCCAGTTGGCGCATCGCCGAGAGCATGCTCGTACTGACCGGCGTGATACTGCTCAGCGTGGCTTTGGCGAGGTTGGCATTGCTGCCTGCGGCAAGTTGATCGAGGGCGATGGGCGCGGTGGTTTTATCGCTGGTCAGCAGTGCGGCTACTGCCGCGTTAGCAGGTTTTGTAAGTTGAGGCACGGGCTGGGCGGCGGCTTCGCTGGTTTGCGCAGTCAAGATTTCGTTTGGTATCGATGAGGTCGCTGGCGCGGAGTCTTCAATCAGGGCTGCAACCGAGGTCAGGACTGGCACTGGCACTGGCACTGGCACTGCGATGACCGCTGCCGTAGGAGTTGAAGCGGGCATTGGCGAAGTGGGTGTTGAGGTCAGTGCAGTAGTAGCAATTAATGCTTCCTGCCCGGTAATACTGCCTGCAAGTGCAGCTGCGTTTTCCGTAGGTGCGAGGCTTTCAAGTGCTACATCATTGCGAGCGTAAGTCAGCCCAACCGATTTCTTGTTGTATTGAGCCGTGGCCGTCATATACGCCAGATCGTTCTCGATCCTGCCAAACTCGCCTTTCACCTCACGGGCTTCGATGATTTTGTATTGGCTGCTCTGCGGATATTCACCCGCCGCGACGACTTTCAGGGTGGCGCCGTCAAGCTGAGCTGTGCCATCGACCTTGATCGTCTGACCACCAGCGGGAGTGACCTCGTAAGCCAATTCGGCACCAGGCGCCAAGTGCAAATTACCTTTCACTCGCGGTGCGCCAAGCGCTGCATTGACGGTGAGCAGCCCACCCACCTCAAGATTTCCCACCGTGCCTTTACCGGCGAAACTGCCGCCATTCTGGACATACACATTACCCTTGATGCTGCCAAGGTTGGTCAGTGCCCCACCGCTGTTGACCAGAACGCCTTCATGAAAATCACCCTTTGAGCTCAGCGTCCAGTTGCCTTGGGCGACGAATAACCCATTGAAGTTGCGCGTGTCGTTCAACGCGCCGCCATCCGCAGCATTCAGAAACAACACGTTATCGCCCTTGCCGCCATCCAGCCGGCCAGTGAAGCTTGCGCCGTCTGTGAGGGTAATCAAGTCGTTGACGTCAGTCCCTTTGAACACGGTTTCCGGTGTCGTGAAGGTGATCGGTACCGTGCTCGCGTCAGTGAGAAAACCCTGGAGCCGTTCCATCGCCTGTTGCTTGGGGTTGGCTTCGGGCTGCTCCGTCGTTTCCATGCTTGGGGGCTGCTCAATTGCTTCAGTGGACTGCTCGGCGTTAGCCAGCGCTGCGCCACCCAGCGCCAGTGAAATAGCCAGAGCCAGGTGTTTTGGTGCGAATAGGTGTTGAGTGGGCATCAGGTTCGATTTCCGTATCGAGAAAATCCAACTCTATTGCTACCCGAAAAAAACCGATGTCGGCCGCTTCCCGCATCCACGCAGGCGACATCGGATCGTTCTGTGGAAAATCCTCACTGGATTTCGCAAACAATTCTTTTGCGCGGCGCCGCTTGTTCTTTTTCCTACAGCTTTCGCTTGAAGACGGCATTTTTATCAGCGTGAAGTTAAATGCTTATCTGCATTATTTTGCAGCTGGTAAGTTAGTGGCGAGGGCTGATGTGCATTTTGTTGCAGATTTGGGGCGTCTTCGGCTGCCAGAATGCACTATATTGCAATTATCGAAAATTTCTCTTTCTTGAAACGCATTAAAATGCGCACGGAATCAACATGTACAACCTGACAATCCAGATCTTCACCGCCGGGCAATGGCACGACGCGATGATTCTTGACTTCGATGATCCGGAAAAAGGCTTCGAAAGCCGCTGCAGTTTTGGCTATGAAGCGGACTATCTGGTGGAAAACATCGAGTTGATCGGGTCGCCTTTTTCCCAAGCCGTGAGTGCCCTGTATCCGCTGGATTGGGAAGGTCGGCGCGCGAAGACACCAGCCTTTGTCCACGACATCGCACCGGCAGGCGCAGCGAGGCGGTTTCTGCTCGCCCGCCTGGGTCAGGAAAGACCCGCCGAGATCAGCGCCGATCTGTTTCTGCTGGGTCGCAGTACACCGGCTCCCATTGGCAACATGCGAATAAAGGAATCGGCGGAAGCAGTCGATGAGAGGAAGCCGATCGGATTCATGCGCGAGGAGGTCATTGGCCGCGACAACCGCTTTCTTGAATATGCCTACGAGCTGGGCGCGGCCATCGGTGGCGCGACGGGGGCAGGTGGGGAAGCTCCGAAGCTGTTACTGGCAGAGAACAGCGCCGGGCTTCTGTATCCCGATGCGGTATTGGACGATGAAGAAGTGCGACAGCACTGGTTCGTGAAATTCGCCAGAAACAGGGGCGGGCAGACCGACCAGGACATCCTGCGCAGCGAATTCCATTACTACAAAGCGCTGCAGACATTGGGCATCGAAACGGTCGCGGCAGAAGGCCTGGCCTTGGAAGAGGCGAACAAACCGAGTTTGTGGATGCGGCGTTTTGATCGACAAGTGAAAGATGGGGCGGTGTCGCGTTTTGCCGTCGAATCGATTTATTCGCTGGCTGAAGTGACGACGCCTGGCAGCGCCATGAATCATCTGGACGTGATCCGCATGCTCGCCGGGCTCTGGCGCAAAGCGGGTCAGGCCAGCCAGATTGCCGGCCTCGTCGCCGATTATCTGCGTCGCGACCTGATCAATAAAATCCTCGGAAACTCAGATAACCATGGTCGTAACACGGCGATCATCCGGCAAGAGAACGCTTTCCAGCTCGCGCCGATTTATGACCTCGCCCCGATGGTCATGGATGACGAAGGCGTGACTCGTACGACCAAATGGCCAAGAGAATTGGAGCGGGCGGGCGATGTCGATTGGCGAGGTGTCTGCCGCGTATTGGCCGATAGCGCAGATCCGCACGATTCGTTGGCGGGGCTGGATGCCTCGGCGCTGTTCGAAGGCCTGCGCGCGGATGCCCGCCGTCTGGCCGCACTGCCGGATATTCTTGCGGCCAGCGGTTTGCCCGCCAGAACCATGAATCACCCGAGCGTTCATCTGAAAAACCTCGAGCAACGTTTGAAAGAGTGGGACCTGCAATGAGTCTGACCGTCCTCGAGCGCACGGCGCTCATCGAAAGCATTCAGCAATCACTGGCCGAAGGCACTCTGGAAATCGGTGACGCCGTGCGCCGTTTACGGGTCGAAGTCACCGGTCTGCATCAGTCCCAGTTCGCGAAGATGTGCAAGATTTCAGTGCGCACGCTGGTGCATATCGAACATGGCGAAGGCAATCAGACCCTGAAGTCGCTGAACGCGGTGTTCCGCCCCTTCGGCATGAAAATGGGCGTAGTGCGGATTCGCCGGGACACCATTTGAATGCACCTCAACTACGGCGTACATACGCCTTGCCGTAATGCCGCTCCATGCGTGCCTGAATCAGCTCCAGCCCGATCGACAGCAGCCAGTAGATGATCGCCGCCGTGGTGAGCATTTCGATGTAGCGATAGCTTGAGCGCCCGTAGGACTGGGCGAGAAACATCACTTCCCAGACGCCCATTACCGAGATCAGCGACGAGTCCTTGAGCATCGAGATGAACTGGTTGGTAGTCGGCGGGATAATCGTGCGCATGGCCTGGGGCAGGGTGATGCGCCAGAAGATCACGCTTTCGCGCAGGCCCAGTGCCAGGGATGCTTCGCGTTGGCCGTGATCGACGCCGAGGATGCCGGCGCGGAAGATTTCGCTCAGGTAGGCGCCATAGTTCAGCGACAGGGCAATGATGCCGGCGACGATGGCGCCGGGGACGATGCCCAGTTGCGGCAAGCCGAGGTAGATCAGCAGGATCTGGATCAGCAGTGGCGTGCCACGAAAGAACGAGGTGTAGAAACTGGCGATGCCAAATGCGACGGCGCTGTTCGACAGGCGCGCCAGCGCGGTGATGAAACCGAGCAGCGACGAGGCGATGATCGAGCAGGCGCAGAGAAACAGCGTCAGCGCTGCGCCTTGCAGGAAGCCGTTCGGCGCCAGCTTCAGGCCAACGAGGTTGGGCAGCTTGTCGAGGATGATCGCGAACTTCAGGTCGAAGCTGAGGAAGAATCCGGCAAACAGGCAGAACAGCGCCGCCCACGTCAGGTACAGGCGCGTACGGAAACCAAAGAGCTTTTGCAGGCGGGTTTCAGCCACCGGTTGCGGTGGCTGTGGCGGGATCGGAAAAGAAGTCATTGGCTGATATCGGCGCCGATCCATTTCTGCGACAGCTTGCTCAGGGTGCCGTCCTGTTTCAGTTGCGCGAACACCTCGCGTACCTTGGCGTCCCACTGCGGGTCACCCTTTTCGATGGCCACGGAGTTGGGTTCCGAGTACAGCGGTTCGCCGGCCAGTTTGAAACGCTGGTCCTGGTTCAGGCGCGGCTGCGCGGTGACCAGATTGGTGAGGATCGCATCCAGGCGCACGCCGGCGCCCAGGCCCAGATCCTGGAAGGCGACGTTGTCGGTGTCGTACGGAGCGATCTGCACATCCTCGAACGGATACTGCAACTGCGTATCCTCGGCGCCTTCGATGACCAGGTTCTTGTTCAGATAACTTTCGTAGCTGGAGGCGCTGGTGAGGCCAACCTTTTTGCCGCTCAGGTCCTTGGCGCTGTGAATGCGATCGTCCTTGGCGTTGACCACGATCACCGCTGGCGAAGCGTAATACTCGACCGGGAAGTCGAACACTTCGGCGCGGGCCTTGCTCGGGGTCATCGAGCAGATGCAGATGTCGTAGCGCCCGCTCCAGCGGCCGGCGGCGATCACGTCCCAGGACGGCGTTTCGAGACGCAGTTTTACGCCAAGCTTGTCCGCCACCGCTTTGGCAACGTCGACATCGAAACCGTCGAGTTGATTCTGCTCATTGAGAAACGAGAAGGGCGGATAGCTTTCCATGAGCACGCCGACCAGCTCTTTTTTCTGCTCGACGCGGTCCAGCGTCGCGCCGCCGAAGGCTTGGGTGGAGGCCAGAATGGTCAGGCCCAGGGCCAATAGCGGTTGGAGTTTCACAGTCGCTTCCTGTTGAAAAAAGAGGTTGTTATTAACTGAGTGGTGCGTATTAAATAGTTATAAGAACGACTCTGATAGTGAGTTATTTTCATAAGCATATGAGTGAAAAGCATATGGGCGCAGCGAACAGGGTCATTCTCGATGGCGGCATGGGCCGCGAGTTGCAACGCGCCGGCGCACCGTTTCGCCAACCGGAGTGGTCGGCACTGGCGCTGAGTGAAGCGCCGCAGGCGGTCGAGGCGGTGCATGCCGCGTACATCAACAGCGGCGCCGACGTGATCACCAGCAACAGTTACGCGGTGGTGCCGTTTCACATTGGCGAGGCGCGCTTTGCGGCTGAGGGCCAGGCGCTCGCGGCACTGGCGGGGGAGTTGGCGCGGCGGGCGGTGCAGGCATCCGGCAAGCCAGTGCGTGTTGCCGGGTCGTTGCCGCCGCTGTTTGGTTCGTATCGTCCGGATCTGTTCGAAGCGGATCGCGTGACCGAGCTGCTGACGCCGCTGGTCAATGGGTTGGCCCCGCATGTTGATCTGTGGCTGGCGGAAACCCAGAGTTCGATTATCGAGGCGCGGGCCATTCACGCCGGGTTGCCGAAGGACGGTAAACCGTTCTGGCTGTCGTTCACCCTCAAGGATGAAGACACCGATGAAGTGCCACGCCTGCGCTCCGGTGAGCCGGTAGCCGAAGCGGCTGCGGTGGCGGCTGAACTCGGCGTCGAAACCCTGCTGTTCAATTGCAGTCAGCCTGAAGTGATTGGCGCGGCTATCGATGCGGCGCGCGCAACCTTTGAGCGTCTCGGCGTCACGATCAACATCGGCGCGTATGCCAACGCGTTTCCTCCGCAACCGAAAGAAGCCACGGCCAACGACGGGCTCGACCCGTTGCGTGACGATCTCGATCCGCCGGGGTATCTGCACTGGGCGCTGGACTGGCAACAGCGCGGCGCCAGTCATCTGGGGGGTTGCTGCGGGATCGGCCCGGAGCACATTGCGGTGCTGGCGCAAGAACTGCGTCGTTAAGAAAGAACCGCCAATTGTGGGAGCGAGCCTGCTCGCGAAAGCGGTCAGTCAGTCAATATTTCAGTGACTGACACAGCGCCTTCGCGAGCAGGCTCGCTCCCACAGGGGCTTTGTGACGATCAGCTACGGCACTCGGCCAAGCCTTTCACCTGGCCATCAGGCGTCTGGTTTTCATCGCTCAGCCAGCGCTCGAATCCCGCACCGATCGCCGGCCATTCCGCATCCAGAATCGAATACCACGCGGTGTCGCGGTTCTGCCCCTTGACCACCATGTGCTGGCGGAACACCCCTTCGAAACTGAAGCCCAGACGCTCGGCTGCGTATTTGGAGCGGGCGTTGCCGTTGTTGCACTTCCATTCCAGGCGCCGGTAACCCAGCTCGAACGAATACTTGGCCAGCAGGTACACCGCCTCGGTGCTTTTCGGCGAGCGCTGCATTGGCGCACCGAAAGTGACGTGGCCGATTTCGATGCGGCCCTGCGCCGGGACGATCGACATCAGGCTGAGGATGCCTTGCACCTGACCAGTCGCGCGGTCGATGACGCTGAAGAAATACGGGTCGCTGTTGGCCGCATGATTGTTCAGCCAGTCGTTGAACGCACTGCGCTCGGGAAACGGACCGTAAGGCAAGTAATCCCAGAGCTTCGGATCGGCACCGGGCCCTTCGAGGGCGGCGTACAGTTGCTCGGCATGCCGCGCCGGGTCGAGTTTTTCCAGACGAATGAAACGGCCCTCGAGCAGGGTGGCGGAGGGGGCGGGGACGCCTTTCCAGTCAGCGAGTGAAGCGGTCATGTGCGCGTCTCCTTACAGTGCCTTGCGAAATTGGATGAAGCCCGGGCGTTCAGCGATGCGCTCGTAGAGCTGGATCGCGGTGGCGTTGGTTTCATGGGTCAGCCAGTGGACTTTGCAGCAACCATCAGCCTTGGCGGTAGCGTAGACATGCTCGATCAACAGCCGACCGACACCGGTGCCACGGGCTTCCGGCACCACCAGCAGATCCTGCAGATAGCAGGAATTTTCGATGCTCCAGTTCGAGCGATGATAGATGTAATGCACCATGCCCAGCGCTTTGCCTTCAGCCCAGGCGAGGGCGGCGTGGATCGGTTCGTTCGGGTCGAGAAAACGCTGCCAGGTGCTTTGGGTGACAGCGTCCGGCAGTTCCGTGTTGTAGAAGCGCAGGTACGCCTGCCACAGCGGCAGCCAAGCGGCGTGGTCATTGGCGCTGACCGGGCGAATGTCGATCTGGGTCATGGGTAGATCCTTAGCGCATCAGGCTGGCAAGGGTTTGGTCGTTGGCGTCGGGGCTTGCGGCGAGGCCTTCGCGCACCCCGGCAATATCTTCGGCGCTGCGGTTCTGGCTGAGCTTGCGTTTGCCTTCGAGGCGGTCGATGGGAATGGCAAAACCGACGATGGCTTTGAGCATGGTGTCGATGTAATCGGCTGGCGCATCGTCCACCGACCACGGCTGGGCACGGCCTGCCTCGTGACGGTCGGTGAGGGTGCTGACAATGTCGAGCAAGCGGCCGCCATCACTGAAGGTCTCAGCCTGGCCGTAGGCGTGCACGGCGATGTAGTTCCAGGTCGGCACGACCTTGCCGTGCTCGGCCTTGCTCGGATAGAAGCCCGGGCTGACGTAGGCGTCTGGTCCGGCGAAGATCAGCATCGCCTCGGCGCCGTCACGCAGGTCTTTCCATTGCGGATTGGCCTTGGCCAGATGGCCGTAGAGCGTGCCGTATTCGCCCTGTTCGCGATGCAGCAGCACCGGCACGTGGCTGGCTTGCAATCCGCTGTCACCGTGGCTGACCAGAATGGCCAGGCGCGTGGCGAGGATCAGTTCGTGCAGTTGGGACAAGTCTTCGATGGCAAAGGCGCGTGGCGTGTACATGGACAGATTTTCCTTGGCGAATGCCTGCATCCTAGGCAGGCTATTGGTCCGTTGTAAGAGCCATTGCTGAGCCATTTCATAGGTCCATTCGCCATGCCTGATCTGCCACCCTTGTCGATGCCTTTCAATCCGGCCGGAATCGAGCTTGATCGCCGTCAGGGCCTGAGCCGCCAGCTCTATCAGGCTCTGCGCCTGCGGGTGTTGGATGGACGTCTGGCCAGTGGCACGCGATTGCCGGCCAGCCGAGACCTGGCCTGGGCGCTGGGCATTTCCCGCAACAGCGTGGTGCGCGCCTACGATCAGTTGTATGCCGAGGGCTTTATCGAAGGACGCGTGGGCGACGGTACTTACGTGGCGCAATTGGCTCAGGCATCCACGCCTGAGAAAAAACTATCCACAAATTCATCCACAGGCTTGTCAACAGGCTTATCCACAGCCTTATCCACAAATTGGCTGGATTTACCTGTGAATTCATCCAGCAAAGTTATCCACAGCGACGGATTTTCCCGCATTGAAAAGCATCATTTGCCGCGACCACCGAGCGGTCCGCCGCGTGCTTTTCGGGTGGGTGTGCCGGCGTTCGATCTGTTTCCGTTCGAGGTCTGGGCCAAGCTCAACGCGGCTTTCTGGCGCAAACCGGATCTGCAGCAGCTGTGTTACGGCGACCCGGCCGGTGACGCGCGGCTGCGCGGCATGATTGCTGCGTATTTGCGCAGCTCGCGCGGTATGCAGTGCACGGCTGAGCAAATTGTGATCACCAGTGGCGCGCAGCAGGGCATCAGCCTTTGTGCACAGCTGCTGGTCGAGCCTGGGGACGGCGTGGCGATCGAGAATCCGGGCTATCGCGCCGCCGGACATGCCTTCGCTGTAGCGGGGGCGAAATTGCATGGGGTGGCGGTGGACAGCGACGGCATCGATTGTAGCGCCATGGCTCAGCTCAGCGATTGTCGAGTGGCTTACGTGACGCCGTCTCATCAGTACCCGACCGGCGTGGTGATGAGCCTGGCCCGGCGTCTGGAGCTGCTCGCCTGGGCCGAGCGTGTCGGCGGCTGGATCGTCGAGGATGATTACGACGGCGAGTATCGATACACCGGCGCACCGCTGGCACCGTTGGCGGCACTTGATCGTCAGGGGCGTGTGCTCTACGTCGGTACGTTCGGCAAGGTCGCTTTTCCGGCGTTGCGCCTGGGCTATCTGGTGCTGCCGCCCGCGCTGGTCGAGGCGTTCGCGCAACGCCGCGCCGTCGATGTGCGGCACTCGGAGGTCAGCACGCAAGCGGTGATGGCCGAATTCATGGCCGCCGGGCATTTCCAGCGGCATATCCGCCGCATGCGCCGGGCTGCGCTGAGCCGACGCAACTGCCTGCTCGAAGGCTGGCCGACGGTCGCCGGCGTCGGTCAACTGCCCGCCGTGCCGGCCGGGCTGCACTTGACCGTCGCCGTGGACAGCATCGAGCGCGAGCAGCAATTGATCGCTCAGGCCGCTGAGGTCGATGTCGAAATCAACGGCCTGAGCAGCTACTGGCTCCCCGATTCGACTACGCCCATGGATAAGCGCGCCGGCCTGGTGCTGGGTTTCGCTGCCGTACCAGAGCCAGCAATCAAAGCGGCGCTGTCGCGTCTGCGGCAGGCTTGGCGAGATTGAAGAACAGCGTTTCGGCGCTGCGACTGGAAATTTCGCTGCGATGGATTTCGATCAGTCTCTGATTATCCACATCGGTTATTTCAGAGGTGCCTCCCAGGCGGTGCTGGGCAACTGTCTTCATGTGTCCACGCAAAAATGCGCCATCGGGCGCGTCGGCGCTGCTGTAATGGAAATGCGCATAGCAGAGGACCTTGTCGGTATGCGCATCACGAATCTGATACTCGTCGAGGAAGTCATTCTTATGGCGCCTCAGGCGCCGTCGGGTCAGGGTTTTCGAAATGTTCACTTCGCCCTTGTCCTTGAGCCACTCGACCCCGGCGGCTGTAGGTAGTTGTTGCTTGACCAGACGGATTCGCGTGCTGGTGCCCTTTTCCTCCAGCGTCGTAGCCGCAGCGTCGAGCTTGTGGTTGAGCGTTTCGGACGGTTCATGCAGAGCAGCGGTTAGGTTACTCGCCGTCAACGCTTCATCGATGGCGGCACCGGCCTTGCGCAACAGGGCGGCGTGGTTGTGGTATTCCTCTTCGACTTCCACCGGAATGCGCGAGCCGCGTTTGAGGCGCGCCTCGATGCGTCGATGAAACGCCGCCAGCCCGTCGATCAAGGCCTGCCCTGCGCTGATGCTGTTGTTGAGGTTGGGCCGGGCTTTTGGCGACGGTGCCGGCCGTGCATTCTGTTCGACCCAGATACCTGGCGACTCCTCCTTGAATGTCGCGATGACTCTCGTCAGTGCTGTACTGACCTCGACCAGATCGGTGTCTTTGCCGTCGAGGCTTTTTTTCCGTTCGCCGACCAGGATGCCCTTGTTGCGCGTCTTGATGATCTGCCGATTCGAAGATGACGGGGAAGGTCTCGACGGACCGGCTTGCGGCACCAGTAAATGCCGGTAGCGCAACAGATCGGCGAGTCGATTGTCGGCGCTTTCCTTGAATGCGGCCACGCGCGCCTGCAACTGCTTGAGTCGCTCCGTGTGTATGTGTTCGGAATATTCACTCGCCAGGTCATCGAATCGCTTGTCCACGGAAGCAAACTGTTCGCTCACCTGGCTCAGGGCGTCGATGCGTATGCGCAGATCACTGAGGCTTTCATCGGCGCTCAGGTCCCGTGAACTTTGAACGTTCAGCGCAGCATCTTCGAACAGACCGGCCAGCGCTTGTTGTGCCTCGACATGAGCGGTGGAATCGCCGGGCTTGATGCAGGTGTACTGGCCGAGACTGATCTGCAGAGTCTTCAGATCATCCAGCGGGTAGGGCGCAAGGCTGATGTTGTATTTCTGCTTTACATCCAAGCCATCCGGTCCCAGCCTGGTGAGCTCCTTCATGCAGGCTTCAGCCGACTCCATTTTCTCGATAATGGTTTGAGTGACATCGTTCAACTGTTCGAACGCAGAGGTGGCTGCCTGCGATTCGCTGCGCAGTTCGTCGTCGAGTATCGCCTGCACCGCGAGTACCCGCTGCTGGTAATCCGAAGCGTTATTACTCAGCCACTCCTGTCCCAGAAACAACTGCATGTCCAACCGCTCCGGCATTACCGTGCGGTAGTTGGGGATCGACTGCTTGCAGTTGAGTTTCTTGATCAGCTTTATGTTTGCGGCATATTCGTTGTGCTGTGAATCGAGCGTGGCAAGGTACTGCGCAAGCGCTTGCTCGCGTGCCTGCGCAGGGGCATCGTGCAGGCTGTTGCGGTCTGCATCGAGACGGCTCCCTTTGCTCTCCATCGTCAAATCGAACGCAGTAATCTGCTCGGCCAATACGGCCACCTCCTTGGTTCTTATGCCTTGCGCGGCTTGGCGACCTTCTTCCAATCCGCCGCCGCGCAGACGCAAGCGCAGATCGATTACCCACTGGCCGTTGGCGGTATAGGCCAGCCTGGGTCCGGCAGGTCGGGTGGGCTGACGCGTATCGACGATGTGCACATCGCCATGCGCGTTGCGCGCGACTTCGAACCAGCGTTCACCGACGCGGGCGTACCATTTGTCTGCGTGGGCGTAGAGGCCTCGCTGCGCACCCTCTCTGGTGGCAGCGCCAAGCCCTTTGGGCTTGCCGACCTTGAACGTATCCAACAGCTTGGCGAGGGCCAACGGGGATCGTTTCAACGCCGTGATGCTGTCGATCGATGTGCCATGGACTTCGGTCAATTGCGGGCCGGTGATGTCCGGCTGGCGCAGCGCTTTGACGATTCTGGCGGCAGGTTTGCTCGTCGCTGTGTCCTCTTCGAGCGTTGTGGCCACGGGCGTCGATGGCGCATCACCCATTGCCGCACGATGGGCGAGCACCATGCCCAGCGCCAGGAGGATATCGGCGATGGCCGTCCAGGCGACTTTCGCCGATTGCTCGTTGGCGCCGTCGGTGATTTCCTGCAGATCATCCATGATCTGCCAGATCCACGCCGCTGTACCTACGCTGCGGCCCAGAAACGGCAGTGCGGCATTGAGCATCACCCAGCCACCCTGTTTCAGCGAGGCCCAGCGTGCTTCTGCATCGGAGACCGATTGCCGGTCGGCTTGGGTGACAAGCGCCTTGACGTTGCGTTCGTGCAGGGTGGCGAGGACATCGCTGGCGATCACCTGAGTGCCCAGCGCGACCGCGCCGGACATGTCCAGCGCCGTGGTCGGGTTGATCATCAGTTGCGGGATCGTCCACACCGAGGGCAGCCTGGCGGTGAAGACGAACTGGCTGTAATTGAAGCGCACATCGTCCGGCAACCAGGCCAGTACCGAATCGCGCAGATGTCGCGAATGCTGGATCGCAAAGAGCAGATTGGCAAATCCCGGATATTGCAGCAGAGCCTTGTCGAACAACGGTCGATACAGCACGCACGGCCCTTTGTCGGCATCGCGCGGGCCTATGACATACATGTTGTCGACAGTGTCTGCGGTGGAGCGGCTGCGATGAGCGACGAAGGCCAATGGGCGAATGACGATTTCCTCACCATCGACGTAGCGTTCTGCGTCAGTCGTGGCCAACGCGGCAACCACGTATCGATAACCCGATTCGTCAATGCCGGCTCTGCCCTGGATCTTGTGCTGCAACGCCAGCAATGGCAGCTCCACGCGTAGCTGACTGGTATAGAGCCTTTCCAACCGTGACGCTTGCACTGAGTCGTCTATCAGTACGGCCTTGAGATGCGCCGGGTAGGTCTTGCCGATGTCGACCGTGCTGACCAGTTTTTCCAGAAAAGCCGCGCTCATCCACTCGGGTACCGGGCTGCCATCCTTGTACCGCACAGTCTTGTTGCCCAAGGGCAGGCCGGCGAGATTTTGCAGGGCGAGCTCGGTCAGCGTCCATGTCTGAGTCTGAGTATTTCCCGGCAACACAAACGTGCCCCAGACCACGAGACTGGTGATGGTGATTTCGATGTTGTCGATGTCCAGGTCTTTGGCGTCGGGCTGCTCCTTGAGAATCTGTTTGATCAGCGCTGCCCGAGTGAACGCCTGCAGGCTGGTGATTTCGTTCTGAAAGGATTTGCCGTTGTTCTCGTGCTGCAGCGTCGTCAGGTCCAGCAGGTGCCGGCTGTAACGTGTCTGATCGATGGGCAAGGCGTCGTTCAGCCAGTCCGGAAGCATCGGCTGTAAACGCTCGAAGTGCGCTTCGAGGCGCGGTGTCGGTTGTGCCGGTTTGCCGGCCGTGCCGGTATGCGGATAGACGCGTTTATCAGGGGAGTCCTGAAAAAAACTGATTTTGCCCAAGGCATCCGCTTCCAGGGAAATCAGGGTGCAGGCCTGCTGGTCGAAGAAATTGCCCTGGGGTTCGACCAGCCGCCACTTGAGATCTTCGCCCGAGGCGTTTGCGCCATATATCCGCAGCAGAGCCTCGCCGAGTTCCTCCAGTGAATCGAAACGCTGAAAGCCCTGAGTAATCGCGTGGGTGAGAATCAACGTACGGTCTGCGATGCTGCCGACCAACACTGCGGCGTCGAGCAGGGTCAAGTGGCTTTGCGGGTCGGCGCTCCCTCGATCAAGATCAATCAGATATGCCTTTGCCGAGTACGGGGCGGGGGCCAGGCGTTGTTGCGGGTCGGGCTGTTTGAAAATCGCCTGGGCCATGGCGATTTCATCGGCATCCCAGCCGACGCTGGCATCGACGTTCCACAGGTTGCGCAGTGCCTCGGACAATTGCTGCCAGCGCGGTTGCCCGGGATAGGTGAACTCGTCCCAGTAGTCGACGTGCTGTTCCTTGTAGGCGATGAACAGCAGCGGTGCCAGTTCGTTGAGCAACAGGCCGATCGCATCGATCTTCACCGGCAGATGCGCAGGGGCGGGCACGCCGGGTTGCAGGGTCAGGTAATGCTCACCATCGAGGTACGTCACCGTGGTACCGGACAGGCCGAGCCGCACCAGGGCGTTGGTCAGCGATCCAGCCTGATACCCGTCGGGTATCACTCGACCATCCACAATGGTCCAGGTGGGTTGCACGACCATCGCCAGACGCGGGTCTATGTCGAGATTCGGATACAACGTCTTGAGGGCTTCGCGCAGCGTTTTTGATGCGACTTCTTGCAGCGAGGGGCCGGTAACCAGCTGAGTCACGATATCGACGGCACTGGCTTTGGGAATGGCGGTCATGGTGGTTTCCTGCTCTGTCGGGACGCCGCGAGGGCGGCGGAGCAGGGCAAGTTAAAAGGAGCGATAGCGACCCGTGCGGTAGATAAAGCTGCCAGGCAAAAAAAGACCCGCCTCGGCGGGTCTTCGGCAAACGAGCCGGTTTCAGGTCCCCGACTTGATTTTCGTCCAGGCTCGCGTGCGTGCGCGTTCGGCATCCCGAGGCAGCGGCTGCAAGGTGTAGAGCGTGCTCATTGCCGCATCGGTCGGGTACAGGTTCGGGTTGTTGCGAATGGCTGGATCGACCAGGCCGGTGGCGTCCTTGTTCGGGTTTGGATAACCGACAAAGTCGCTGACCGGGGCAATCACCGCCGGTTGCAGCAGATAGTTGATGAAGGTGTAGGCATCTTCGGTGTTCTTCGCGCCCTTGGGAATGGCGAGCATGTCGAACCAGATCGGCGCGCCTTCTTTGGGCAAGCGCATATCGACCACCACGCCGTTTTTCGCTTCCTTGGCGCGGTTGGCCGCTTGCGAGAAGCTGCCGGAATAACCGACGGCCACGCAGATGTCGCCGTTGGCAATGTCAGCCATGTACTTGGAGGAATGGAAGTACGTCACATAAGGGCGGATTTTCATCAGCAGCGCTTCGGCCTTGGCGTAATCCGCCGGCTTCTTGCTGTTGGGGTCGAGACCGAGGTGTTGCAGAGCCAGCGGCAGAATTTCCGACGGCGAGTCGAGCAGGGCGACGCCGCACTGCTTGAGCTTGCTGATGTTTTCCTCTTTGAAGATCAGATCCCAACTGTCCACGGGCGCGTTGTCGCCCAGCGCTGCCTTGATCTTGGCCGGGTTGAAACCAATCAGGATGGTGCCGTACATGTATGGCACGGCGAACTTGTTCCCCGGATCATTGGCCTCGATCAGCTTCATCAGTTTCGGATCGAGGTGATTCCAGTTCGGCAGTTTGCTGCGATCCAGCGGCTGGAACACCCCGGCTTCGATCTGCTTGGCGAGGAACACATTGGACGGCACCACCACGTCATAACCGGAATTGCCGGTGAGCAGCTTGGCTTCGAGTGCTTCGTTGGTGTCGAAGATGTCGTAGATCAGTTTGGTCTGGCTGTTCTGTGCCTTGAAGTCGTCCAGCGCCTTGGGCGTGATGTAGTCGAACCAGTTATAGACGCGCAGCGTGCGTTCTTCGGCGTGGGCGCCAGCGCTGAGCAGGGCCGCGCACAGCGCCGAGGCGATCAGTCGCTTTTTCATTGTTCGAAACCTTCCAGCACGTTCACTGCGTTGATGCCGATTTCTTCCACCGCGTAGCCACCTTCCATGACGAACAGGGTCGGCTTGCCGAGGGCGGCGATGCGCTTGCCCATGGCCAGGTAATCTGGGCTGTCGAGTTTGAACTGCGAGATCGGATCGTCCTTGAACGTGTCGACGCCGAGCGAGACGACGATGATGTCCGCGCCGTAACTGTCGATCTCGCCGCAGGCCTGATCCAGCGCCGCGCTCCACACATCCCAGCCGGAACCGGCCGGCAGTGGATAGTTGAAATTGAAACCTTCACCGGCACCTTCGCCGCGCTCGTCGTCATAGCCGAGGAAGAACGGAAACTCCGCTTCCGGGTGGCCGTGGATCGAAGTGAACAGGACATCGCTGCGTTCGTAGAAAATCGACTGAGTGCCGTTGCCATGGTGGTAGTCGACGTCAAGAATCGCGACTTTCTTGTGGCCCTGATCGAGAAAGGCCTGAGCGGCGATGGCGGCGTTGTTGAGGTAGCAATAACCGCCCATCAAGTCGCTGGCGGCGTGATGTCCCGGCGGACGGCACAGGGCGAAGGCCGCGCGTGCGCCACGCTGGATTTCAGCCTGCGCGGTAAGGGCCACTTGCGCTGCGCTGTAGGCCGCTTGCCAGGTGCCGGCGGTAATCGGCGCGCCGCCGTCGAAGCTGTAATAACCGAGCTGGCCATGCAGGCTGGTCGGTTTGATCGCACGCAGCGTGCGCGCCGGCCAGGTGTAAGGCAGCAAGTCGCCGTCAGTGTTGAACTCGGTCCAGCGCTGCCATGCACCTTTGAAAAACTCCAGATAGTCGCGGCTGTGAATGCGCGCGATCGGCTCCAGGCCGAAATCCTTCGGCGCTTCGACCGCACCGAGGTTTTGCTTGTGCACGCGTTGCAGCACATGGTCGGCACGCGACGGCATCTCGAAGCACGGCTTGAGCTGGCCATCGATGAGTTCGCAGCGGCCATGGTGCAAGTGGTGATCGTCTGAGTAGATCGTCAGCATTTGTTGCTCTCCGCAAGGCTGATTCGGTGGTCTTCAGTGTTGCGGCGCAAGTTGAATCGGAGAACGTCGGGAGCGGCCAAAAGGGGATCGATATGGCCAAAACCTCTGACCGAAATTCGCCCCTTGTTCATGCAGGCTCATGCCTGGAGCAGACATCAGTGCGGTCGGAACTGACTCGGCGCCACGCCGCTCCAGCGCACAAATGCATGACGGAAACTCGCGGTCTCGCTGAAGCCCAGCGTCTCGGCGATCCGATAGATTGGTAACTGGTCTTCACACAGCATCTGCTTGGCCCGTTCGAAGCGCAGTTCATCGAGCAGTTCCTGATAGCTGCTGCCCATGTCTTTCAGGTGGCGACGCAGGGTGCGCGGTGAGCATTTCATCTGTTGCGCCAGCCCCTCCAGCCCCGGCGCGGCATTCAATTGCGCGCTGAGCAACTGCCGAATCCGCCCCAGCCAGGCCTGGCGTCCGGTGAACTCCAGATTCTGTTTGCGGCAGCGCTCTGCCATCGCCTGATGGGTGATCGCGTCGGCCAGCGGCAGCGGCTGCTCGAGCCAGTGGCGGTCGAAGGCGAAGGCGTTGTCCTTGGCCGAAAAGTGCAGCGGCGAGTCGAAGGGTTCGGCGTAGCTGTCGCGATAGTCCGGCGCTGCATGTTCGAAGCGCGTGGCGCGCAGCGGCAGCGGATGGCCGAGCAAGTCGTCGCAGATGACTTTCAGTGACACCAGACAGAATTCGGCGTTGAACACCGCCATCGCCGGGCTTTCACGGTAATCAGCAGCGACGAACCAGACCTCCTCGCCATCGTCTTCCAGGCTCAGTTCGAACAACGTGCCCAACAGCGCCGGATAACGGATCGCCAGACGCAAAGCGTCACCGAAGGTGGCACAGGTCAGCAGGGCGTAACCGAGCATGCCGTAACAGGACACGTGCATGCGCCGGCCCAATTCGAGACCGATGTCACGCTTGAGCGCGACTGCGTTGGTGCAGACCTGCATCTCTTGATGGGTGGTGATGCGCGTATCGGCACGCTGCAGATCCGCCGCCACGATGCCGCTGCCAGCCAGCAGCGCCTCGCTCGACAGGCCTTCGGCCTTGAACGTGTTGAGGATCAGCGAGACCGCGTTGAGGGTGGTGAGGTGGGAGTGGAGCATGGGATCTTCCAGCCTGGAGGTGGCTGGAACGCAGCAATTTATATGCCGTACAAAAATCCCTGGTGGGAGCGAGCCTGCTCGCGAAAGCGGTGTGTCAGGCACACGAATGCCGAATGTGTCATGGCTTTCGCGAGCAGGCTCGCTCCCACAGGGGGATTTGCGTTGTGACAGATCAGCTCAGTTCGCCGCAGAGATCCAGCTCAATCAGTCGGCGCACTTCAGCCGTTTCCAGCCCGGCCCCCAGCAAGCCATGCAACTTGCCGAACGCCGCCTCGCGCGTCATGCCGCCACCGGACAGCACGCCAACACCCCGCAAGCGGCTGCCAGCCTCGTAGACATCCAGCTCGACCCCACCTTCATGGCATTGCGTCACTGCAACCACCACCACGCCGTTATCCCGTGCGCGGCCAAGGCTGGCGAGGAACTCGGGGTTGTCGCTCGGCCCGGTCCCGCTGCCGTAGCATTCCAGCACCAGACCTTGAATGCCGCTGTCGAGCAGGCCGTCGAGGACTTCGGCACTGATCCCGGGAAACAGCGGCAACACCGCCACTTTTGCCAGTTGCTTCGGCTGGTTGTAGTTCAGCGCGACTGGAATCGAAGGCGCCTTCACACCACCGCCCTGACGCTCCAGGCGTTTGAACGGATGGCGGCCGGAGCTGCGCACTTTCGCGCAGCGGGTCGGCGCCAGCAGTTCGCCGTGGAAGTACAAATGCACGCCCGGCGCCAGGCCCTGGCCGAGGGCGACCAGCGCGCCGCCGAGGTTTTCCCAGGCATCGCTGTCGGTCACACCCGCCGGCAGCATCGAGCCGGTGAAACACACGCGGGCATGCAGGCCGAGCAACTGAAAACTCATCGCCGCCGCGCTGTACGCCAGCGTGTCGGTGCCGTGCAGGATCAGCACGCTGTCGCAGCCTTGCACGTCCACGGCATCGACCACCGCTTCGCGCAGTTGCTGCCAGTAGGCCGGGGTCATGTTGGCGCTGTCGATCAGCGGCGACATTTCCCGAAACTGCCACTGCGGCACTACCAGCTCAGGCTGGCTGTGCAGGTAGTCGCGCATCCGCGCTTCGAAACCGGACGCCGGGGCCAGCCCGTTGGCGCTGGCCTGCATGCCGATGGTGCCACCGGTGTAGAGCACCATGACGTGTTGAGCGGCGGGGTAGGTCGACGAGCTCATAGGATTCTCCGAAACGATGAGGGCCTTGCAGGAGCGAGCAGGCTCAATCCTGCAGGTTATTGCATCACAATAACTGACGGGCGCAGGGGATGCGCCCGTCATTCACCTGTCAGCGTTGCGCTGCAGGTACGCCTTGCGGCGCAGTTTCAGTCTGGCCCGCCGCTGCTGGCGGGTTGACCGGCCAGGCGTTGCGATCCAGATCCAGGTCGGCGAATTTGCTCGAATCAAACACTGGCTGTTTGACGCCGGCGCGACGCTGCTCATCGTAGTCGCGCATCACCCGCAGGCCGACCTTGAACAGCATGGCCAGGGCCACGAGGTTGACGAAGGCCAGGCAGGTCATGGTGATGTCGGCGAAGGCGAATACCGTCGTCAGGTCCTGCATCGAACCCCACACCACCAGCGCCAGCACCAGGCCGCGGAACAGCATCAGCAGGGCGCGGTTGCGGCTGAGGAACTGCAAGCTGTTCTCGCCCAGGTAGTAGTTGTAGAGGATGCAGGTGAAGACGAACAGCGACAGTGCGACGCTGACGAACATGCGACCCCAGTCACCGACCACGGCAGCCAGCGAGTTCTGGGTCAGGACGATGCCGTCACCTTCGAAGCCCGGGGTGTAGAAGCCCGACAGCAGGATCAGCAGCGCGGTGCAGGTGCAGATCACGAAGGTGTCGAGGAACACGCTGAAAGCCTGGACCACGCCCTGCGCGCCCGGGTGCTTGACGGCGGCCACAGCGGCGACGTTAGGCGCACTGCCCAGGCCCGCTTCGTTGGCGAACACGCCACGCTTCACACCCATGACAATGGCGCTGCCGAGCAGCCCGGCAAAGGCCGGGTCGAGGCCGAAGGCGCTCTTGAAGATGGTTTCCAGCATGGCCGGCACGTGTTCGATCTGGGTGCCGATCACGTACAGGGTCACGCCGATGTAGGCCAGGGTCTTGATCGGCACCAGCAGGTCGGAGACCGAAGCGATGCGCTTGATCCCGCCGATAAAGGTGATGGCCAGCAGCACCGCCAGGACGATACCGGTGTGTTGTGGATTGAAGTCAAAGGCGTTCTGCAGCGAGTGGGTCACGGTGTAGGACTGCAGGCCGATGAAGGCGAAGCCGTAGGTGACCAGCAGCAGAACGGAGAAGACTATCGCCATGCCTTTGAGCTTGAGCCCGTGCTGGATGTAGTAGGCCGGACCGCCACGGTACAGGCCGTCGCCATCCGCGCGCTTGTAGACCTGGGCCAGGGTGCACTCGAAGAAGCTGCTGGACATGCCGACCAGTGCGGTTACCCACATCCAGAACACCGCACCCGGACCACCGAGGGTCACGGCGATGCCGACACCGGCAATGTTGCCTGCACCGACGCGGCCGGCGAGGCTGAGCATCAAGGCCTGAAACGAGCTGAGCTGCCCGGCGCTGCCTTTGAGGCTGTCGCGGAACACCGCGAACATGTGGAAGAAATGACGCAGTTGAACGAAACGCGAGCGAATCGTGAAGTAACTACCGAGCCCGACAATGAGCACGATCAGTACTTT
This sequence comes from Pseudomonas sp. Sample_11, assembly GCF_004307505.1. Classification (NCBI taxonomy): domain Bacteria; kingdom Pseudomonadati; phylum Pseudomonadota; class Gammaproteobacteria; order Pseudomonadales; family Pseudomonadaceae; genus Pseudomonas; species Pseudomonas sp. Sample_11. Next base: position 104,399 of record NZ_RCOD01000049.1, read on the forward strand.
CCCTGAGAGGAAGTCGTTGATGACTTCGAGCATGGATTTTTCCTCGCTGTTTTTTGTGGGTGCAAATGCTGGAGCGGAGAAACATCGTGTTACACCGGCCTGCGCGCGGCACGACGGGTGAGGCGAAGGTTTCGTCCCGGATCCATATCGCGGGTTTTGTTATTAGTTCGGGTTTCGCATGGGTGATGGCCTCGTTACCGACGACCGCTCACGCGAAGAGGGGCGGCACTATACCGATCAGTGGCGCGCCCGTCTGCACGGTAGTGGTGCAAGCGACGAAACGAGGTTGCTGCAAATCAAAAGATCGCAGCCTTCGGCAGCTCCTACAGGTGCACGTCAATCCTGTAGGAGCTGCCGAAGGCTGCGATCTTGGCGGTATCGAATACACAAAGCATCTAACGTCCTGCCCGCAAAGAAGTTAAAAAAAAGGGCTCGGGGACAAAATCCCCAAGCCCTCAAAAGGTGAGAGGTGTCTAGTCCCTCGACCTGGTGAGCGGTGCTACAAGTTCGCGTCGGCTCAGGCTTTGAGCGGAACCAGACGCGGGGCAATCATGTTTTCCGGGCGCAGGATGTCGGCGAGCATGGCTTCGTCGAGCAGACCTTCTTCGCGCACCAGTTCCAGCACGCCGCGGCCGCTTTCAAGGGCGATACGGGCGATGCGGGTGGCGTTTTTGTAGCCGATGTACGGGTTCAGTGCGGTGACCAGACCGATCGAATGCTCGACCAGTTCGCGGCAGCGCGCTTCGTTGGCGGTGATGCCGACGATGCAGTGCTCGCGCAGCATGTCCATGGCACGTTGCAGAAGGCGGATCGAATCGAGGATCTTGAAAGCGATCAGCGGCTCCATCACGTTCAGTTGCAGCTGGCCGCCTTCGGCTGCCATGGTCAGCGCCAAGTCGTTACCGATGACCTGGAACGCGACCTGGTTCACGGCTTCCGGGATCACCGGGTTGACCTTGCCGGGCATGATCGAGCTGCCTGGCTGACGCGCCGGCAGGTTGATTTCATTGATGCCGGTGCGTGGGCCGCTGGACAGCAGACGCAGGTCGTTGCAGATCTTCGACAGCTTGACCGCGGTGCGCTTGAGCATGCCGGAGAACAGCACGAAGGCGCCCATGTCGGAGGTCGCTTCGATCAGGTCGGCAGCCGGTACCAGCGGTTGGCCGCTGATCAAAGCCAGACGTTGAACAGCCAGTGCCTGATAACGCGGGTCGGCGTTGATGCCAGTGCCGATCGCGGTGCCGCCGAGGTTGACTTCGGTCAGCAGTTCCGGGGCCAGCGTCTTCAGACGCGCGAGGTCTTCGCCCATGGTGGTGGCGAACGCGCGGAATTCCTGGCCGAGGGTCATCGGCACGGCGTCTTGCAGCTGGGTACGGCCCATTTTCAGGACGTGGTCGAACTCTTTGCCCTTGGCCGCGAACGCCTGGATCAGGCTGTCGAGACTGGCCAGCAGCGCGTCGTGACCCAGCAGCAGACCCAGACGGATCGCCGTCGGGTAGGCGTCGTTGGTCGACTGCGCCATGTTCACGTCGTCGTTCGGGTGCAGGTACTGGTATTCGCCTTTCTCGTGGCCCATCGCTTCCAGAGCAATGTTGGCGATCACTTCGTTGGCATTCATGTTGGTGGACGTGCCGGCGCCACCTTGAATCATGTCGACCACGAACTCTTCGTGGTAATCGCCGCGGATCAATCGGGCACAGGCTTCGCTGATGGCAGCGTGCTTGGCTTCGCTCAGGTGACCCAGCTCGCGGTTGGCGTCAGCGGCGGCCTGTTTGACCATCGCCAGGCCCACAACCAGTTTCGGGTAATGCGAAATCGGAACGCCCGAGAGGCGGAAGTTGTTCACCGCTCGCAGGGTCTGGATGCCGTAATACGCATGGGCCGGTACTTCGAGGGCGCCAAGCAGGTCGGTTTCTGTGCGGAAAGATGCAGCGGAGGACATGATAGAAATCATCTCGATAAGGACCCGGTCTGTGCCGGAACGCTGCGAATGCTAGGCTTGTGGGGATTTTTGGGCCAATGCTGTTCAGCACTGCCCTATGCACATTCGGCATAATGCCCATGTGACGCCGCCTGTGCGGCAGACGTGTGACCTGTTTTGGTGCGTGTCCCGGAGGACGTGATGAATCTGGAAAGCAAATGGCTCGAGGACTTCAGTGCCCTGGCCGCCACCCGCAGCTTCTCGCAGGCGGCCGAACGGCGCTTCGTGACTCAGCCGGCATTCAGTCGGCGGATCCGCAGCCTCGAAGCGGCGCTGGGGCTGACCTTGGTCAATCGCTCGCGCACGCCGGTCGAACTGACGGCGGCGGGGCAGTTGTTTCTGGTGACTGCGCGCACCGTGGTCGAACAACTCGGTGAAGTCCTGCGCCACCTGCATCATCTGGAAGGCGGGCAGGGCGAGGTCATGCAAGTCGCAGCGGCGCACTCGCTGGCGCTGGGCTTTTTCCCGCGCTGGATCGCCCAGTTGCGCAACGAAGGGCTGAATATCGCCACCCGGCTGGTGGCGACCAACGTTGGCGACGCCGTGCACGCTTTGCGTGAAGGTGGCTGCGATCTGATGCTGGCGTTCTACGACCCGGATTCGGCGATGCAGATGGACCCGGAAATCTTCCCGTCGCTGCATTTGGGCCAGACCGAGATGCTGCCGGTGTGCGCGGCCGATCTGGATGGCAAACCGCTGTTCGATCTGGAAGGCGAGGCGAGCGTGCCGTTGCTGGCGTACAGCGCCGGGGCGTTTCTCGGCCGTTCGGTGAATGGATTGTTGCGCCAGCGCCAGTTGCGCTTCACCACGATCTACGAAACCGCGATGGCCGACAGCCTGAAAAGCATGGCGCTGGAAGGCCTCGGCATCGCCTGGGTGCCGCAACTGAGCGTACGCGCAGAGCTGGCCCGCGGTGAACTGGTGGTGTGCGGCGGCCCGCAATGGCATGTGCCGCTGGAGATTCGTTTGTACCGCTGCGCCCTGGTACGCAAGGCCAACGTGCGGTTGCTGTGGCGCAAGCTTGAAGGCGGTGCTGCGCAAGCCTCCTGAAAAAATCGCAGCCTTCGGCAGCTCCTACATTGGAATGCATATCCCTGTAGGAGCTGCCGAAGGCTGCGATCTTTTGATCTTTTTGGCTGACCTTCAGGTCAATAAAACCGGGCTTTTGCGGCAGATGACAGATGGTCGCGCAGGGGGCTGTTTATTGCTTTCTTTGCGGTATACTGCGCGGCCTTCGGCCGGCACGTCCGGCCATTTTTCGTACAATCAAGCCACGCAACCTGCGTGGCTTGTTGTTTTATGACGCGCCTGCGGGCGCTCCAGAGAGAAGAGGCGCGACGATGAGTGCACTGGTTGGCGTGATCATGGGCTCCAAGTCCGATTGGTCCACCCTTAGCCACACCGCCGATATGCTGGAAAAGCTCGGCATCCCGTACGAGGTCAAGGTGGTTTCCGCCCACCGCACCCCGGATCTGCTGTTCCAGTACGCCGAAGAGGCTGAAAGCCGCGGCATCGAGGTGATCATCGCCGGTGCCGGTGGCGCAGCCCACCTGCCAGGCATGTGTGCGGCCAAGACCCACCTGCCGGTGCTGGGCGTGCCGGTGCAGTCGGCCATGCTCTCGGGCGTCGATTCGCTGCTGTCGATCGTGCAGATGCCGGCCGGCATTCCGGTTGCCACCCTGGCCATCGGCAAGGCTGGCGCGATCAACGCCGCCCTGCTCTCGGCGAGCATCCTCGGCGCCAAGCACCCGCAATTTCACGCGGTACTGAAAACCTTCCGTGCCGAGCAGACAGACAGCGTCCTGGACAATCCAGACCCACGTATTGCCTGAGGTTGTTGAGATGAAGATCGGTGTAATCGGTGGCGGCCAGTTGGGTCGCATGTTGGCCCTGGCGGGCACTCCGCTGGGGATGAACTTCGCTTTTCTCGACCCTGCGCCGGACGCCTGTGCGGCCGCGCTGGGCGAACACCTGCGGGCCGATTACGGCGATCAGGATCATCTGCGCCAACTGGCCGATGAAGTCGATCTGGTGACCTTCGAATTCGAAAGCGTCCCGGCTGAAACCGTGGCGTTTCTTTCGCAATTCGTGCCGGTCTACCCGAGCGCCGAAGCCTTGCGCATCGCTCGTGATCGCTGGTTCGAAAAGAGCATGTTCAAGGACCTCGGCATTCCGACCCCGGCCTTCGCCGACATCCAGTCGCAAGCCGACCTGGACGCCGCCGTCGCTTCCATCGGTCTGCCGGCCGTGCTGAAAACCCGCACCCTGGGTTATGACGGCAAGGGCCAGAAAGTCCTGCGCAAGCCGGAAGATGTTGCCGGTACGTTCGCCGAACTGGGCAGCGTTGCCTGCCTGCTGGAAGGCTTCGTGCCATTCACCGGCGAAGTGTCGCTGATCGCCGTGCGTGCCCGCGATGGTGAAACGAAGTTCTATCCACTGGTGCACAACACCCACGACAGCGGCATCCTCAAGCTGTCGGTGGCCAGCACCGATCACCCGTTGCAGGCGCTGGCCGAAGATTATTCCAGCCGTGTGCTCAAGCACCTCGACTACGTCGGCGTGATGGCTTTCGAGTTCTTCGAAGTCGACGGTGGCCTGAAAGCCAACGAAATCGCCCCGCGCGTGCACAACTCCGGGCACTGGACCACCGAAGGTGCCGAGTGCAGCCAGTTCGAAAACCACCTGCGTGCCGTGGCCGGCCTGCCGCTGGGTTCGACCGCCAAGGTCGGCGAGAGCGCGATGCTCAACTTCATCGGCGTAGTGCCGCCGGTGGAAAAAGTCATCGCCATCGAAGACTGCCATCTGCATCACTACGGCAAAGCTTTCAAGGCCGGACGCAAGGTCGGCCATGCCAACCTGCGCTGCGCCGACATGGCCACGCTGCAGGCGCAGATCATCAAGGTCCAAGCGCTGATCGCCGAGTAAACCAGTTTCATGTGGCCGCGGCGGAACCATTCAGGGGCCGCCGTTCTCTCATGGCAGGATGCGAAACACTGGCTAGTCTTTCGCATATCTTCCAAATCAGAGGGAAATGCCATGGGAATTATCGGAACCATCTTTATCGGCTTGATCGTCGGCCTGCTGGCTCGGTTCCTGAAACCGGGCGATGACAGCATGGGCTGGATCATGACCATCCTGCTCGGTATCGGCGGTTCGCTGGCAGCCACCTACGGCGGCCAGGCTCTGGGCATCTATCAGGCGGGCGAGGGCGCGGGTTTCCTCGGCGCACTGGTCGGCGCTGTCGTGTTGCTGGTGATCTACGGTCTGATCAAAAAGAACTGATCGAAAGCGACAAAGCCCTCTCGGCCAGCGCGGCCGGGAGGGCTAGAATGCGCGGCGACTCACCGTCCATTCCTTTGCCTGCCGAGCACCTTCATGCGCCGTCTTCTGTTGACTCTCCTCTTGCTGGGCAGCTATCTCGCCCACGCCGGCGAACTGCCGGAAACCGACTGGCTGGAACTGATGCCCAAGTCGGATCAAAAGGCCCTCGAGGCCATGCCGGAAATCGACCACAACTCCCCCGAAGCCACCGGCACCTTCACCGAGAAGGGCGGGATGAAGCAGGCCAAAGGTCTGCCGGCGGTGATGTATTCGACGAAAACCGTGGCGTCGATGAATGGCAAACACATCCGCATCGGTGGTTACCCGGTGCCGCTGGAGTCCGATGCCAAGGGCCGCAGCACGTTGTTCTTCCTCGTGCCGTATCCGGGCGCCTGCATCCACGTACCGCCACCGCCGCCCAATCAATTGGTGCTGGTGCGATATCCGAAGGGTTTGAAGCTGGACGATATCTACACACCGCTGTGGGTGACCGGCACGCTGAAAATCGAGAAGGTCAGCAATGACCTGGCGGATGCGGCGTATGCGCTGGAGGCGGAGAAAGTGCGGGTGGTGCAGGAGGCTGACCTTTAAAGCAAAAGATCGCAGCCTTCGGCAGCTCCTAGAGGGAAAATGCATTCCAAATGTAGGAGCTGCCGAAGGCTGCGATCTTTTGATCTTAAAGCGGTTTGCTGGCCACGCTGACACCCATCGTATGGCGCGCACCCGGCGCCAGGGTCACCAGATCATCCATCACATTCGCCGTTTCGATGCACAGCATGCGCTGCCAGCCATCGTTGTCCATGTCCGGCAGGGCGGCGGCGCGGTCGATCCATGGGTTCCAGATCACCGCAGTGCGCGAGCCGGTAGAGGTCAGCACGATGCGTCGTTCCCACGTCGGATCAACGATGCTCAATTGCGGCGGAACGTCGAGGTAGATGCGGTCGGTCTCGCCGGCGAAATGCAGATCGCCGCTCTGGCTGGCCGTGTTCCAGTCATCCAGGGTCTCGATATAATTCAGCCCGGCCACGCCGTCGACATGCACATTGCGCACGTCACTCACGGCGAAATAGGTGTGCAGCGCCTGACTCAGCGTGACGGTGTCATTACCACGGTTATGGCTGGTCAGGCTGTAGTGCAGTTGATCCGCCAGATGCAGGGTCAGGGTCAGATCGACCTCGTGGGGCCAGCCCGGCAGGCCACCTTCCGGGTAGGGCAGCTTGAATTCGACCTTGATGCCGTCAGCCTCTGATTCGATGTTGCCCAACTGCCAATCCATCGCCCGCACCAGACCGTGCGCGGAGGCCGGTTGCTCGCCGGTGTACATGGCCTGCACGCTGCTCGGATTGCGTTCGAATTTGCCGAACCACGGCCAGCACACCGGCACGCCGGCGCGGATGCTCTTGCCGGTCTTGAACTCGGCCTTGTCGTTGAGCCAGATGATCGGCGGCTGGCCGTCGATCTGATAACTGAGGATGTGCGCGCCTTGCTGGGCCACCAGCACTTCGGCCTTGCCGTGGCGGATGCGCCAGCAGTTCAGTTCATCCTGTTTCACGGCTTCAACGTTGGGCGTGTTCATGGGCAACTCTCGATCAGACACTGGGGACGACTATCGACCGCAAAACGGCCGCGAGGTTTAACGCGCGCGTGGCGGCACCGAACGGGTGCGACCGCTGCCGTCGATGGCGACGAAAACGAAAACCGCTTCGGTGACCTTGCGCCATTCGCTGGACAGTGGGTCATCGCTCCACACTTCGACCATCATCTGGATCGAGCTGCGGCCGATTTCCAGGGTCTGGGTATAAAAGGACAACTGCGCGCCGACCGCGACCGGGACGAGGAACGCCATGCGGTCGATGGCGACAGTGGCAACGCGGCCGCCGGCCACCCGGCTGGCCATGGCAGTGCCGGCCAGATCCATCTGCGCGACCAGCCAGCCGCCGAAAATATCGCCAAAGCCGTTGGTTTCGCGGGGAAGTGCGGTGATTTGCAGGGCCAGGTCGCCCTGTGGGATCGGATCTTCTTGTTCGAGCTCTATCATGCCGAGGGGCCTCTGACCCGTGACTCTTCGTGGGTATTGCGGGTGGTAGCCGTCTTCAAGAAAAACGATTCAACACCGAACACACTGCGTTCGTCACGTTTTCCATCAGGCGCCTAAAGGGAAACTCTGCGAAAAAGGCTAAATCCCGAGCAAAGGACGGGCCAACAACGTTTTCGCACAGCAACCTCTTACAAATCCTGCGCAGGTGGCGAGTATATCGGTCGATAGACCCCGCGACGACCACCCGGTTCTGATTTCGACCGTCAATTACGCGCCTCTATGTGCTTTTTCGAACAATTTGCTATGGTGCCGAACCTGTCCGAGCCACCGCCAGCGTTGTTGTGGCGACAGATTCGACTATAAGAGAAGCCCTTGCCATGACCACAGCGCCTTCGAGCCTCGCGCAGCCCGAGCAACCCGCACGACCGTTGACCCGCAATGACTACAAGACTCTGTCGCTGTCCGCCCTCGGCGGGGCGCTGGAGTTCTACGATTTCATCATCTTCGTCTTCTTCGCCACCGTCGTCGGCAAGCTGTTCTTCCCGGCCGACATGCCCGAGTGGCTGCGCTTGATGCAGACCTTCGGCATCTTCGCCGCCGGCTATCTGGCGCGTCCTTTGGGCGGCATCGTCATGGCGCATTTCGGTGACCTGCTGGGACGCAAGAAAATGTTCACCCTGAGCATTTTCATGATGGCCGTGCCGACGCTGATCATGGGCCTGCTGCCGACCTACGCGCAGATCGGCATCTGGGCGCCGATCCTGTTGCTGCTGATGCGGGTGATCCAGGGCGCGGCGATTGGCGGCGAGGTGCCGGGAGCGTGGGTCTTCGTTTCCGAACACGTACCGCAAAAGCACATCGGTTATGCCTGCGGCACGCTCACCAGTGGCCTGACTGCCGGCATCCTCCTCGGCTCGCTGGTCGCCACGGCGATCAACAGCATTTATACGCCAGCCGAAGTGTCGGATTACGCCTGGCGGATCCCGTTCCTGCTCGGCGGCGTGTTCGGCCTGTTCTCGGTATACCTGCGTCGCTGGCTGCACGAAACTCCGGTGTTCGCCGAACTGCAATTGCGCAAGGCACTGGCCGAAGAAGTGCCGTTGCGCGCGGTGCTGCGTGATCATCGCGGCGCCATCGCCATCTCGATGCTGCTGACCTGGCTGCTGTCGGCCGGCGTCGTCGTAGTGATCCTGATGACCCCGACCGTGCTGCAAACGGTCTACCACTTCTCGCCGACCACGGCGCTGCAAGCCAACAGCCTGGCCATCGTCTTCCTCAGCCTTGGCTGCATTGGCGCCGGCGCGCTGGCCGATCGTTTTGGCGCCGGCCGTGTATTCGTGTTCGGTTGCCTGGGCCTGCTGATCAGCTCCTGGACCTTCTACCACAGCCTCGCCGACCACCCGGACTGGCTGTTCCCGCTGTACGCATTGACCGGTTTGCTGGTCGGCACCATCGGCGCGGTGCCGTACGTGATGGTCAAGGCGTTCCCGCCGGTGGTTCGCTTCAGTGGCTTGTCGTTCTCGTACAACGTCGCGTACGCGATCTTCGGTGGCTTGACGCCGATGGTGGTGAGCCTGCTGCTGAAGGAAAGCGCGATGGGGCCTGCCTACTATGTGGCAGTGCTGTGCGGGATGGGGATTCTGGTCGGGGCGTGGCTCTGGAAGAAGGGGCGTTGATTTTCTCTCCCGCCTGATCGTTCCCACGCTCCGCGTGGGAATGCATCCTGTGACGCTCCGCGTCACGTCTCAAATGCGGACGCAGAGCGTCCATGGCGGCGTTCCCACGCAGAGCGTGGGAACGATCTGTTCATCCAGCAAAACCCGATGCTGGCCTTTCATCCAATTGTCATATTTCAGCCATAGAGTGTTCACATGGCCTGCTGATACTTGGCCCCGACTTAACACACCCTATCTGCTAGGAGTAAGGCATGAAACTGAAGCGTTTGATGGCGGCAATGACTTTTGTCGCTGCTGGCGTTGCGACTGCCAACGCGTTCGCCGCTGTTGACCCTGCTATCCCGAGCTACACCAAGACCACTGGTGTGTCGGGCAACCTGTCCAGCGTCGGTTCCGATACCCTGGCCAACCTCATGACCCTGTGGGCTGAGAACTACAAAAAAGAATACCCGAACGTCAACATCCAGATTCAGGCTGCCGGTTCTTCCACCGCGCCACCTGCACTCACCGAAGGCACCGCCAACCTGGGCCCGATGAGCCGCAAGATGAAGGACAACGAGCTGCAGGCTTTCGAACAGAAGTACGGCTACAAGCCGACCGCAATCCCGGTTGCCGTCGATGCCCTGGCGGTGTTCGTGCACAAGGACAACCCGATCAAGCACCTGACCATGGCTCAGGTCGATGCGATCTTCTCCTCGACGCGCCTGTGCGGTGCCAAAGCTGACGTCAAGACCTGGGGCGACCTGGGCGTGACCGGTGACCTGGCCAACAAGCCAGTCCAGCTGTTCGGTCGTAACTCGGTGTCCGGCACCTACGGCTACTTCAAGGAAGAAGCCCTGTGCAAAGGCGACTACAAGCCTAACGTCAACGAACAACCAGGTTCGGCGTCGGTGGTGCAGTCGATCAGCAGCTCGCTTAACGGCGTCGGCTACTCGGGCATCGGCTACAAGACCGCCAGCGTGAAAACCGTCGCCCTGGCCAAGAAAGAAGGCGGCGAGTTCATCGAAGACACCGAAGAAAACGCCCTGAACGGCAAGTATCCGCTGTCGCGCTTCCTCTACGTTTACGTCAACAAAGCCCCGAACAAGCCTCTGGCCCCGCTGGAAGCCGAGTTCGTGAAACTGGTGCTGTCGAAGCAGGGCCAGGAAGTGGTAGTGAAAGACGGCTACATCCCGCTGCCAGCCAAGGTTGCCGCCAAGGCACTGGCTGACCTCGGTCTGCAGGAAGGCGGCGCTGTCGCCAAGAAGTAACACCCTGAGGCCGGCCTGAAGCCGGACTCCTGTGGGAGCGAGCCTGCTCGCGAAGGGGTGATCACATGCTCTATCGATGTGACTGACCCGACGCCTTGGCGAGCAGACGCGCTCCTGCAACCACCAAATTTTCGACTCCGCTGCCGGACTTCCGGCTGGCGGATTTGCTGCGTCACTGCACTGTCATCTTTCTGTCATACAGGATCGCTAGGGTGTGCGCATGAATGATCTGGCCAATTCCCCAATGACTACGTCTTCCCCTCCCAAGCGCATTGATTTCAATACGCCTGAGCTGCAACGCAAGCGCCGCATCCGCGCGCTCAAGGATCGCTTCACCCGTTGGTACGTCCTCGTTGGCGGCCTGGCGGTGCTCGCGGCCATCACCCTGATCTTCTTCTTCCTCGCTTACGTTGTAGCGCCGTTGTTTCAAGGCGCCGACCTGACCGCGAAAGACTCGATCACCCCGGCCTGGATGCAGGACGCGGGCAAGCCGCTGATGATCTCGCTCGAAGAGCAGAATCAGGTGGCCATGCGTGTATCCGACAAGGGCCAGGCGCTGTTCTTCGATCTCGACAGTGGCGTTGAATTGAGGCGTGTCGATCTGCCGCTGCCTGCGGGCGCTACCGTGACGTCTATTGGCGAAGACCAGCCGGGTCATCCGCTGGTGGCCGTGGGTCTGTCCAACGGTCAGGCGCTGGTGTTCCGTCATACCTATAAAGTCAGCTACCCCGATGGCAAGAAAACCATCAGCCCGGCCATCGAATATCCCTATGGCGAGGCACCGATCGCGCTGAACGAAAGCGGCGGCGCGCTGGAGCATGTCAGCCTCAATGCCACCGACTCGACGCTGATGCTGGTCGGCTCCACTGGCTCGCAACTCAACGTGCTTTCGCTGACCAGCGAAGAAAACATGATGACCGGCGAAGTCACCAACGAGCAGACGCGCATCGATCTGCCGCAGATGACCGAGCCGGTGAAAAACATCTTCGTCGACCCGCGCCAGCAGTGGCTGTACGTGGTCAACGGGCGAGCTCAGGCCGACGTGTTCAGCCTGCGCGACAAGAGCCTCAACGGGCGCTACAAACTGCTGGAAAATGCCGACGCCCAAGTCACCGCCACCGCGCAGCTGGTCGGCGGTATCTCGCTGATCGTCGGCGATTCCAAGGGCGGTCTGGCCCAGTGGTTCATGGCCCGCGATACCGATGGCGAGCAGCGTCTGAAGCAGATCCGCACCTTCCAGATGGGCACCACGCCGATCGTTGAAATCGCTGCCGAAGAGCGCCGCAAAGGCTTCCTCGCCCTTGATGCCAGCGGCAAGCTCGGCGTGTTCCACAGCACTGCACACCGCACGTTGCTGGTCGATCAGGTGGTTGAAGGCCAGGGCCTGTTCGGTCTGTCGCCGCGCGCCAACCGAGTGATCGTCGAAGCCGGCGGCAAGCTGCAGCCGTTGCTGCTCGACAATCCGCATCCGGAAGTATCGTGGAGCGCGCTGTGGAGCAAGGTCTGGTACGAGAACTACGACGAGCCTAAATACGTCTGGCAATCGACCGCCGCCAACACCGATTTCGAACCGAAACTGAGCCTCTCGCCACTGACCTTCGGCACTCTGAAGGCCGCGTTCTACGCCATGCTGCTGGCCGCACCACTGGCCGTCGCTGCGGCGATCTACACCGCGTACTTCATGGCCCCGGGCATGCGCCGCAAGGTCAAACCGGTGATCGAACTGATGGAAGCGATGCCGACGGTGATCCTCGGTTTCTTCGCCGGCCTGTTCCTCGCGCCGTACGTAGAAGGCCATCTGCCGGGCATCTTCAGCCTGCTGATGTTGCTGCCGATCGGCATTCTGGTCGCCGGCTTCACCTTCAGCCGCCTGCCTGAATCGATCCGCCTGAAAGTCCCGGACGGTTGGGAAAGTGCGCTGCTGATTCCGGTGATCCTGTTTGTGGGCTGGCTGTCGCTGTACATGAGTCCGTTCATGGAGAACTGGTTCTTCGGTGGCGACATGCGCATGTGGATCTCCCACGACCTGGGCATCACCTACGACCAGCGCAACGCTCTGGTGGTCGGTCTGGCCATGGGTTTCGCGGTGATCCCGAACATCTACTCGATCGCCGAAGACGCCGTGTTCAGTGTGCCGCGCGGCCTGACCCTGGGTTCGCTGGCCCTGGGTGCCACGCCATGGCAGACCATGACCCGCGTGGTGATCCTGACCGCCAGCCCGGGGATTTTTTCGGCGCTGATGATCGGCATGGGCCGTGCGGTCGGCGAAACCATGATCGTGCTGATGGCCACCGGCAACACCCCGGTGATGGAGATGAACCTGTTCGAAGGCCTGCGCACCCTGGCCGCCAACGTCGCGGTGGAAATGCCCGAGTCGGAGGTCGGTGGCAGCCACTACCGCGTGCTGTTCCTCTCGGCGCTGGTGCTGCTGCTGTTCACCTTCGTCATGAACACCCTGGCAGAACTGATTCGTCAGCGTCTGCGCAAGAAATACTCGTCGCTTTAAGCAAAGGTAGAAGTCTGTGAAACAGAACTCCCTGAAAGGATGGTTCAAGAGCGGCGCCCCGGGCGTCTGGATCAGCGGTGGCGCGGTGTCCATCGCGGTCATCATGACCATTGGCCTGTTGGCGGTGATTGCCGTGCGCGGTCTCGGTCACTTCTGGCCGGCGGACCTGATCCACGCCCATTACGACGTACCGGGCCAGGCCAATCACCTGGTGATCGGCGAAGTGGTGCAGAAAGAAGAAGTGCCGCGCGCGCGTCTGAAGAGCGCCGGCCTGCCGGTGCCTGACGAAGGTCCGGAATTCATGACCCGCGAGCTGATCAAGGTCGGCAACCGTGACCTGAACGGCAACGACTTCACGTGGATCGTCGGCGAGTGGCTGACCAAGCAGACCACACCGCCAGAATTGATGGCGATCGAGCGTCGCGAGTGGGGCAACTTCTACGGCTACCTGGTCAACGTCAAACAGGATGGCAAGGTCATCGCCGAAGGCGAGGCCGCATGGCCCGAACTGCAAGCGCGCATCGATCGGGTGAACGATCTTGCTGCTCAGCTGAAGACGCTGGAAAAAACCGACATCGGCGCGATCAACGCCGGCCTCGAGCGAATCCGTCTGCACGGGCGCAAACTGGAGCTGGAAGGCAAACTCGACGCCACCGCACAAGCGGACATGGAATCCGAGCGCGCCGAGCTGGACGCTCGCTACAAAGATATCGAAGCACGTCTGTCTGATTTGCATGCACAGTTCAACCGCGACGCCTTGACCGCCCGTGACGCCAACGGCAAGGAAATCGAAATCGGTCTGGGCAAAGTCGTGCATGCCTACCAGCCAAACGGCATGAGCACCTTGACCAAGGTTGGTTTCTACTTCAGCAAGATCTGGGAATTCCTCTCCGACGACCCGCGTGAAGCGAACACCGAAGGCGGGATCTTCCCGGCGATTTTCGGCACCGTGATGATGACCCTGATCATGGCGATGATCGTGACCCCGTTCGGCGTGCTGGCAGCGGTGTACCTGCGCGAATACGCCAAGCAGAACACCCTGACCCGGGTCATTCGCATTGCGGTGAACAACCTCGCCGGCGTACCGGCGATCGTTTACGGCGTGTTCGGTCTGGGCTTCTTCGTTTACGTGCTGGGTGGCTCGGTCGACCGCTTGTTCTTCCCTGAAGCTCTGCCGGCGCCGACGTTCGGTACGCCGGGCCTGCTCTGGGCTTCGCTGACCCTCGCGCTGCTGGCCGTGCCGGTGGTGATCGTGGCGACCGAAGAAGGTCTGGCGCGGATTCCCCGCACTGTGCGTGAAGGTTCGTTGGCTCTCGGTGCGACCAAAGCGGAAACGCTGTGGAAAATCGTTATCCCGATGGCCAGCCCGGCCATGATGACCGGGATGATCCTCGCCGTGGCCCGCGCCGCCGGTGAAGTGGCGCCGCTGATGCTGGTGGGTGTGGTGAAACTGGCGCCGTCGCTGCCGGTGGACGGCAACTACCCGTACCTGCACCTGGACCAGAAGATCATGCACCTGGGCTTCCACATCTATGACGTCGGCTTCCAGAGCCCCAACGTCGAAGCAGCCCGCCCGCTGGTGTACGCCACCGCGCTGCTGCTGGTGCTGGTGATCGCGACGCTGAACCTGTCGGCGGTGTATATCCGCAACCACCTGCGCGAAAAATACAAAGCACTGGATAGCTAAAGCCATTAGCCACAAGCGGCAAGCTACAAGCCGCTTTTGCTCAAACTTGCAGCTTGCAGCCAGAAGCTTGCAGCTACGAACGGAGTGAGAACCCCATGCAGCACGAAACACACAGCCACGGCATCAACATGTCTGCCCTGGGCCGCGACAAGCAGAGCCTGGACCTGGCGCAGGAAACCGTTGCCATCGAAGTGCCGGGCCTGAGCCTGTACTACGGCGAGAAACAGGCACTGTTCGACGTCAGCATGAACATCCCGAAACAGCGCGTGACCGCGTTCATCGGCCCGTCGGGCTGCGGTAAGTCGACGCTGCTGCGTACCTTCAACCGGATGAACGATCTGGTCGACGGCTGCCGTGTCGAGGGCGCGATCAACCTGTACGGCAACAACATCTATCGCAAGGGCGAAGACGTTGCCGAACTGCGTCGTCGCGTCGGCATGGTATTCCAGAAGCCCAACCCGTTCCCGAAGACCATCTACGAAAACGTGGTCTATGGCCTGCGCATCCAGGGCATCAACAAGAAGCGTATCCTCGACGAGGCCGTTGAGTGGGCGTTGAAAGGCGCAGCACTGTGGGACGAGGTCAAAGACCGCCTGCACGACTCGGCGCTAGGCCTGTCCGGTGGTCAGCAGCAGCGTCTGGTGATCGCGCGCACCATCGCGGTTGAGCCGGAAGTGCTGCTGCTCGACGAACCGTGCTCGGCTCTCGACCCGATCTCGACGCTGAAAGTCGAAGAGCTGATCTACGAGCTGAAGTCCAAGTTCACCATCGTCATCGTTACCCACAACATGCAACAGGCGGCACGGGTGTCCGACTACACCGCGTTCATGTACATGGGCAAACTGGTGGAATTCGGCGACACCGATACCCTGTTCACCAATCCGGCGAAGAAGCAGACCGAAGACTACATCACCGGTCGCTATGGCTGATTGGGGCAGCTGCAAGCCGCAAGCTTCAAGCGGCAAGAAAGAATTGGTGCGATATCAGGACTTACACATAACTGCTTGAAGCTTGCAGCTTGAAGCTTGCAACTTTCGCGGAGCGAACAATGATTTCCAAAGAAGGCCTTACCCATCACATTTCCGCGCAGTTCAACGCTGAACTGGAGGAAGTGCGCAGCCACCTCCTTGCCATGGGCGGGCTGGTCGAGAAGCAGGTCAACGACGCGGTCACGGCGCTGATCGAGGCCGATTCCGGCCTGGCTCAGCAGGTGCGTGAGATCGACGACCAGATCAACCAGATGGAACGCAACATCGACGAAGAATGCCTGCGCATTCTCGCCCGTCGTCAGCCGGCAGCCTCCGACCTGCGTTTGATCATCAGCATTTCCAAGTCGGTGATCGACCTTGAGCGTATCGGCGACGAAGCCACCAAGATCGCCCGTCGTGCCATCCAGTTGTGCGAAGAAGGCGAAGCGCCGCGCGGTTACGTCGAGGTTCGTCACATTGGCGACCAGGTTCGCAACATGGTGCGCGATGCGCTGGACGCCTTCGCCCGTTTCGACGCCGATCTGGCCTTGTCGGTGGCGCAGTACGACAAGATCATCGACCGCGAATACAAAACCGCCCTGCGTGAGCTGGCCACCTACATGATGGAAGACCCGCGCTCTATCTCGCGCGTGCTGAGCATCATCTGGGTCCTGCGTTCACTGGAGCGCATCGGCGATCATGCGCGCAACATCTCCGAACTGGTGATCTACCTGGTGCGCGGCACCGACGTGCGCCACATGGGCCTCAAGCGCATGAAAGAAGAAGTTGAAGGCACAAGCGCTGAAACCGCTAATGTTCCGGGCGAAGCTGACGATAAGTAAGATTGCCTGAGAAAAGCGCCCGGCCCTCTGGCCGGGCGTTTTTGTTTCTGCTTTTCAGAAGCGGATTCGTATCAAAAGCAGCACCCGCGAACGAAAAGTCCCGGCGTGACTGAAGAGTTTTGGCAATGTGCCATCAGCCAGCGTTATGCTTGCCGGGATTTTAATAGGGGTGTTGGATGAGCAAGATCAGTGTGTTGGTCGTGGACGATGCTTCGTTCATTCGTGACCTGGTGAAAAAGTGCCTGCGTAATTACTTCCCGGGGATCCGCACCGAGGACGCCATCAACGGCAAAAAGGCCCAGGCGATGCTGGCCAAAGAGGCTTTCGACCTGGTGCTGTGCGACTGGGAAATGCCGGAAATGTCCGGCCTCGAACTGCTGACCTGGTGCCGCGAGCAGGACAACCTCAAGACCATGCCGTTCGTCATGGTCACCAGCCGTGGTGACAAGGAAAACGTCGTGCAGGCGATTCAGGCCGGCGTATCCGGCTACGTCAGCAAGCCGTTCACCAACGAGCAGCTGCTGACCAAGGTCAAGCAGGCACTGAACAAGGTCGGCAAGCTCGACACCTTGATGAACAGCGCGCCGACCAAAATGAATTCGGCATTCGGCAACGATTCCCTGAGCGCACTGACCGGCGGCAAGCCGGCCGTGGTCGGCGGCGCTGCGGCCAGGCCTGCCGCTGCTGCCCCCGCTCCAGCCGCTGCACCGTCGCGCGGTTTGCTCAACAGCCCGCCAGTTCAGGCGCCCGGTGCATCCAAGGCGCCGGTGGGCGGTCGTGGTCAGGGCCAGTTGCGCCTGCCGAGCGGTACTCAGCAATGCGTGATCAAGGCCCTGAGCATCAAGGAAGCGCTGCTGGTAGTAAAGCGCACTGAAACCCTGCCGCAGATCCTCGACAGCGCCGTGCTCGATCTGGAGCAGGGCGACAACGCCGAGATCGCGCGGCTCAACGGTTATCTGCACGCCATCGTCGCCCACGAGCAAAAAGCTGACAGCGACTGGCTGCAACTGACCTTCCGCTTTGTCGACCAGGATGCGCAAAAGCTCGACTACATCTCGCGCCTGATCGCCCGGGGCACTGCGCAGAAGCACTTCGTACCCGGCGCGTAACCGCAGCGGCCCAAAAAGATCGCAGCCTTCGGCAGCTCCTACAGGGGAACGCATTCTCATGTAGGAGCTGCCGAAGGCTGCGATCTTTTGCTTTGTGTGCTGGCCAATTTGAAACATCTGTCGACTAGCCTGGTCTGTCTCAGCTGCTAGGCTGATTCCCAGGCCTTCCTTCGACAGACTTTTGCCCATGCTCGCGCGCCTGCTGTTTTTCTGCGGTCTCTGCCTGGCCTCCCAGCTGGCGATGGCCATGACCATCTACAAATCCACCGACGCCAACGGCGTGGTCTCGTACAGCGACCGCCCAAGCAAAGGCGCGAAAGTGTTCGTGTTTCAGGACCGCATGGTCGAGCGCCTCGACCGCCAGGTGTACCTGGACATCAAGAAGCAGAAGGGCGTTGATGTGGTATTTGCGCGCAACGATCTGTACGCGCCGGTCGAGGTTGCCCTTGCCTTCATCGGCACGAGCAATGTGCGTGGCGCGCCGTCGCGAGCGATCCGTCGTGTGCTGCCACCGCGCAGCAACACGCGGCTGGCGCTGCTGACGGCGATCAGTCGTGACCAGCCGCTGGTGTATTCGCCGCAGTTCCAGTATTCGCTGGGCGACCCCGCAGGCACCGCGCAGAGCTATCGCTATCCGCTGCCCTGGCGTGGCGGGCCGTTTCGCCTGAGCCAGGGCGCCAACGGCCAATACAGCCACTACGGGCCGAAAAACCGCTACGCCATGGACATTGCCATGCCGGTGGGCACGCCGATCATCGCCGCGCGAGCGGGTGTGGTAGTCAAGACCGAGAACTCCCAGAGCGGGCGCGGTACCGATGCCTCCGGCAATTTCGTCCGAGTGCTGCACGACGACGGCACCATGGGCGTGTACCTGCATTTGAAACAAGGTTCGGTGAGCGTGCGCGAAGGCCAGCGGGTCAAGGTCGGCAGCCCGCTGGCGCTGTCGGGCAACACCGGCAACAGCAGCGGCCCGCACCTGCATTTCGTGGTGCAGCGCAATACCGGCGAAGGGCTGGTGTCGATTCCCTATCAGTTCAACCAGCCGCTGGGGGCGTTGCCCAACTTTGCGTTGGGCAAGCAGTAGGCGCGATAGGGTGTTGAGGGTTTTTGTGGCGAGGGGATTTATCCCCGTTGGGCCGCGAAGCGGCCCCAAATATTGCAACCACAAGAGCCCCCCAAACTCCCATCAATCCAGCATCAACACCTTGGCCAGGACAATCTTCGGCCCTTTCATCTTCTTGATGATGATGCGCAGGCCTTCGACTTCCAGCACTTCTTCCTCTTCCGGCACCCGTTTCAGGGTTTCGTAAACCAGCCCGGCGAGGGTTTCCGCTTCGATGTGATCAAGATCGATGCCGAGCAGACGCTCGACCTTGAACAACGGCGTATCGCCACGCACCAGCAACTTGCCCGGCTGATAGGCGAGGATGCCGCGCTCAGCCTTGCGGTGTTCGTCCTGAATATCGCCGACCAGCACTTCCAGCACGTCTTCCATGGTCAGGTAGCCGATGATGTTGCCGTCAGCCTCCTCGACCACGGCGAAGTGCGAGCCACCCTTGCGGAACTGCTCCAGCAGCTGCGACAGCGGCATGTGCCGCGATACGCGCTCCAGCGGGCGGGTCAGCTCGGCGAGGTTGAACGACTCGGGAATGTGGTCCAGCGCGGCCAGTTCCAGCAGCAGATCCTTGATGTGCAGCAGGCCGACGAACTCCTGGCGCTCGCTGTCGTACACCGGATAACGGCTGAACTTGTGGCGACGGAACATCGCCAGGATTTCCTTCAGCGGCGCGTTGAATTCCAGGGTGATCAGGTCTTCGCGGGAGTTGGCCCAGTCGACCACTTCCAGCTCGCCCATTTCCACGGCCGAGGCCAATACGCGCATGCCCTGATCGCTCGGATCCTGGCCACGGCTGGAGTGCAGGATCAGTTTCAGTTCTTCGCGGCTGTAATGGTGTTCATGGTGCGGGCCGGGTTCACCTTGCCCGGCGATACGCAGAATCGCGTTGGCGCTGGCGTTGAGCAGGTAGATCGCCGGGTACATCGCCCAGTAGAACAGGTACAGCGGCACCGCCGTCCACAGCGACAGCAGCTCGGGTTTGCGGATCGCCCACGACTTGGGCGCCAGCTCGCCGACCACGATGTGCAGGTACGAAATGATGAAGAACGCGGTGAAGAACGACACGCCTTTGATGATCTCGGGCGATTCGACGCCGACCGCGCTCAGCAGCGGTTCGAGAATATGCGCGAACGCCGGCTCACCGACCCAGCCCAGACCGAGAGAGGCGAGGGTGATGCCGAGCTGGCACGCCGACAGGTAGGCATCGAGCTGACTGTGCACGGTGCGCAGGATGTGCCCGCGCCAGCCGTGTTGTTCAGCGATGGCCTCGACCCGGGTCGAGCGCAGTTTGACCATGGCGAATTCCGCCGCAACGAAAAAGCCGTTGAGCAAAACCAGGATCAGAGCAAAAAGGATCATGCCGAAGTCGGCAAAAATGGTCGCGAGGGACAAGCCAGGGGAAGGGTCCATGATGGAGTTTTGCGGGTTCCGTGTGATTCGAAAGTGGGGAGAAACAGCGCCTGAAAGGCAGGCACAAGTCAGCCAATGTAGCGGCTGACCGTGCGATTGCCTAGTGGCGTGTGCCGGGCGGCATCACTCGGCGGCGCTGATCGCCCGTGCGCTGGCCACCTGGGCCGGGGCGAAATGGCAGGTGAACGTGCTGCCGTGGCCGGGCACGCTGCTGATCTCCATGCGCGCGCGGTGGCGCAGCAGCACGTGCTTGACGATGGCCAGGCCGAGGCCGGTGCCGCCAGTGTTGGAGTTGCGGCTGGAATCGACGCGGTAGAAACGTTCGGTCAGGCGCGGCAAGTGTTTGCTGTCGATGCCGATGCCGGAATCCTGCACGCTCAGGTGCGCGCCCTGATCGTCGCCCCACCAGCGAATGCGGATGTTGCCCTCGGCCGGGGTGTACTTGACCGCGTTGAACACCAGATTGGAAAACGCACTGCGCAGCTCGGCCTCGCTGCCCTTGAGCAGCACTGCGGCATTGGCCTCGAGGCTGATGCGCTGGTTCTTCGCCCCGGACAACTGCTGCGCATCGCTGGTAATCGATTGCAGCAATGTGTCGATCTGCACTGGCTGGTTGTCCGACGGATAGTCGGTGGCTTCCAGCTTGGCCAGCAGCAACAGGTCGTTGAGCAGTGTCTGCATGCGCCCGCCCTGTTGCTGCATCTGTTGCAGGGCTCGGCTCCAGCGCGGGTTCACTTCCTCGACATTGTCGAGCAGGGTTTCCAGATAGCCGCAGATCACCGTCAGCGGTGTACGCAGTTCGTGGGAGACGTTGGCGATGAAGTCCTTGCGCATCTGTTCCAGCTGATGAATGCGCGTCACGTCGCGGACCAGCATCAGGTGTTCATTGTTGCCGTAGCGGGTCAGGTACAGCTGAATGCGCACGCGATCGTTGGTCGGCGAAGGGATTTCCAATGGCTCGGCGAAGCTGTCCTGCTCGAAGTATTCCTTGAAGCGCGGATGGCGCACCAGGTTGGTCACCGGTTGGCCGCTGTCCTGCGGAGTCTTCAGGCCGAGCAGGGTTTCGGCGGCGCGGTTCCACCATTCGAGGTTGCCGTCGCTGTCGAGCATGATGACTGCATCTTTCAGCGCGGCGGTGGATTCCTGCACCCGGTCGATCACCGCTTGCAGACGCCCGCGCACCCGTTGGTCGCGGCGTTGCAGGTGATAGATGCTGTCGAACACCTCGCCCCACAGACCATAGCCATCGGGCGGGGCTTCGTCGGGTTGATGCTGGCGCAGCCATTCGTGCAGACGCAGCAGTTGCTTGAGCGTCCAGGCCAGATAAAGCCCCAGACCCGCCGCGAGGCTCCAGCCGTAATAGCCGGTGATCAGGCCGATCACCAGGCAGGCGGTGACCAGCAACAGCATGTGGCGAATCAGGGTGCCATGCCAGTTTTGATTCACAGAGGCGTCCTTAGCCGCAGCTTCAAGTTTCAAGCCGCAAGCTCCAAGCTAAAACGGAGCGGCTTTCACTTGCCGCTTGTAGCTGGAAACTTGCAGCTGCTTTTACGCTTTTGTGGAGAACCGATAACCGGTGCCGCGCACGGTTTGTACCAGATTTTCGTAAGCGTCGCCGAGGGCCTTGCGCAGGCGGCGGATGTGCACGTCGACGGTGCGCTCTTCGACATAGACGTTGCCGCCCCAGACCTGGTCGAGCAACTGGCCACGGGTGTAGGCGCGTTCCTGATGGGTCATGAAGAATTGCAGCAGGCGGTATTCGGTCGGGCCCATCTCGGCGGGTTTGCCGTCGATGGTCACGCGATGGCTGATCGGGTCGAGCAGCAGGCCGCCGACTTCGATCGGCGCTTCGCCATCGGTCGGTCCGGCGCGGCGCAGCACAGCCTTGAGGCGGGCGACCAGTTCACGCGGGGAAAACGGTTTGGTGATGTAGTCGTCGGCGCCGACTTCCAGGCCCTGGATCTTGTTGTCCTCCTCGCCCTTGGCGGTGAGCATGATGATCGGGATGTCCCCGGTCAGCTCGTCACGCTTGAGGCGCCGGGCCAGTTCGATGCCCGAGGTGCCGGGCAGCATCCAGTCGAGCAGGATCAGGTCCGGTTTGCGGTCGACAATGATGGCGTGAGCCTGCTGCGAGTTCTCTGCCTCGAGGCAGTCATAGCCGGCCATTTCCAACGCCACGGCGATCATCTCGCGAATGGGCGCTTCGTCGTCGACGATCAGAATGCTCCTGCCAACCATGCCTTAGTCCTCTTGTCATTTAACTGTCTTGCGCCGCATTAGATAACGGAATTATTGCAGTCGTGTGACAGTATTTCAGGCGCGCAACATTTGCACCCATCCTCGACTAAGCTCTAAGTCCGAATCCTGACAACCACAAAAGAAGGTTTCCATGACTCAGATGACTGCTTCGTTCAAAGCCCTGCTGATGGCTGCCGCCCTGACATTGCCGGGGCTGGCCATGGCGGCCGATCCGGCGATGGAAAAGGACGGCATGTACACCGATCAAAAGGGCATGACCCTGTACACCTTTGCCAAGGACTCCGCTGGCAAGTCCGCGTGCAATGACAAGTGCGCGGCAAACTGGCCGCCGCTAATGGCGACAGCGAATGACAAGTCGATGGGGGACTGGACGGTAATCACTCGTGATGATGGCAGCAAGCAGTGGGCCTACCAGGGCATGCCGCTGTACACCTTTGTGATGGACAAGAAGGCCGGCGACATGACCGGCGACGGCAAAATGGACGGCGCCTGGAAAGTCGCCAAGGCCAAATAACGCAAAAGATCGCAGCCTTCGGCAGCTCCTACACTGGAATGTGTACGACCTGTAGGAGCTGCCGCAGGCTGCGATCTTTTCAGTCAGCGCAGTGCGTAATCCAGCACGATCCCGACAAATATCGCCAACCCTGCCCAATGGTTGTGCAAGAAGGCCTGGAAGCAACGCATACGGTCCTTGCTGCGCGTGTACCAGAACTCCCACGCATAACACCCGGCAGCCACCAGCAAACCGAGGTGGAACCAGATCCCCAGCTCGAACTTCGACCCGGCCAGAATCAGGCAGGCCAGCGACAATGCCTGCAAGCTGAGGATGATCACCCGATCCGCCTCGCCAAACAGAATCGCCGTGGATTTCACGCCGATCTTCAGGTCGTCATCGCGATCGGTCATTGCGTAATAAGTGTCATAACCCACCGTCCACAGCAGGTTGGCGATCCACAGCAGCCACGCCGCCGCCGGCAATTCTCCGGTCTCGGCGGTAAAGGCCATTGGCATGCCCCAGGAAAACGCCGCACCCAGCACCACTTGCGGGTAGTACGTGTAGCGCTTCATGAACGGATAAGTGAACGCCAGCGCCAGACCGCCCAATGACAGCCAGATCGTCGGCGCATTGGTGCACAGCACCAGCAGAAAACTGATGCCCATCAGCACGGCAAAGAACACCAGCGCTTCCTTCGAGCTGATGCGGCCAGCAGCGAGCGGCCGTTGCGCGGTGCGTTTGACATGGCCGTCGACCTTGCGGTCGGCCCAGTCGTTGATCACGCAACCACCGGCGCGGGTCAGCACTACGCCAAGAACAAAAATCACCACGTTGGCCAGCGACGGCGAGCCCTTGCCGGCAATCCACAATGCCCACAGCGTCGGCCACAGCAGCAGGTAAATGCCGATCGGCTTGTCCATGCGCGTCAACTGAACGAAATCCCAGGCGCGCGGGTTCAGACGGTTGAGGGACTTGAGCAGGCTCTGATACATCAGCAGTTCTCCGGATGGGCGCGGGCGGCGTCCCACAGGCTCGGCAGGAAGATTTCCGCGACCAGCACACTCAGCGCGCCACGATCGAAACGCGAACGCCGGCCCCACAATTCAGGGGCTTGCACCGCTGGCGGCAACCATTGTTCAGGGTAGTGGCAGACTTCAATGGCGCGGCGCTGAAATGCCCGATCACAAAATAGCAATTCGCCCAGCGAGCGGCTGCCCAGTTCATCCATGTGCAAACCATCACCTTGCAGGGCCGCCCGCGAGGCAACGCTGCGGGCAAACACCCAGGCCTCGCCGTGGCCGCGCAAATAAACCTCACGCACCCAGCCTTCGCTGCCCTCGGCCAGCTCCAGTGCCGCGCATTCATCAGCGCGCAAGGTGTCCCAGCCTTCGAACAGCGGCGACACGCTGAAGCCGTCCTCGGACAAACGGGTCAAACGGCGGGTCAGCGAGCCTTCGTCGAACAACCAGTCGAGGGTCAACGGATCGGGGCGGGGCGTCAGGCGGTCTTGGGTCAGCCAGAGCGGGGCGGGGCAGGCATTTGAATGTTGCACAATGAGTCATTATTGGCCGCAAATGAGGCGGCGAGCTTAACATGGCGGGCGACAGGATTGAGCGGCGCCGGCCGCCGTTGCGCCGAACAGGCTTGCATCTGCGCGGCACCCTCAGTACAAAACGCCCTGAGCAGGATGGCAGCGCAACACCCATCGACCGTCCGCGCCGGCACTACGCCTGAACCCTGAGGAAGTACCTGAATGAAGAAGTGGCAATGTATCGTCTGTGGCCTGATCTATAACGAAGCCGAGGGCTGGCCGGATGACGGCATCGCGCCGGGCACCCGCTGGGAAGACGTACCGGCAGACTGGCTGTGCCCCGACTGCGGCGTCGGCAAAATGGACTTCGAAATGATTGAAATCAACTAAGCAAATCAGAGGAGTAAGGCATGAGCGCACCAGTCGTCATCATCGGCACCGGGCTTGCGGGCTACAACCTGGCCCGCGAGTTTCGCAAGCTCGACAGCGAAACCCCGCTGCTGCTGATCACCGCCGATGACGGCCGCTCTTACTCCAAGCCGATGCTCTCCACCGGTTTCGGCAAGAACAAGGACGCCGACGGCCTGAGCATGGCCGAACCCGGCGTCATGGCCGAGCAGTTGAAGGCCGAAGTGCGCACCCACACGCGCATCAGCGGTATCGACGCCGGCCACAAACGCTTGTGGATCGGTGAAGAAGCCGTGCCCTATCGCGACCTGATTCTGGCCTGGGGCGCGGAAACCGTGCGCGTGCCGATCGAAGGCGACGGCGGGGAACTGGTGTTCCCGATCAACGATCTCGAAGACTACGCGCGCTTCCGTGCCGCAGCGGCGGGCAAGCGTCGGGTGTTGTTGCTCGGCGCCGGGTTGATCGGCTGCGAATTCGCCAATGACCTGATTCTCGGCGGCTACGAAGTGCAACTGGTCGCGCCGTGCGAACAGGTCATGCCGATGCTCTTGCATCCCGCCGCTGCGGCGGCCGTGCAGGCCGGGCTGGAAAGTATCGGGGCGAAGTTTCACCTCGGCCCGGTGCTGACCCGGCTGGAGAAAGTCGCCGATGGCCTCGAAGCGCACCTGTCCGATGGTCAGATCATCCCGTGCGATGTAGTAGTCTCGGCGATCGGCCTGCGCCCGCGCATCGATCTGGCGGCGGCTGCCGGCGTGCAGGTCAATCGCGGCGTGATGGTCGATCGTTACCTGAAGACCTCTCACGCCAACATCTACGCCTTGGGCGACTGCGCTGAAGTCGATGGGCTCAATCTGCTCTACGTGATGCCGCTGATGAGCTGCGCACGCGCGTTGGCGCAAACCCTCGCAGGAAACCCGACCGCGGTCAGCTACGGGCCGATGCCGATCACCGTGAAAACCCCGGTGTGCCCGCTGGTGGTTTCGCCGCCGCCACGGGGCAGCGAAGGCATTTGGAGCGTCGAAGGGCAGGGCGCCGACATCAAAGCGCTGTGCCACAGTGCCGACGGTCAGTTGCTCGGTTACGCCCTGACCGGCGGGGCAGTCATGGAAAAACTGGCCCTGAACAAACAGCTGCCGCCGCTGCTGGCGTAAATGCCGGTCGTTCTGTCGTAAACACCGCTCTTTTGCCCCGACAAAGGTCTTGGGGAGACTGGCGCCGCCGTTGGCGGCGTGCCATTCTCACTCCCGTCTGCCGCAGAGTAGAGCCTGCGGCGCCTTGGGCGCTGTTCCAACGAGAACAGCACGGACATAACAACAAAAAACCGTCAAAGGGGCTTCACTAATGCGTAAACCAGAACTCGCCGCTGCAATCGCCGAAAAGGCCGACCTGACCAAAGAACAGGCCAACCGCGTCCTCAACGCCGTCCTCGAAGAAATCACCGGCGCCCTGCACCGCAAGGACAGCGTGACGCTGGTCGGCTTCGGCACCTTCCTGCAACGCCACCGCGGCGCCCGCACCGGCAAAAACCCGCAGACCGGCGAACCGGTCAAGATCAAGGCCAGCAACACTGTGGCATTCAAGCCAGGCAAATCGTTGAAAGACAGCGTCAATCCTTGATGGCAGCGTGCTCCCCCGAATAACGGGGAGAACCGCAAATGAGAAATGGGCACACCGATTGCGGTCGGGTGCCCATTTTTTGTGGCTGTCTGTTGGCTTACTGGCGTCGGAAGCAGGCCTTGCCGTTGCCGAAATCCACGGCCAGGCAGTTTGGCTCGATCGCCAGTTGCAGGTCCTGGAACAGTCCGCCCAGATCGCTGTTGGAGGCAGGCTTGGTTTTGCTTTCCAGCACTACTGTCTGGTTCTCGACTTTCCAGGTGCCTTTGGCAAAGCCATCGGCGCTGCCATACGCCACACCGGCATCAAAGGTGCCGTCCTTGCGCAAGAGCAACTCGGCGCCCATTTCCATTGCGCCGGTCAGGTAGTAATGGCCGTCCAATGGTTGGGTTTCCGCTGACGCGTGGGTGATGGGCAGCCACATGAGCGCGGCGAACAACAGTGGTTTCAGTTCCATGAAGTAAAGCTCCAGACCTGCGTTTCAAGGGGATTTGCTTGGGCTCGGATCTTTAACCAAGCCTGCAGGATATGAATTATGTAAGAAGTATCCCTGAGTTTTGTCAGAGTATTTTCTGGCATGAGGTGTAGGCATTGCCGGGGAAAAGTACATCAATAACTATCGAGTTCGCTGTGGAGCGGCGTATATGTTGAACATACAAGTTTCAATTATGTGAAATGCCATCATTTTGCTAGCACTTTTTTCGTTGCTCGTTGTCGTCTGCGAAAGGTTAAAAGATGCCGGTCTTTATTCAGAAGTGTCCTACTTCTATTTTTTTCCGGATTTGTCATGCTGCACGCCGCTCGAGGACATGAGCGTCCGGTAAACTCGCTCGTCTGCAACGGGAGGCTCTGGATCAATGGTTTCGCAGGACCATGGTGAATGCGCTGTATATCAATCGGCCTCAGGGAAACCCCTGCGACATATAGGGCGATCTCCTACAGACCGCAATGAACAGTTCGTCTTGTTGTTTAATCAGATGCTTGCTAGTGGCCATCATAGTGATTACGATGCGCCCACTTGAAAGAGCACATCTCAATTGGATGAGTCGCTGAACTGCTCTTCGATACTGTCCCGCGTTGCTGAAACTCCATTCGCGCGCATGACTGTAATCCTTAATAAAGGCCATGGATGTCCTACTCAAGCAAACTTTCCGCCCATTACCTCGAACTCGCAAAAGTCTCTGTTTCCAAAGAGAATTTCGCGGGCGAAGACGTTCGTTTTTCGAGCGAGTTCGAGGCGCTGGAAAGTGAGCTGGCCAAGGCTTCGTCGATGCACGAAAGCGGGCAGATCGACTGGCTGAAAATCCGCGAAAACAGCGAAAATCTGTTGCGTACCCAATCCAAGGATCTGCGTGTCGGCGCCTGGCTGACCTGGTCGCTGTACCAGCGCGAATCCTTCCCCGGGCTGCTCGCCGGCCTCGGTCTGCTGCACCATCTGTCGGAAAACAACTGGGCCGACGTTCACCCGCTCAAACCCCGCACCCGTGCCGCCGCGATCGGCTGGCTGGTGCCGCGTCTCGAGCAGGTCATCACCGAAAACATTGCGATCAAAGAGCAGTTGCCGATGTTCCGGCAGCTTTCCGAGCACCTGGCCGGCCTTGAGGCCGCGTGCACTGAGCATCTGGGCGATGACGCGCCGCTGCTGCTGCCGATCTCCCGCCGCCTGAAAACCATGATTCAGCGCGCCGCCGACAACCAGCCGGCGCCCGGCGTGGTGGGCGCGGCGGTGGCGCAGGTCAAGCAGGCCGCGACCCAACTGCTCACCCCTGGCGCGCCGATCGACAACGAGCGGGATGCGCACAAAGCCCTGCGCGCCCAGCAGGACAGCGCCCGGCCATTGTGTGCCTGGTGGCTGAAACAGAAAGCCACCGACCTGCGTGCCCTGCGCCTCAATCGCACGCTGTTGTGGATGACCATCGACGCGGTGCCCGAGCGCAACGCGGAGCAGATCACCGTGCTGCGCGGTCTGCCGCTGGAAAAGCTCAAGCTCTATCAGGACCGTTTCGATCAGGGCAAATACGCCGACCTGCTGGTGGAACTGGAGGCGAGCCTGGCGAAGGCGCCGTTCTGGTTCGATGGCCAGAGGATGGTCTGGGAATGTCTCCAGAACCTCAACGCCGAATTGGCAATGCGCGAAGTGGAAATCCACTTCGCGCTTTTGATTCAGCGCCTGCCGGGCATCATCGAGTTGCGCTTCCATGACGGCGCGCCGTTTGCCGATCCGTCCACCCGGGCGTGGATCGCTGCCAACGTCATGCCGCACCTGCAAAGCGCCAGCGCGCCGCGCAAGGTCGAAAGCGAGAACGTCGAAACCCAGCCGGCCTGGGAAAAAGCCCTCGAGGAAGTCCAGCCGATTCTGCGCAAGGAAGGTTTGAAGCCGGCCGTGCAGATTCTCAAGCAGGGTCTGCAATCGGCCCACGGTGGCCGCGAACGCTTCTTCTGGCAGTTCACCCTCGCGCGGCTGTGTTTCCTGGCCAAGAAATATGAACTGGCCAAGAACCAGCTCGAAACCCTCGATCAGACATTACAGGACTCAGGCCTGCACGCCTGGGAGCCCGATCTTGCATTGCAAGTGCTGCACCTGCTGCACAGTTGCTGCGAGTTGTTGCCGCAGAACCACGCCGTACGTGAAAGCAAGGAAGAGATTTATCGCAGGCTGTGCCACCTCGACCTCGAAGTGGTACTCGAATAGGCCCCAGGGCCACAACCGCAAGGAGAAAAGCCATGGCCAAAGAAGGCTCGGTAGCCCCCAAGGAACGCATCAACGTCACCTTCAAACCCGCCACCGGCGGAGCTCAGGAAGAGATTGAACTGCCGCTGAAGCTGCTGGCAATCGGTGACTACACCCACCGCAAGGACGATCGCAAAATCGAAGATCGCAAGCCGATCAGCATCGACAAGATGACCTTCGACGAAGTGTTGGCCAAGCAAGAGCTGGGTCTGACGCTGAGCGTGCCGAACCGTCTGCAGGAAGATGGCGAGGCTGAAGAGCTGGCCGTGCAATTGCGCGTCAATTCGATGAAGGACTTCAACCCGGCCAGCCTGGTCGAGCAAGTGCCTGAGCTGAAAAAACTGATGGAACTGCGCGATGCGCTGGTGGCCCTCAAAGGCCCGCTGGGTAACGCACCTGCGTTCCGTAAAGCGATCGAAGGCGTGCTCGCCGACGACGAATCCCGCGGTCGCGTACTCGGTGAGCTGGGCCTGAACGCCGCAGCCCCGGACGCCTGAGACCCCAGTAGCCAAGGAAGCCAACACAATGAGCACTAGCGCAGCACAAGAGAAGAGCGCCGCCAGCGGCGAATACAGCATTCTCGACAGCATCATCGCCGAAACCCGTCTGACCCCGGACGACGAAGCCTACGACATCGCCAAGCGTGGCGTGTCGGCGTTCATCGAAGAGCTGCTCAAGCCGCAGAACAACGGTGAGCCGGTCAAGAAAGCCATGGTTGACCGCATGATCGCCGAGATCGATGCCAAGCTCAGCCGTCAGATGGACGAGATCCTGCACCACCCGGATTTCCAGGCGCTGGAATCGTCGTGGCGTGGTCTGCAGTTGCTGGTCGATCGCACCAACTTCCGCGAAAACATCAAGATCGAAATCCTCAACGTCTCCAAAGAAGACCTGCTGGACGATTTCGAAGATTCGCCGGAAGTCATGCAGTCGGGCCTGTACAAGCACATCTACACCGCTGAATACGGCCAGTTCGGTGGTCAGCCGGTGGGCGCGATCATCGCCAACTACTACATGTCGCCAAGCTCGCCAGACGTCAAGCTGATGCAGTACGTGGCCAGCGTTTCGTGCATGTCCCACGCGCCGTTCATCGCTGCTGCCGGCCCGAAATTCTTCGGCCTGGAAAGCTTCACCGGCCTGCCGGATCTGAAAGATCTGAAAGACCACTTCGAAGGCCCGCAATTCGCCAAATGGCAGAGCTTCCGTACTTCGGAAGACTCCCGCTACGTTGGCCTGACCGTGCCACGTTTCCTGCTGCGCAACCCGTACGATCCGGAAGAAAACCCGGTCAAGTCGTTCGTGTACAAGGAAACCGTTGCCAACAGCCACGAGCACTACCTGTGGGGCAACACCGCTTACGCGTTCGGCACCAAGCTGACCGACAGCTTCGCCAAATTCCGCTGGTGCCCGAACATCATCGGCCCGCAGAGCGGTGGCGCGGTTGAAGACTTGCCTCTGCACCATTTCGAAAGCATGGGCGAAATCGAAACCAAGATCCCTACCGAAGTATTGGTTTCCGACCGTCGTGAATACGAACTGGCCGAGGAAGGCTTCATCTCCCTGACCATGCGCAAAGGCTCCGACAACGCGGCGTTCTTCTCCGCAAGCTCGGTGCAAAAGCCGAAGTTCTTCGGCATCAGCGCAGAAGGCAAGGCGGCAGAGCTGAACTACAAGCTCGGCACCCAACTGCCTTACATGATGATCGTCAACCGTCTGGCTCACTACTTGAAAGTGCTGCAACGCGAGCAACTCGGTTCGTGGAAAGAGCGTACCGACCTCGAGCTGGAACTGAACAAGTGGATCCGTCAGTACGTTGCCGACCAGGAAAACCCGAGCGCCGAAGTCCGTGGCCGTCGTCCGCTGCGCGCTGCGCAAGTGATCGTCAGCGACGTTGAAGGCGAGCCGGGCTGGTACCGCGTGAGCTTGAATGTGCGTCCTCACTTCAAGTACATGGGTGCCGATTTCACCCTGTCGCTGGTTGGCAAGCTGGACAAAGAGTAAGAGCGACTCATGGACGGATACGGCAGCCTGTTCGAACGCCTCAACGGCGACGCACAACTACGCAAGGGCAACAGCCTTGAAGCTTGCGCCATGGCGTCAGTGGCTGCCCATCTGGCCAAAATGCTCAGCACCCGGGCCGGCAGCGTGCAAACGCTGGCCGACTACGGGTTGCCCGATCTCAATGACATGCGCCTGAGCCTGCACGACTCCCTGAGTCAGGCACGTCTGGCTATCGAAAACTTCATCGAAGCCTACGAGCCGCGCCTGAGCAACGTGCGTGTCATTTCCCTGCCGCGTGACCACGACCAACTTCGCCTGGCCTTCAGTATCGAAGGCCTGCTGGAAGTCGAGGGTTTCAAGCGTCAGGTCAGTTTCTCCGCGCGCCTGGATGGCAGCGGTCAAGTCAAGGTCACCTAAGGAGATCCCCGATGTCTGGCAAACCCGCAGCACGCGTATCCGACCCCACCGCTTGCCCGCTCCCCGGCCACGGCACCAACCCGATCGCCGCCGGTTCCGGCGACGTGTTCTTCGACGGCCTCGCGGCCGCCCGCCAAGGCGATGTCTCGGCGTGTGGTGGTGCGATGGTCGGCGATCTTGCGACAACCGTGTTGATCAACGGCAAACCGGCTGCGACCGTAGGTTCGGTTGGATCTCACGGCAATAAGGTCACGGCCGGATCCGGGACGGTGATTATTGGCAATTCGCATACGCCGGCGCCGTTTGTGCCGCCGGAGCCGGTCATCATTCCTGGAATATTCAATCGTGTCTTTGAATTCAAAACCGCAGATGGAAGAACGGTTGAAAATTTAAACTACATCATGCGCTCTGATAGCGGGATTGAGAAAACAGGCTCAACGTCAACAGGCATGTCAGGTGGTTTTTCAACTGGAAAGACGGCAGAGCCTGTAACTATATATATTTCGGCGGACTAGTAGGTATGGAGACCGTAATCAACATCGATGGTGTCGCTTACACGTTTGTGACTCAGGACGAGGTGACTACACTTAAAGTTCTTACCGAAACAACTGAGAGCAAGGATACAAAGCCTAAGAAAGTTGACCTTCCGTTGGCCTGGATTATTACGCGAAAAAGTGGTGTGCCGCTCTTCGCCTTGAAACCGGGTAAGGATGACTCTCCATTCAGAATTATCACTGCGGAGAAACTATACGCAGAAAAGGGTCAGTGGTTCGAACCGTTGGCCAGATATTATAGAGAGCTTGTCTGGATCAACCCGGAAACAACGCAGGCCGGATCAGAATCGCATGCGGCTTATAAACATGTTACTTGGCAGGAGCTGATCGACTTCGCAATCGTCGACCGGTTTTCATTCACTTTTCACTCTGGAATGCCGGGTGACTGGAAATTCCGTGCCGTGGGCGGTGCTGAGTTCTTGATGGTGTTCATGGAGGATAAACCGTATTGGACTGATGGCATTGGCCAGGTGCCGTTTGCGGTTAACACCTATAGAAAATATCTGCGAGAAACAAAGCAGGTAGAACTCGCAATAAAGCTGGCTGGTGAAACGGGTGTGACCTGGGGCGACGGCAAAGCCTATACCGGAGCAGAGCGAGGACCGAAAGACGTTTACGATAACTTCATCATATTGCGAGGGATGTTGTGGGCAAAAGAAAACTGCAAGTTGGTTGTGAAAAAAGACACGGTATACGATAAAGGTATCCCGCACACAATTGAACTTACTGACGCACCTTATGTGCCTGTATCGAATGCGAAGTTAATAAATCCAATTTCGCAAGGCGATATGGATCAGTACGGGGCATGGAATAAATGAAAGCTCGTCGCTTAGTTGCCTGTATTCCACACCTGATAGTATGTGCCCTGTATATTCCTTTGCATAACTACGGTGTCGACGTATATATCGATATGTATGGCGGGTTGACATCGAGAGGTATCGGCATCGGTATGACGCCGGATCTAATGGTTCAGTATTTTGTGGTGATGAACGCTATAGCGTTTTTTGTCCCCAAGCTGAAATTAAAGGTCCTGTCTGTCTCATTAATGCTGGGACTTATTTTGTACTATTTTTTGCCTCACTACCCCGTCCGTGCGATGGCTTACACCTCGATGGGTGGTGTCCTGACTTTTGCGGCGATATTTGCTGGCCAATTGATTGATCGCGTTTTTTTTTCAAATCGAGAAGTTAAAGCATGACTGTTGGGCGTTATGGCCGACATTGCCCGCGGGGAGTTTCTTACCCGCATGAACTGTTCTGCTGTTTTTTTAAATGAGTTCCACTACCAGGCAGGTACCCCGTGTCCTTTAACCACTACTACCAAAGCGAACTCACCGCACTGCGCCAACTCGGTCGCCGTTTCGCCGAGCGTAGTCCGGCGTTGGCACCGTATCTGGGGCAGGCCGGGCGGGATCCGGATGTAGAGCGGTTGCTCGAAGGCTTTGCATTCCTCACCGGGCGCCTGCGCCAGAAGCTCGATGACGAACTGCCGGAGCTCAGCCATTCGCTGATGCAACTGCTGTGGCCGAACTACATGCGCCCGCTGCCGGCGTTCAGCATTCTGCAGTTTGATCCGCTCAAGCGTTCCGGGCCGGCGCTGTTGGTTGAGCGCGATACGCCGATCGAGAGCAAGCCGATCGAAGACGTGCGCTGCCGTTTCCGCACCTGCTATCCGACCGAAGTCTTGCCGCTGGATCTGGCTGCGCTGAATTACTCGGTGAAGGGCGATGGCTCGCTGCTCAGCCTGCGCCTGGAGATGAGCGCTGACGGCCACCTCGGCGAACTGGAGCTGAGCAAATTGCGCCTGTACTTTGCCGGCGAGCGCTACATCAGCCAGATGCTCTACCTGAGCCTGCTGCGCAACCTCGACGGCATCGAACTGATTCCGCTCGACGCCGCCGGCAAGCCGATTGATGGCGTCAGCGGCAAGCCGATGGCGTTCAAGATTCCCGGCGACCGGGTGAAACCGGTGGGTTTTGCCGAAGAAGAAGCGTTGATCCCGTATCCGCTGAACACCTTCCGTGGCTATCGCTACCTGCAGGAATATTTCGCCTTCCAGGACAAGTTCCTGTTCGTCGACGTCAACGGTCTGGACATTCTCAAGGCGCTGCCGGAAGACACCCTCAAGCAGATGCGCGGCCTCGAATTGCGTTTCGACATTCGCAAGAGCGGCATCATGCGCATGCGCCCGACGCTTGATAACGTGAAGCTGTTCTGCACGCCGATTGTCAATCTGTTCGAGCACGACGCGCTGCCGATCCGTCTCGATGGCAAGCAGGATGAGTACCTGTTGCTGCCGGCGGAATACGACCTGGAAAACTGCGGTGTGTTCTCGGTGGAAACCGTCACTGGCTGGAAGCCCGGCGGTCTCGGTTATCAGGAATACGTGCCGTTCGAGTCCTTCGAGCACGACCCGAGTTTCGACGTGCCCAACAGCCGTCCGCATTACAGCATTCGCCAGCGTTCGTCCTTGCTGCATGACGGCCTCGACACTTACCTGAGCTTCGGCATCCGCCACACCGAAGCCCACGAAACCCTGTCGATCGAGCTGATGTGCACCAACCAGAACCTGCCGAAAAAGCTCAAGCTCGGCGACATCTGCATGGCCAGCGAGCAGACCCCGGAGTTCCTCAGTTTCCGCAACATCACCCCGGCCACGTCGAGCTTCGCGCCGCCGCTGAACCGTGACTTCCTGTGGAAGCTGATCAGCAACATGTCGCTTAACTATCTGTCGCTGGCGGACGTCAATGCGTTGAAGGTGATTCTGGAAACCTACGACCTGCCGCGCTACTACGACCAGCACGCGGAAAAGGTCAGCAAGCGCCTGCTCGGCGGCCTCAAGCACATCAAGCATCATCACGTCGACCGCCTGCATCGCGGCCTGCCGGTGCGCGGTTTGCGCACCGAACTGACCATCGACCCGGAAGGCTATATCGGCGAAGGCGACCTGTTCGTCTTCGCTTCGGTTCTCAACGAGTTTTTCGCGCTTTACGCCAGTCTCAATTCATTCCATGAGCTGCGGGTAAAAAGCACACAGGGAGAGGTGTACCAATGGACACCACGTATGGGCCTGCAGCCCCTGCTTTAAGCGGGCTGACCAAGGTAATACGCGAGTACTCGCTGTTTCAGGCCGTGCTGTTGGTGATCGACCGGCTGCGCGAGGCACACCCGCATCTGAGCGAAGACGATCTGTATGACCAGGTCGAGTTCCAGGCCAACCCGAGCCTGGGCTTTCCGCGCAGCGACGTCGATCGCGTCGAGTTTTTCGAAGAGCACGGCAAGATGCGCGCGCGCATGCGCTTCAACCTGATCGGTCTGGTCGGCTCCGGTTCGCCGCTGCCGGCGTTCTATGGCGAACAGGCCTTGGGCGACAGCGAGGACGGCAACCCGACGCGCAATTTCCTCGACCTGTTCCACCATCGCCTGCAACGACTGATGCTGCCGATCTGGCGCAAGTACCGCTACCGCGCGAGCTTCCAGAGCGGCGCGATCGACCCGTTCTCGGCGCAGCTGTTTGCGCTGATCGGCCTGGGCGGCGACGAGATCCGCAAGGCCAAGGAACTCAACTGGAAACGCCTGCTGCCGTACCTCGGTCTGCTCAGCTTGCGGGCGCACTCGGCGGCGCTGATCGAAGCCGTGCTGCGTTACTACTTCAAGCACGAAGACCTGGTCATCGAGCAGTGCATCGAGCGCCGCGTGGAAATCCTCGACGAGCAGCGCAATCGTTTGGGCCGCGCCAACAGCGTACTCGGCGAAGACCTGGTGCTGGGCGAGCACGTGCGCGATCGCAGTGGCAAATTCCGCATTCACATCACCGAACTCGACTGGCAGCGATTCCATGAATTCCTGCCGATCGGTTTCGGCTACCAGCCGCTCTGCGCGCTGGTGCGGTTCACCTTGCGTGACCCGCTCGATTACGACATTCGCCTGGTCCTGCGCCAGGAAGAAATCCGCGAACTGCGCATCGGTGAGCAGAACGCCTGTCGCCTCGGTTGGACCAGTTGGCTGGGCCGCGAAAAAGCGGACGGCGTGGTGACCCTGGGCAGCAAAATTCATTAAGGACGTGAGCCATGATCAACGTAGACCTGCAACAACTCATCCAGGCGCTGGACGCCGAAACCCGTCGTGATCTGGAACGTTCGGCCGAGCGTTGCGTCGCCCGTGGCGGCAGCAAGATCCTCGTCGAAGACTTGCTGCTGGGCTTGCTCGAGCGCCCGAACGGCTTGCTGTCGCGCGCGCTGCAAGATGCTGACGTCGACGCCGGTGAACTGACCGCTGCATTGCAATCGCGGGTCGAACACAGCGCTTCGCGCAACCCGGTATTCGCTCCGGAACTGGTGCAATGGCTGCAAGACGCGCTGCTGGTGGCCAACCTCGAGCTGGGCCAGACCCAGGTCGAAGACGCCGCGCTGATCCTGGCGTTGCTGCGCAATCCGATGCGCTACGCCGGCAGCCGTTACCAGCCGCTGCTCGCCAAGTTGAACATCGATCGTCTGAAGGAATTTGCTTTGTCGCAACAGGAGCAACCGGCGGCCAACGGCAAGCCGGCGGCGCAAGGCGAGTCGCTGTTGCAGCGCTTCACCCACAACCTGACCCAACAGGCCCGCGACGGCAAACTCGACCCGGTGTTGTGCCGTGACGGCGCGATCCGGCAGATGGTCGACATCCTCGCTCGTCGGCGCAAGAACAACCCGATCGTCGTCGGTGAGGCCGGTGTCGGTAAGACCGCCATCGTCGAAGGCCTCGCCTCGCGCATCGCTGCCGGTGAAGTGCCGCAGGTGCTCAAGGGCGTTGAATTGCTCTCGCTGGACATGGGCCTGTTGCAGGCCGGCGCCAGCGTCAAAGGTGAATTCGAGCGTCGTCTGAAAGGCGTGATCGACGAGGTCAAAGCCTCGCCGAAACCGATCATCCTGTTCATCGACGAAGCCCATACGCTGATCGGCGCCGGCGGCAATGCCGGCGGTTCCGATGCGGCCAACCTGCTGAAGCCGGCGCTGGCCCGTGGCGAACTGCGCACGATCGCCGCGACCACCTGGGCCGAGTACAAGAAATACTTCGAGAAAGACCCGGCGCTGGCCCGTCGTTTCCAGCCTGTGCAATTGCACGAACCGACCGTCAGCGAAGCAGTGACCATCCTGCGTGGCCTGGCTCAGGTCTACGAGAAGAGCCACGGCATCTACCTGCGCGATGACGCGGTGGTGTCCGCTGCTGAATTGTCCGCGCGTTACCTGGCCGGTCGGCAACTGCCGGACAAGGCTGTCGACGTCCTCGACACCGCGTGCGCCCGCGTGCGCATCAGCCTCGCTGCTGCCCCGGAAAGTCTGGAGCGCCTGCGTGGCGAACTGGCTGAAGGCGGCCGTCAGCGTCAGGCGCTGCGTCGCGATGCCGAAGCCGGTCTGCTGATCGACCACGAAGCGCTGGAAGCACTGGAAGCGCGTCTGGACGAAGCCGAAAGCGAAATGCTCGCGCTGGAATCTCTGTGGACTGAGCAGAAAGAGCTCGCCGAGCGTCTGCTGGAACTGCGTCAGCAACTGGCCAAGGCTCGCGAAGCCGCAGCCGTCGAGCCGACCGTCAGCGTCGAAGAAGACGCCGAAGGCACCGTGATTGAAACTGTGGTCGCCGAAGTCGAAGAAGGCCAAAGCGTCGAAGCGCTGGAAGCCCAGTTGCATGAAACCCACGCCGCGTTGACCGCTGCGCAAGTCAAAGAACGCCTGGTCAGCTTCGAAGTGTGCCCGCGTCTGGTCGCCGAAGTGATCAGCGCCTGGACCGGCGTGCCATTGGCGCAACTGGCCCGCGAGCACAACGCCAAGGTCGCCAGTTTCGCCACCGATTTGCGCACCCGCATCCGTGGTCAGGAACAAGCCGTGCACGCGCTGGATCGTTCGATGCGCGCCACCGCTGCCGGCCTGAACAAGCCTGATGCACCGGTCGGTGTGTTCCTGCTGGTCGGGCCGAGCGGCGTCGGCAAGACCGAAACCGCGCTGGCCCTGGCTGACCTGTTGTACGGCGGCGACCGCTTCATCACCACCATCAACATGTCCGAGTTCCAGGAAAAGCACACCGTCTCGCGCCTGATCGGTGCGCCACCGGGCTACGTCGGTTACGGCGAGGGCGGCATGCTCACCGAAGCCGTGCGTCAGAAGCCGTATTCGGTGGTGTTGCTCGATGAAGTCGAGAAGGCCGACCCGGACGTGCTCAACCTGTTCTACCAAATCTTCGACAAAGGCGTGGCCAACGATGGCGAAGGTCGCGAGATCGACTTCCGCAACACGTTGATCCTCATGACCTCGAACCTTGGCAGCGACAAGATCAGCGAACTCTGCGAAGACGGCGCGCGGCCGACCGCCGAAGTGCTCGAAGAAACCATTCGCCCGGTACTCAGCAAACACTTCAAACCGGCGCTGCTGGCGCGGATGAAAGTGGTGCCGTACTACCCGGTGGGCGGCCCGGTGCTGCGCGAGCTGATCGAGATCAAACTCGGCCGTCTCGGCGAGCGCCTGAACCGCCGTCAGCTGGAGTTCAGCTGGTGCCAGAACCTCGTCGATCACCTGTCCGAGCGCTGCACGCAAAGCGAAAGCGGCGCGCGCCTGATCGATCATTTGCTCGATCAGCATGTGCTGCCGCTGGTGGCTGATCGTCTGCTCGACGCGATGGCGACCGGCGAGAGCCTCAAGCGTGTGCATGCCACGCTCGACGGCAATTCCAGCGTGACCTGCGAGTTCGTCTGAGGTGGGCGTGATGTTCACTCAAGTGCCGCAGCCACTGGTCTATGCCGAAGCGTTGCTGGCGCAGTTCGCCAGTCTTTCGCGCGCGGCGGACAGTGCTGCGCTGCTGGGTGAATTCGTCCGTGGCCTGGCCGAACTGAGTGGCTGCGAACTGACGCAGCTGTATCTGCTCGACGCCACTCACACCTGCCTGGGGATGAACGCCGAGTGCCTCGACGGCGCGCTGCAACCGCGTCAGGCGGCGAGCCTGCCAGCGGATTACAACGGCGAGCAACTGCTGCAATTCGCCCTGTGCCAGAACCGCGTGGTGTGCCTCGACGACCTGACCGGCAGCCTGCACGAAACCAGTTTTCTGCCGGCGACGAGCACGCCGTGGCAGTCGCTGTTGTGCGTGCCGCTGGTCAATCAGCACAAGTCGGTTGAGGGCTTGTTGCTGTGTGCCAGTCGTCGTCGCACTGACTTGCAGGGTTTCGCCGACTCCCTTGGCCAGCTCGGCTCGTTCGTGCTCGGCCAACTGCATCTGCTGCAACGCCTGCGTCAGCCAGCCGCCGAATCGGCCACCGCCACTCGCAGTGTGCCGAGCATCAGCGGCTACGGCCTGATCGGCAAAAGCGCGGCGATGCGCCAGACCTACTCGCTGATCAGCAAGATCCTCCACAGCCCGTACACCGTGCTGTTGCGTGGCGAGACCGGCACCGGCAAGGAAGTGGTGGCGCGGGCGATCCACGATTGCGGCCCGCGTCGCTCCCGGGCGTTCATCGTGCAGAACTGCGCGGCGTTCCCGGAAAACCTGCTGGAAAGCGAACTGTTCGGCTACCGCAAAGGCGCCTTCACCGGCGCCGATCGCGATCGCGCCGGGCTGTTCGACGCGGCCAATGGCGGCACGTTGCTGCTCGATGAAATCGGCGACATGCCGTTGTCGCTGCAAGCGAAGATTCTGCGCGTGTTGCAGGAAGGCGAGATTCGTCCGCTGGGTTCCAACGACACGCACAAGATCGACGTGCGCATCATCGCCGCGACGCACCGTGATCTGGCGGCGCTGGTCAGCGAAGGCAAGTTCCGCGAGGACTTGTACTACCGCCTCGCGCAGTTCCCGATCGAGCTGCCGGCCCTGCGTCAGCGCGAAGGCGACATCCTCGATCTGGCCCGGCACTTTGCGGAAAAGACTTGCACGTTTTTGCAGCGTGATCCGGTGCGCTGGTCGGATTCGGCGCTGGAGCATCTGTGCGGCTACAACTTCCCCGGCAACGTTCGCGAACTCAAGGCACTGGTCGAGCGCGCGGTGTTGCTCTGCGAGGGCGGCGAGTTGCTCGCCGAGCATTTTTCTCTGCGCCTGGAAGCGATGCCGGAAGACAACAGCGGCCTGAATCTGCGCGAACGCCTGGAACAGGTCGAGCGCACATTGCTCCTCGATTGCCTGCGCAAGAACGACGGCAACCAGACCCTCGCGGCCCGCGAACTGGGCCTGCCACGGCGCACGCTGCTGTACCGCCTCGGGCGCCTGAATATCAATTTGGGTGATTTTGATGGTTGAGCTACAGCGCTTCTTCGAACCCAACACATACCCTGTGGCGAGGGGATTTATCCCCGTCCGGCTGCGCAGCAGTCGCAGTCCGGTACATACGGTTTCACTGAGAAATCGCGCTGGCAGGTTATGGGGGCGCTGCGCACCCCAACGGGGACAAGTCCCCTCGCCACGGGAGGTCGCCGTACCTCCAGGCTATGGCTCAAGGCCTCGATCTAGAGGCTTCGAGCCCACCTCAAAAACTTATTTCAGCGCCGCCCGCAAGGGTCGGCGCTTTGTGCTTTGTCTACACCTGGAGACCCTCTGATGTCTGTTCGTCACTGGCACGCTGTCCTGCTGACCCTCGTCGTTCTATGCGGCCTTGGCGGCTGTAGCGGCAATTACAAATTCAACGACAACGACTATCGCCCGTTGGGTGATCCGCAAGCGGTCAATCGCGGCAAGTGACCGCAAGGAGCATCAAACATGGAATTGGTTTTCGAAATGCTGAACACCAAGCAGTTCGTGCCCACCGAGCTGTGCCAGCGGACCTTCAAACAGGCCGGTGGCGTGATCGGGCGCGGCGAGGACTGCGACTGGATCATCCCTGACCGCAAGCGGCACCTGTCCAACCACCACGCGATTGTCAGCTACCGCGAGGGCTCGTTCTTCCTCAC
Source organism: Pseudomonas sp. Sample_11 (assembly GCF_004307505.1). NCBI lineage: Bacteria > Pseudomonadati > Pseudomonadota > Gammaproteobacteria > Pseudomonadales > Pseudomonadaceae > Pseudomonas > Pseudomonas sp. Sample_11. Next base: position 145,220 of record NZ_RCOD01000049.1, read on the forward strand.
CGACACCAGCAGCAACGGTGTCCAGGACGGCAGCAGTGGCGCACGCCTGCACAAGGGCGAGCCGGTGCGCATCGAGCACGGCAGCACCTACATTCTCGGCGACTTCGAGATCCGCGCGCGGCTGGTTCGTGACCCGGCGACCTTCGACGGCGAAGTCGGCCGTCCGCGCGCCGCTGGCAGCATCATTCCGGATGACGCGTTCCTCGACCTCGACCCGCTCAATGCGCTCGAACAGCAAGAGCGCGTGTACTCGGAAATCGACGAACTGCTGTCGCCTACCGCCAAGCCGGAAGACTCCCGTCAACGTGCCGACTACGCGCGCATCGACATGGAAAGCCTGATGGTCCCGGAGCTGATCGCCGCCCCGGTCGAGCCTGAGCCGGCGCCTGCACCGAAAGCCGTCGAGCGTCAGAGCGAAGGTTTCTGGGAACACTTCGGCGCGGCGCTGGGCGTCGACGTCAAAGGCCTCAGCCACGACGAACGCGAAGCGCTGGCGCTCAACGCTGCGCGCCTGCTGCGCCAGAGCATCGGCGGTTTGCAGCAGAGCCTGCGCACCCGCTCCGAGCTGAAAAACGAACTGCGTCTGGCGCAGACCACCGTGCAAGGCACCAACAAGAACCCGCTGAAATTCGCCGTCGATCCGAGCGAAGCACTGCAGATTCTGTTGCAGCCAAGCAAGCCCGGCCATCTGCCGGCCGAGCAAGCGATCTCCCGTGCATTCCGTGATTTGCAGGCGCACCAAGTGGCTCTGCTGACCGCCAGTCGCGCCGCTGTGCGTGGCACGCTGGAGCACTTCTCGCCGGAGCAGCTGACCCTGCGTTTCGAGCGCGACAGCAAGCCATTGATCGCCACTTCGGGCGGGCGCTGGAGAGCATTCGGCCGCTACCACCAGGCCCTGCGTCAGGACGATGACTGGAGCGAGCGTCTGCTGGCCCGCGACTTTGCCCAGGCTTACGAAGAACAGATTCGCCTGATCTCCACCCTCCACACCGACCACCAAGGATGATGCGCATGTCTCGCCGCTCGACCGCTTTTTTCAAGACGCTGACTGCGCTCACCGTGCTGGTGCTGCTCGCCGGTTGCTCGTCGCTGTCGCCATACTCGAAAGTGACCAAGATCAACCTCAAGCTGACCGGCAGCGATCAGCTCAACCCGGACCTCAATGGTCGGCCGTCGCCGATCGTCGTGCGCCTGTTCGAACTCAAGCACCCGGTGACCTTCGAGAACGCTGATTTCTTCAGCCTCTACGAACGCGCCAAGGAATCCCTCAACCCGGATCTGGTGGCCAGCGAAGAACTGGAACTGCGCCCGGGTGAAACCGTGGAACTGAAACTCAGCGTGGAGGAGGGCAGCCGTTACGTGGGCATCCTCGCTGCCTATCGCGACCTGCCGGATACCCAGTGGCGCCACACCGTGCAGATCACTCCGCTGGAACTCACCGAGGCTGATCTGACCCTCGATCAGGCCGGTATCCGCAATACCCAACAAGTGCTCGCCAAGGCGGATGACTGATCATGAACACCCACAAAGTCATTTGGCAGGAAGGCATGTTGCTGCGACCGCAGCACTTCCAGCACAACGATCGCTATTACGATCACCAGATGAAGACCCGCACGCAATTGCTGGGTGGCTACACCTGGGGTTTTCTCAATCTGGAAATCGACTTGCAGTTCCTCAACATGGGCAAACTGGTGATCAGTGAAGCCTCGGGGATTCTGCCGGACGGCAGCCTGTTCGAACTCGGTGGCAACACCGAGCCGCTGGCGCTGGACGTGCCGCCGAACACCGGCAACACGCCGATCTATCTGGCGCTGCCGCTGGTCACCGGCAACCACATCGAGGCCCGGCGCCCGGAGCAATCCGACGTGCTCGCGCGCTACACCGCGTATGACGCCGAAGTCGCCGACTCCAACGCCGGCGACGATTCCGCCAGTCAGGTCAGCTGCGGTCGCCCGGATTTCAAACTGTTGCTCGGCGAGCAGCAGAGCGATCAGGCCTACGTGAAGCTGAAAATCTGCGACGTGCTCGACACCACGCCCGACGGCGTCATCAGCCTCGACCCGGATTTCGTCCCGACCTACATTCAGGCCCACGCCTCCAGCTACCTGCTGTCGTGCCTGAAAGAAGTCATCAGCATGCTCAGCCACCGTGGCGACACGATTGCCGAGCGGATTCGCTCCAATGGCAAAGTCGGCGGCGCTGAAGTCGGCGACTTCATGATGCTGCAACTGATCAACCGTACCGAACTGCTGCTGCGCCATTACCTCGGTCTGGAACAAGTGCACCCGGAAGAGTTGTACCGCACGCTGCTGACCATGCTCGGCGATCTGGCGACCTTCTCCGGCGAGAGCAAACGCCCGCGTCTGGACAGCCGCTATTCCCACGCCGATCAGGGCGCAAGCTTCCGCAAACTGATGGAAGCGATCCGTCAGGTGCTGTCGATGGTGCTCGAACAGCACGCCATCGAGTTGATCCTGCAGGCGCGTCAGTACGGCATCATCGTCTCGCCGTTGCACGATCACAAACTGCTCGGCTCGGCTTCGTTCGTGCTGGCAGCCAGTGCCAACTGCGACTCCGAAGAACTGCGTCAGCGTTTGCCGCAGCACCTCAAGGTCGGCCCGGTGGAGCGCATCCGCCAACTGGTCAACCTGCACTTGCCGGGGATCAAGGTCAAACCGTTGCCGGTGGCCCCACGGCAGATCGCGTTCCACTCGAACAAAACCTATTTCATTCTCGAACTCAGTTCCGAAGACCTGGCACAACTCGAACGCTCCGGCGGTTTCGCGTTCCACGTGTCCGGCGAATTCGCCGAGCTTGAACTGAAATTCTGGGCCATCAGGAACTGACCGACATGATCAAGGAAACGGATTACAACCAGGACGACAAAACCGTCCTGCTCGACCGTCAGGGCCACGGACCGGCATCGAGTCCGCTGACCGACTTCGCCGCGCCGCCGCGTTTCGAGCAACTGGAAGAACGCATGATCTACGCCGCGCGCCTGCGTCCGGCGGAGGCGTTCAACATCAGCCTCAACTCGCTGGTCGCGGCCTCGTCCGATCTGCTCTCGGAAGTGGTGCGCCTCAAGCACAGCGAAACCCGCGAAGACCTGTACGCGCTGAATGAGCGGCTGACCGCCGGGCTGAAATTGTTTGAAGTACGCGCCCTGCACAACGGCGCCGAAAGCAGCCAGGTGATGGCCGCGCGTTACGTGCTCTGCACCGTGGTCGACGAAGCTGTCGTGACCACGCCGTGGGGCAACGAAAGCGAGTGGTCGCAGATGAGCCTGCTGAGCAGCTTCCACAACGAAACCTTCGGCGGCGAGAAGTTTTTCCAGCTGCTTGATCGGCTGTCGAAAAACCCGGTCAAGCACCTGCCGATGCTCGAACTGATGTACCTGTGCCTGTCCCTCGGTTTCGAGGGCAAGTACCGCGTCCAGGCGCGCGGCATGCTTGAGCTTGAAGGCATCCGCGACGCCTTGTACCGGCAGATCCGTCAGTTGCGAGGCGACGTGCCGCGCGAGTTGTCGCCGCACTGGGAAGGCCTCAACGACCAGCGCCGCAACCTGGTGCGTATCGTGCCGGCGTGGATGGTGGTGCTCTTTACTCTGGTCTGCCTGGTGGTGATGTATTCGGGCTTCGCCTGGGTCCTGAGCGAACAACGCGACACCGTTCTGCATCCTTATCAGCCGCTTGATCCAGCCGCGGTGCAACCGCAGGCGCAGCCGTAAAACAGGGACGTGTGATGAAAAAGTTTTTCAAGAAAGTCGGCGCCTTCCTGCGCCAGACCTGGGTCTGGACTCTGCTGCTGGTGCTGTTCGTGGCGCTGCTGGTGTGGTTCGTCGGCCCGTTGTTGGCGGTCGATGATTACAAGTTCTGGGAAAGTGCGACCTCGCGCCTGCTGACCATCAGCGTGCTGTTCCTGATCTGGGGCCTGACCATGGTCTTCGTCAGCTGGCGCGCCGGTATCCGCAAGAAAGCCGAGGAAGAAAGCGAGGACGGTCAGGACCGTATCCGCCGCGAAGAGCTGATCGACGAAGAACAGAAAGAGTTGAAGGCGCGTTTCAAGGACGCGCTGAAAACCCTGAAGACGTCGAGCCTGTATCGCGGTCGCAGCGAGCGCTGGCGCAGTGACTTGCCGTGGTACCTGCTGATCGGTCCGCAGGCCTCCGGCAAGACCAGCCTGCTGGATTTTTCCGGTCTGGAATTCCCGATCAACAAGATCGACCGCAAGCTGACCCGCGACACCCTCGGCACCCGTCATTGCGACTGGTATTTCGCTGATCACGGTGTACTGATCGACACCGCCGGGCGTTACACCACTCAACCGGACGCGGAAGTCGACGGCAACGCCTGGACAACCCTGCTGGAGCTGCTGCGCAAGCGTCGTCGCGGTCGTCCGTTGAACGGCGTGCTGGTGACCATTCCGGTGGAAACCCTCACCGGCGGCAGCGAGCAGGACATCGAGACCCTCGCGCGCCAGGTGCGCAGCCGTTTGCAGGACGTGCATCAGAAACTGCACGTCGACGTGCCGGTGTATCTGGTCCTGAGCAAGGCGGACAAGCTGCTCGGCTTCGACGAGTTCTTCGATCAACTGACCCGCGAAGAAAGCGATCAGGTACTCGGCACCAGTTTCCGCAAGGATCAGGTCGGCACCGACGTCACGGTCCTGCGCAACGAATTCGAAGAGCTGCTGCGCCGCCTCAACAGCCAAGTGATCATGCGCATGCACTCCGAGCGCGACACTCAGCGCCGTGGCCGCATCCTCGACTTCCCGCATCAGTTGGGGCAGATCGGCGAGCGCCTGTGCCTGTTTGTTGACATGGCGTTCACCGGCAACCGCTATCAGCGCGCCACGCAACTGCGCGGTTTCTACCTGACCAGCGCGCCGCACCTGACCCAGGAAATGGATTCGACCACCGCCGGCATCGGCGCCAGCCTGGGCATGAACGCCGGCGTGCTGCCGACTCTGCGCAGCGGCCGTTCGCGGTTCATCCACCACTTGCTCAGCCAAGTGATTTTCCCCGAGGCCGATCTGGCCGGTCTGGACAAGCGCGAGCGCAGCCGCATTCATTGGGGCCAGCGTGCGCTGTACGTCGGCGCACTGGCAGCACTGGCACTGTTCGGCATGCTCTGGGCCGGTGGTTTTTCGGCCAACTACGAGCGTCTGGAAAACCTGCGCACGCTGGCACAGAACTGGACCCAGCAACGTTCGGCCGTAACGCCGCGCGATGACGCCATGGGTGTGCTGAAAGTGCTCGACACCAGCTACGCCGCGACCCAGGTGTTCCCGAGCAAGGGGGACGTCTCGTACCACGAGCGTGGCGGCCTGTATCAGGGCGAAGAGATCAACCCGGTGGTGAAAACCGCCTACGAGCGTGAGCTGGAAGCGCAGTTGCTGCCACGGGTCGCGACCATGCTCGAAGGGCAGATCCGCGCCAACATGAAGGATCGCGATCGCCTGCTCAACAGCCTGCGCGCGTACCTGATGCTGAACATGAAGGATCGTCGCGACGCGGCGTGGCTCAAGGACTGGGTCGCCACTGACTGGTCGCAGCGCTACACCGGCAACACCGCGGTGCAGAACGGTCTGAATACGCACCTCGAGCGTTTGCTCAAGCAGCCGTTCATCTACCCGCTGAACGATCAACTGGTGACGCAGGCGCGTCAGGTCCTGCGCAGCGAATCGCTGGCCAACGTGGTTTACCGCATGCTCCGCGAGCAGGCGCGCAACCTGCCGGACTATCGCTTCAGCCAACACCTCGGCCCGCAAGGCTCGTTGTTCATCGGCACTGAATACGTGATCCCGGGTTTCTACACCCAACAGGGTTATCAGCAGTATTTCTCGGTGCAGGGCGCCGCGCTGGTCACCGATATCCTGCGCGACAACTGGGTGCTGGGCGAAGGCGCGGGCATCAGCGACATGGATTTGCGTCGCCTGATGGTCGAGCTTGAGCAGCTGTACTTCCGCGACTACGCCAACTACTGGAGCGAAGCCGTTGGCCAGGTCGCACTGCCACCCATCAGCGACGCTGGCGAAGGCGCCGAGCAACTGGCGGGCCTGACTTCGGCTAACTCGCCGGTACTCGCGCTGCTCACCGAAGTGCGTGAAAACACCCGCTTCGAAGCCGCGGCTGATCCGGTCGATGAAGCCGGCGAAGCCGCCGATGCGCTGGCCGGGCAGAAAGGCAAACTGGGCAAGGTCGGCAAACTCGCCGCCGCTGCCGCCGACAAGGCTTCGGCGCTGAACGTGGCGAAGAACCTGCCGGACACCGCGAAGAAATCCCTGCAACGCCGCTTCGAACCGCTGCATCGTCTGCTCGACGACAACAACGGCCCGGGCGCTGACCTGACGCCAGCGTTCAGCGCGCTCAACGACCTGCAACTGCAACTGGCCGGTCTGGCCCGTTCCAGCACGCCGGAGCAAGCCGCATTCGAGATGGCCAAGACGCGCATGAGCGGCCAGCGTGATGCGCTGACCAACCTGCGCAATGCCTCCGGTCGTCTGCCACGTCCACTGAGCGTGTGGTTCAACGTGCTGGCTGAAGACTCATGGCGCCTGGTGCTCAACGATGCCTACCAATACCTGAACGGCCGTTATCAGAACGAGCTGTACAGCGTGTACGGCAAAACCATCAGCAAGCGCTATCCGTTCAGCGCCAGCAGCACCAGCGATGTGGCGATCAGCGACTTCCGCGAGTTCTTCCGTGCTCAAGGTACCGTCGACCGCTTCTTCGACAGCTACATGCGTCCGTTCGTCAGCGGCGATCCGGGCAACTACCGCATGCGCAGCGTCGACGGCCACAGCCTGCCGGTATCGAAGGTCTACCTCGATCAGATGGCGGCGGCGCAGACCATTCGCCAAAGCTTCTTCTCGATCAACCCGGCCGAGCCGACCGTGCAGTTCAAGCTTGAGCCGTACACCCTCGATCCGGCGGTCAGCCGCTCCGAATTCAAGTTCGGCGACAAGACCATGGAATACCGCCACGGCCCGATCCTGCCAATGACCTTCAAGTGGCCGACCGATGCTGAAGACGGTCGCACCAGTCTGGTCATGGACAAGATGGCCGGACGCCCGATCGGGATCGAGAAGAATTCCGGCCCATGGTCGCTGTTCCGTTTGTTCGACCTGATGCAGACCGAGTACCTGAACGGTCGTGACGTGCTGGTACTGAAAGCCGACGTGGGCGGCCTGCGCGCCAACTACCTGCTCACCAGCCAGCGCACGCCGAACCCGTTCGACATGGGCGTGCTGCGCACCTTCCGTATGCCGGTGCAGCTCTGATGCTGGTGGCCAGTCCCTGGCGCAGCGCGGCGCGTACCGACCCGGGCAAGGTGCGGGCGCGCAACGAAGATGCCTTCCTCGACTCGCCGCAGCATGGTCTGTGGGTGGTCGCGGACGGCATGGGCGGTCATCAGGGTGGCGACATCGCCAGCCAGTTGATCGTCGCCAGCCTGGCTGAGTTGCCGCAACACGAGGACTTCGACGAACGCCTCAAAGCCATCCGCCAGTGCCTGCACTGGCTGAACCGGCGTTTGGGGCAGGAGTTGACCGTCACTGCCGGACGCCACGACAGCATCATGGGCAGCACCGTCGTCGCGCTGCTGGTGGAAGGCAATCGCGCGGCCTGCATCTGGGCCGGCGACAGCCGTTGCTACATGTGGCGCGGGCAGCGGCTGTATCAACTGTCCAAGGACCATTCGCTGCAACAGCAACTGATCGACGAGCAGCAAATGAGCGTCGAACAGGCGGCAGCGCACCCGGCGGCTCAGGCACTCACCCGAGCCGTCGGCGCCGCCGACACACTGACCCTGGATGTGCTTGAACTCGAGGTCTATCCGGGCGATGTGTTCTTGCTCTGCAGCGATGGTTTGTATCAGGGCCTGAGCAGCGACGCCCTCGGCAACGCCCTCAGCCTCAGCGCGCCGCACGTGGCGCTGGAACGTTTGTTCGACGGCGCTCTGCGGGGCGCCGCGCGGGACAACCTGACTGCCGTGGTGATCCGCCAATGAGTGAACTCGAATCGCCCATCGATGACCTGCTGATCAGCGAAGAGCAGGCCAGCAACCTGACCTACTTTGCCTTCGCCAAGGGCAACCAGGCCGAACCGCTGCTGGCGCCGACCAAGGCCAGCATCGGTGCGCTGCCGGATGTACTCGCCGGTCGCTACCACCTCGAGCGTCTGCTCGGGGCCGGTGGCATGGGCGCCGTTTACCGGGCGCGAGATCTGCTGCATGAGCAGTTCGGCGATCCCGACCCTTACATTGCGCTGAAAATCCTCAGCGAAGAATTTGCCGAATCGCCGGACGCCAGTGCCTTGCTCTACAGCGAGTTCGCCCTGACCCGACGCCTGCGCCACGACAACGTCGTGCGTGCACACACGTTTGAAGTCGACACCGACTGCCAGCGGGCCTTCATCACCATGGAATACATGCGTGGCCTGACCCTGGACAAATTGCTCTGCGAGCGGCCCCTCGGCCTGCCGTGGCAAGAGTTGCGCGACATCGTCCTGCCGCTGCTCGACACGTTGGCCTACGCCCACCGTCGCGGCGTGCTGCACGGTGATCTGAAACCGAGCAACGTCATGCTCAGCGAAGACGGCCTGCGCCTGTTCGACTTCGGTCTGGGGCAGGCAGAGGAGGGCACCTTGCCCGGTCTGCCGCACCTGAGCCGCGAGCGCTTCCACGCCTGGACCCCAGGCTACGCCGCCCCCGAACTGCTTGAGGGCCAACCATTGTCGGCCAGCGCGGACGTGTACGGGGTGGCCTGCGTGATCTATGAACTGGCGGGCGGCAAACACCCGTTCCGCCGCTTACCCTCGACCCAGGCCCGTGACGAGCACCTGGAGCGCGAGCTGCGCGCCCCAGCGAATCTACCCCAGCACGGCTGGCAAGCGCTGCGAACCGCGCTGAGCTTCAACCCGGCAGAACGCACCATCACTGCCCAACAATTGCGTGACGCCTTGGGCGCCACTTCGTCCTGGCTGCAACGTCTGCGACTTCGGGCGTAACGGATGACATTCGAACAGGGAGCACACGATGTTCAACTCAGCTAACGAAACCCACTTCAGCCTCAAGGTCGAAGACTACGTCGGCGACCTGCAAGTGCTGTCGTTCACCGGCACCGAAGGCATCAGCCAGGCGTATCGCTTCGACCTCGAACTGGTCAGCGAAAACCCCGATCTGGATCTCGAACAACTGCTGCACAAGCAGGCGTTCCTGGCATTCGATCCACAGGGCTCGGGCATTCACGGGCAGATCTACCGCGTCGCCCAGGGCGATGCCGGCAAGCGCCTGACCCGCTACAAAGTCTCGATCGTGCCGCAACTGCAATACCTGCATCACCGCACCAACCAGCGCATCTACCAGCAGATGTCAGCGCCGAAAATCATCGCGCTGATCCTCGAAGAACACGGCATCAAAGGCAACGCCTACAGCTTCCAGCTCAGCCAGCCGTGCCCGGATCGCGACTACTGCGTGCAGTACGACGAAACCGACCTGCATTTCGTCCAGCGCCTGTGCGAAGAAGAAGGCATCCACTACCACTTCCAGCACAGCGAAAAGGCCCACCTGCTGGTGTTCGGCGACGACCAGACCGTGTTCCAGAACTTGGGGCAGCCAACTGCTTATGTGCAGGGCAGCGGTATGGTCGCCGACGAGCCGGTAATCAAAGCCTTCAAACTGCGTCTGGAAACCCGCACCACGCGCACCACGCGCCGCGACTACGACTTCGAAAAACCGCGCCTGCGAATGGAAGCCGCGTACAAACCCGACGGCGACAGCACCGAGCCGGATCTCGAAGATTACGACTACCCCGGCCGCTTCATCGACCGCGCACGCGGCAAGTTCCTCAGCCAGCGCGCCCTCGAACGCCACCGCGCCGACTACCGCCAGGCCGAAGGTCGCGGCGACCAGACCCGACTGGTCAGCGGCCACTTCATGGAAATGTCCGACCACCCGCGCAGCGAGTGGAACGACCTGTGGCTGCTCACCGAAATCTTCCACGAGGGCAAGCAGCCGCAAGTCCTCGAAGAAGGTGTGACCAGCGACACCACCGACAACAAGGACGACTTCCACCAGGGCTACCGCAACACCTTCCTCGCCACCCCGTGGGACGTGTTCTACCGCCCGGCCCTCGAACACCCGAAACCACGCGTCCTCGGCAGCCAGACCGCCATGGTCACCGGCCCGAAAGGCGAAGAAATCCACTGCGACCAATACGGCCGCATCAAAGTCCAGTTCCACTGGGACCGCGAAGGCCTCGCCGATGACAACACCAGCTGCTGGCTACGCGTCTCCAGCTCCTGGGCCGGCGACCGCTACGGCGCCATCAGCATCCCGCGCATCGGCATGGAAGTCCTCGTCACCTTCCTCGAAGGCGACCCCGACCAACCGCTGGTGACCGGCTGCCTGTACCACAAGGAAAACCCGGTGCCGTATGCCTTGCCGGCGAACAAGACTCGCAGCGTGTTCAAAACGCTTAGCTCGCCGGGTGGCGGTGGGTACAACGAACTGCGCATTGAAGACAAGAAAGGTGCGGAGCAGATCTACATTCATGCGCAGCGGGATTGGGATGAAAACGTTGAGCATGACCAGAAGATTCGGGTCGGTAATGAACGTCACGACACAGTGGTGAAGAACACCTACACCGAGCTGAAAGCCGAGGAACACCGCACCACGATTTCCGATCGCAAGGTTGAAGCGAAGCTGGATGATCACCTGACGATTGGGCAGAACCAGCATGTGAAGCTGGGGACTGCGCAACTGACCAGCGTGGGGAAAGAAATTCACCTCAAGGCTGGGGACAAGATTGTTATTGAGGCGGGGACAGAGCTGACCATTCTTGGGGGTGGGAGCTTTATCAAGCTTGATGGCGGTGGGGTTACGGTGGTTGGGCCGGTGATCAAGATCAATGCGGGTGGCTCGGCTGGTTCCGGCACAGGGATCGGGATTAAGCCGCCGGTGCTGCCGGGGGCGGCGGATAAGGATAAGGCGGGGAGTTTGATGGATCAGGCGTTGGGGAATGCGGTGCCTGAGAAGGTTAAGCCGACAGTTGATTACCCTTTCTCGCTTTGAGCGGACGGACAAGCGTCAATATGAACAAGGAATTTTTTGAATGATCATTAGCCCTCCTTTTATTCCTGCTCCGGTGGCGGGTGAAACCGACGATGCTTATCTGGCACGTGCCATGGTGGGTGGCATCCCTGGTGATGGTGGTTATCCGCTGAGTTTTGACCTTAATTGGCATGGTGGCATTCACTTAACAGCTCCCCAGGAGGGGGGGCGTACATTGCCAGTAAGAGCAATCTGCGATGGGACATTGGTTTACTTTCGTGATTCCGCTCCAGAAAACGACGATCTAACTAATCCGCTAAATTTTCGGGGCGGATGGACTGATAAGGGTTGCGTAGTATTGCGTCATGAGACGGAAATTGGTGAAGAGGCAGAGTCGAAAGTTATTTTCTATTCGATCTACATGCATTTATCGAAAATTAATCTGACCAGTCCTCAGATAGGGAAAGTAGTCAGTAGGAAAGAGTCTCTTGGCGAGGCTGGCAGTATCTATGGGGCTAAAGGCAGAATTCATTTCGAGATCATTGCTGATCAAAGTCAGATAACGAACATAACAGGTAGAAATACAAGAGAGCTAAGTTATCAGGCGCAGAATGGACGGAAAAATAGTTGCTGGGGTGATATGTATTTTTTCGTGCCTCCAGAAGTTTTAATTTATGGCGCGCCACCAAACGATCGCCGCGAATCGTTGAACAACGCATCGGTCGTTTATCGTCCTCCTGCCATGCCACCAACCGTGCCAGTCCAAGAAGGTGGCAGCACCACGTCATCCGTAGGCAATCCCGCTACGGTTGGAGGATATGAACCGGCGGTAGCGTCGTTATTGCAAAACGGAATTTTTGTGCGCATGCGTTACGAAAAAGGCGAGTGCCAGTTAACTTCTTTTTATCTGACTGGCCAAGAAATCGGAACTCAGGTGGAGGAGCCCGGATATGCATACAAACTTTATGATAAAGCTAAGCAATATTACCCACAATCACCTAGTGCGGGATATGAAATCCTAAGATTCGGACGTGTACTAGGGCCGGATAATCTCCAGCCCACCAACGCCGCGCATTGGCGCCAAATTAAATTCCCTGGTAAGTCCGGAGAAGAGAGCAAATCTGGTTGGGTGAACCTTAACGCTGATAGTGTTACAAGATTCAGCGATGCAGATTTTCCTCAATGGCAGGGTTGGCACCTGGTCGATGATGATACGGACACGGATAGTCATTGTCAGTCAGACTTTGTAAAAGGCATTTTGGGGTTGGGAACGGGTACGGTTGAACACGAAAATGGTGATGCGGTGAGTGTTGCCAACTCCGTTGGATATTCAACTCTTTCAGATGAACAGAAGAAAAACTTATCAGAGCGTTATACAAATGAGCGTGAGCTAAGTATGTCTCGGCTTCGTTCTGATGATACCCAGCAATCGCTAAAGCGGCTTGTATGTAAATTTCCGACGGAATGGACGGCAGACGATTTTGATACTCGCTATGGTTGGTTGTTGAAAGTTGCAGATGGTGGTCCGATGCCTCAAGAGCAATACGAAAAAATAAAAAATCACCAAAACGTTCTTGCTTTCTGGGAGCAAGCCAATCTAGTTGGTGTCGAAAAAAAACATTGGCATTTCCCCCCCGTAGAGTTTATTCGCTTATTCAGGAAATGCGGTTGGCTAAGTGGTGACGAACTAAGGAAGGTTCTTTGGCCGGCGCCCGCTGCTGGAAAGGAACGGGCAAGCAGTTTACGAGTGCAGACTAATAAAATGCTGTCTAAATATCAGATTTCTAATTCAAAACTTCGGATTGCCCATTTTTTTGCACAAGTTGGTATTGAAACCGGCTGGTGGCGTACTCGAGAAGAAGACGGGAATGAAGCCTATTTCCGAAAAAATTATGAAATTATGACACCGGCTGAAGCAGGTGCTGAATATGATAGGTGTGTTACTCTAAATCGAGATCTACCCTCAGGTCGTCGCCCGGTTGAGCTACCTAATCCAGGGTCACATCCTAAGCCCACCATCAATCGACCCGATTACGTAGCAACACGGCCTGGACAAATAGCAACAAAAGCTGCAGGGATGGATAATGGTGCCGCTAACTCGTCACATGGTGGGATGTTGGGAGACGGTAATAGATTTCATGGTCGAGGATTTCTGCAAATAACGGGTCGAAGAAACTATAAAAGTTACGAGGGATACCGAGGAAAAAATTTCACTACGGACCCCAATCCACCACTTTTGGCTTCAGATGATTACAATGCGTGTGATGCATCTGGTTTCTTTTGGTCGAGAGAGAAGATCAATTCACGTGCTGATAAAGATGCTACACCAGAGACTTGTAGAATAGTGGGCTCAATAATAAATAGAGGAAGCCCAAATAAAATACCTTTGCATGATATAGAAAGGAAGGACGCACTAAAATCTATATGGGGTGTGCTTAATGATGAAGTCTAAATTTTATTCCCTGCTGAGTGTCATCGGCTCTATATTGTTCGTTGGTGCTGTTTTTGCGGGTGAGTCAGAATGTTCGTTTGACTTTAAGGGATCGAATTTTGTAGTTTCAAGCTGTGCTAAAAATGACAAGGCGTTGCTTGTGAGTTTAAGTCCTACTGATTTATCTGCTAACGCTAATACCTTCGACAAGATTCCTACTATTTTAGTGATAGGAGTGAACCCTGAAGCGGCGCTAAAAAAAGATGATCTGCAATCTGCTGGTTCTTACAATGGTCTGATTGACCTGCCTGATCCGGAAGGCATAGAGCAAATTTCAGACGCTCCGGAATCAGCGAAAATTAAGCTTGCAGGGAGTGGTTGGAAAGTCCTAGATATGAAAGTGGTTGAGTATGAAGGAGTTCAGGGTGGTGAAGGTTTTTTATTTGTATGTAGTACGCTCGAAAAATTAATAAAAAAAGATGTAGCAGTCGTCGCTCAGTGTAATAGTTTTTATGATGAGGACATAACCGAGTTGAATGCGCTATTGAAGTCATTAGGTGGATGATTCGCATAATGCAGCAGGGAGATGGTGAGAGTGCGGCGGTCTGCATTTAGGTGAAAATGTGGACAGACTACGTTTTAGTAATGATCAGAATGTGGACTGTCCCATGTATTTCCAGTAGTTATACCAAGCCGAAGCAAGTCACTTTGCACTTAAGGGACCTTAGGATGAGGGTGGTAGCTTTTTTTGTGTTCGCGCTGATGGCGTCAGTGGTCAATGCGAACTGCGAACTGTAGCTGCGGGACTGATTTAAACGGGGATGGAGTCCGCGATCCATATAGAGTTAGCCCACTCGAGGATGACGGCACAGTTTCGCGAATCACTATCGATATAGGCGGGAGCGACAAGTCAGTTACGGGAAGTTTTGAACTTGGAGATGGGGGGCTGTCTGTAGGTTATCTACCAATCGAATTTTCGTTGTTACTGGATTTTTACAATCGTAATACTGAACTTACGCAGTATAGCTTTAGATGGAACTCTGCGCAGAAAGATTGGATTCTATATAAAAAATCCACATGGGTTGAACCTAGTAGAGATGAGAAATATACCTTGGGTGGTGAGAAGGTACCAATTGAAGCATTGTTTCCGCATCAGTTTGATGTTCAGCGTATAGCGTGTCGCACGCTGTTTTCTCAGTTCTCTGAAAATGGGCCTAATTTTAGCTCTTTGAATGATGAGGGTCAGCTTTAAGAAGTCAGGAAAGGTTTTAAATATATCCTTGGTAAGCTTCCTCAGGGCGAAAAAGGAGAGTTGTTTTATGGGGTCGATGATGGCGGCAATAAAGTAAGAGCGAGCATTCCCCAAGAGCTGGTTTTATGAGCTGACTTTGATAGTGTCCGATGAAAATGTCGGGCCGCTAAATGATTATGTCTATTATTTGTGTCGTAACAAAAATAGCGTTTTAGCTGCTATGCTTTTGAAGGAGGTTCATAAAAAATTCCCGGAGAGAGTCGTTGCAATATTGAATTTGGCAGATGCGTATTGGGATATAGGTATGAAGTCCGACGCGTGTCCGATTTATAAAGAATATATCGCTAAAATGACAAAAAACGGAAAGGATGGACGCATTCCACAGTCGGCTAAATCTCGAGAAAATGTAGTTGATACGACCCATAATAGGGGTGGGAACAGATCACGTTTTAGTAATTCTCAGAAAAACGTGGTTTGTCCCGTTTTTTTCATGAATTTTGGTAGTCCAATTCATGATGTAACTAAAATCAACAAAGTAAACGGAATAATTGCCCGCAACCAAGCGTATACCAACGCTTTGGTGGTTTTAACTGAGCAGATGAACTTTCCAGACGCTACTGGAAAAATTAGTGAGCTCCCAGATCCGTTTAAGGCGAGGAGACAGTGATGAAGGTTTGGTTGATTGTTTTGGTTCTTTCATTTTCGTCTATCTCGTTCGCTAATGAAGCAAATGTGAAATCGTCGGTCATATTTGCAGATCTCGATGTGTGCAAATTTAAAATGAATAATTTGTACGGAGGTGATTATGAGGTGGATAAGGAAGAAGTGCCTGCGCTCTTATTTTATTCGAAAGTTATTAAGCCTAATTCTAGGCGGCCGATAGAAGTCGATTTGAAATTTCGATGTGTGGATCCCGCCGATGCCCAAACTTTTGCTAACTTTTCGGGTGGGAAAATGACTGACAAAGGATGGGTCATGAGTTTGGATCCAGATGTTGCGGCTGACACGTCCATGCATAATACTTTTTATGTATTAAAAGGGAAGAACTGGGAAGGTCCAGCGATATCTCAGGACGTTACAAATGGTGAAGAGGAGGACCGAACGCGTGGGTTTGGATTTTGCATCCCCCATGGATCTGCTGCACTTTGTGGAGGTGGAAATGTGGCCTACTTGAATGATCTAAATGGCTCTGCGTTGAAGGAGGTCATTAAGATGGTTGAAACTATTGAGTTTGTTGAGGGAGGCTCTAAGGTATAGGAAGGATGTGTTTTCATCTGAGTTTATTAATAATCAAAGGGGGCGGATTTATTTATCCGTTTGCTTTATCGTTGAGCCAAAATAAATCTGTCCCCTTTGTTGTCCATTTTTATTTTCAGCGGCTAAACAATACGCCGAAGCGCGAATAGTTGCACTTGAGGGGACCTTGGAATGAGGGTGGGAGCTTTTTTAGTTTTCGCGCTCCTAGCGTCAGTGGTCAATGCGAGCTCTAGCTGCGAGGCTGACCTGAATGGGGATGGAATCTGCGATCCGTATGGTGTTAGACCACTTGAGGATGACGGTACAATTTCGCGAATTACTATAGATATTGGTGGGGGTAACAAGTCAGTTTCGGGGATTTTTGAACTTGGAGACGGTGGGTTATCTGTAGGTTATCTACCAGGTGAGTTTTCGTTGTTGCTGGATTTTTATACTCGTGATACTGATCTTACGCAGTATAGTTTTAAATGGAATTCTGCGCGGAAAGACTGGGTTCTCTATAAAAAATCTACTTGGGCGGAACCTAGTAGAAATGAAAAATATACCTTGGGTGGTGAGAAGGTACCAGTTGAAGCACTATTTTCGCAAAAGTTTAATGTTCAGCGTGTGGCGTGTTGCACCCTGTTTTCTCAGTTCTCCGAAAATGGGCCCGATTTTAGCTATTTGAGTAATGAGGATCAGCTTGCAGAAATCAGGAAAGACTTCAAATATATTCTTGGTAAGCTTCCTCAGGGCGAAAAAGGAGAATTGTTTTATGGGCTCGATGATAGCGGTAACAAGGTAAGGAGGAGTATTCCTCAAGAGCTGGTGTATGAGCTAACGTTGATAATTTCCAATGATAATGTAGGGCCTCTAAATGACTATGCTTATTATTTGTATCGTAGCAAAAACAATGTTTTAGCTGCTTTGCTTTTGAGGGGGATTCATAAAAAGTTTCCGAAGAGAGTCGTTGCAATATTGAATTTGGCAGATGCTTATTGGGATATCGGAATGAAGTCCGACGCATGTCCGCTTTATAAGGAATACATCGCTAAAATGACAACGAACGGAAAGGGTGAACGTATTCCACAGGCAGCGAAATCTCGAGAAAACTGCAATTGAGACGAGCCGCGTTTCACGGGGAGGAGTAGGGCGAGCACATGCAATTCAAAACTCTAGCGGTATCACTGCTCGGCCTGATGTGGACGATCCCGGCGTTAGCCCAAACCACCACGTTCAGTCCAACCAAAGGCGTTGAAGCGACGCTGATTCTCGAAAGCTCCAAGCTGAACATCGCGGTTAAAAGCGAAACGCACAGCGAGTCGCGGACAATCGATTTCGAAGCCGAAAACGAACTCCACATGCAGTTCGATGACTTCAATTTCGACGGCGCCCAGGATTTCGCGATCTGGCAGCTCGATGACGGCATGGGCACTTACGACTACTACCGAGTGTTTGTTTACCAAGCCAAAACCGGCACGTTCGAAGAGTTGCACCCGGACTGCGGCGATGGCTTCGTTAACCTGCGCGTCGACAAAAAACGTAAAGCGTTGCTCAGCACTTACTGGGGCATGAACGGACCAGATCAATGCATCACCCGATTCACCAAACGCAAGGCCTGAATGACTCAAGGATGAACACAGTGAACCATTTTGTTTTAACCCTGCTGGCCGTTCTGCTGCCTGTTTCAGCGGTCTATGCGCAGGATGACTGCAGCCAGGTCACCTCAAGCCTGGAAATGGTGCCCTGCTCGGAGGCGGCGAAGAAGGCTGCTGATGCGCAGTTGAATGTCAGCTACAAGCAGTTGATGTCGCGGCTTGAGTCTGACTATCGAGCAGATTCGGCGTGGGGTGCGGAGTACGCGGCGAAGGTTAAAGAATCGCAACGTGCGTGGCTGAAATTGCGCGATGCGAATTGCCCTTTGGAGGCATTCGAAATCGAGACGGGGATGCCGGCGCATGTGTTCGCCGTTAACTCATGCATCGCCAGAATGAGTCGTGAGCGTTCGGCGTACCTGGACAAGATTGTCCCTGCTCTTGCATCCGACAAGAACGCTTCGGCGGCTTCCACTAGCGACGCTTGCCCCTCGAAGGAGTTCGCGCCTTTCCTGACTACGTTTTCCGCCAACAGCGAATCACAACGCCGCCTCACTGCAATGACGGTCAAGTCCTTGGTGTTGAAACCGATGGCGGGAAAGGATCGAAGTACCTTTGAGCCTTCGACCTCGGGTGTTAGTGGAACAACGTTCACCTATCCGCTGATGGCTGCAATCACACCCGGCAAGACACCTGGGGTCGAGATCGAAGAGGTCGACGACAGTCACGTCAACGTGGTGGATAAGCGAGCGGGCAACAGCAATATCAAGATCTTCAACTTCTCTCGTCAGGCGTGCTGGGTGCTTGAGGGGATTGAGGATTGGTCGATCAGTGAGAAAGATCTTGTCGCAACAGAGAACCCGGGAATGAGCCGCGCTGAGAACTTCTGTTATCAGCGTGCAGAAGCGTTGGGCGGGCTAGGGTCTCTTGAGCAATACCGGCTGACTGCGGAGTTGATTGAGGCGTCCCTGGAGAATTTTGTGTGTGCTGCAGAGTCGGGTGATGCACAGGCGAGCCTGTCGGCGGCAAGCCTGAGTCTTTCGCAAATGGCATCTCAGTTGGAAACCCCTAAGGTTGAGGCTTTATTCAAAGCGGCTTCGAAAATACCAAAGGGTGCGATGGGCTATGCGACGTTTCTTTGTTCAGGAAACTCCACTGACTATAACGGCCCTTGCCTTCATCCCAAGCAGGCAGAAGAGCAGGTTATTCGGGCGATTACCATGGGCTCCACGGACGCTATGAACTACCTGGCCTCTACCTTTGAGGGTGGGGAGTTAGGAACGAAGGATATATCGCAGGCGTTAGCCTGTTATCAAATGGCGGCTGACAAAGGTGACCAGTTGGGCGTCTTCAACGTGGGGCGATTGGGATCGTCAGCCACGGCGCCGATCAAAGCCAGCCACTGCATTTGAGTTTTGAGGGGCTGTTTGAGGCGGGTTTTGCAAAAGTTTTGTCTGAATCCCTCACGCTAAAACGTTTAACGCTTGAGCATCTGACGACCCCGATTTTCCTTTAAACTCCCCACCCCCAAGGAACGCGCTCAGGACACGGAATGCCAGCCTCTTCTTCCTCGCTTCGTCCAGCGTTGGTGCTTTGGCTATATGCCGCTGCGATCACGCATATCCTCGCCGGTCTTACCCTGACCTGGGCCGGTGACTCCGGCTTGCTCGATGGCTACCTGCAAGTCCTCGAACTGTCGTTCTGGGGTGCCGATGCGGTGCCTGCGGCCGGACACGATCTACAGGTCTGGTGGCTCGCGCTGTTCGGCGCGACGTTGCAAAGTTATTCGCTGTACATGCTCGCACTGGTGCATCTGGGCAATCGCTTGAAAGTCCCGGCAATCTGGGGCTGGTTGATCGCCGGCATCCTGTTATGGGCGCCGCAGGACATGTGGCTCTCGGCGCAACAGCAGGTCTGGTCGCACGTGTGGCTGGATGGTTTTGCGCTGCTCGTATTGTTGCCGCCGCTATTTTGGCTCTATCGACATGACTGTCGGAAAGGCTATCGCGCGACCGAATCGAGCGACCAGAGCCGTGGCTGATGTATCACCGTTGAGTTTCATACAGCCTCGATATCTACGCGGACTGCTCTTTGGTTTTGCCCTCACGCAGGTTAGTCATGCCGTTGCCGACAAGACCGTGTTGATCGGTGATGCTCTCGGTCAATCGCAGGCCGCTCAAGGGCCAGTTACCGCCTTGGTGGTTATGACACCCTGCCGGTTTTCGATGACGCTTACGCAAGATCAATGGCTGCAGTTCAATTCGCCTGATCTGGTATTCGTTGCGACAAAACAACTTCCCAACACATTGAAC
The DNA here is from genome assembly GCF_004307505.1 of Pseudomonas sp. Sample_11. Lineage (NCBI taxonomy): Bacteria > Pseudomonadati > Pseudomonadota > Gammaproteobacteria > Pseudomonadales > Pseudomonadaceae > Pseudomonas > Pseudomonas sp. Sample_11. The sequence goes on from NZ_RCOD01000049.1 coordinate 165,097, forward strand.
GCGCCGCACTTGTGGCAGGCACCAAGCTCAAACAGCGCTGAGTGGAATTTCGAAAAGTCAGCGGGTCTGAGCGAGCCATGGTTTGGTGTTATGTGTGAAAGCGCGGGAAGTTTTTCCGCTCTCACTAGTCAGCAGTTGCCGTCCGATGGCGCGATTGAGTTGCAGCTGTTGCGTGAAGCCAACGACCGCAAGTGTCCGGCGACTCTGACTGATCACGGCTGGGGGCCAACGTTGTTGGCGGGGCATCCGCAAACCTACACGTTTGAGTCGCTGAAGGGGGCAAAGTCGTCAGGATTCATCATCGGTTATCACGATGAGAGTCGACGTCTGTTCAGTCGCATCACCTTCTGCCTTATGCATAACGAACAGGTACTGATTGGGTCCGCGGAGTCGGGCTCATCCGCCCCGTTGGCGATAAGCGTTGAAGGATTTGAAGAAATCAAAACAGCAGTGCGGAGCATCGCCTTCGAGTGAGGATGTTGACGATGCATTGCATAGATGGAGCTACAGCGTGAAAGGATTTTCGGTTCTTCTCGGCAGCTTGATATTGGCTGCCGCGTCCATGGCATTCGCTGCCGATCCAGCCTTCAAGGATTACACCGTCACGCCAGTTTTCACCGGCCCCAATCATAAACTGGTGCCGCAAGAAAACAGCAGCCCAATGATGGATCAGGCACGGGTGCAAGCCCTGAAAGGCAAGGTCAACTTCGCCGGCCATTACATCCTGCACAGGCTCGGTTGTGGCGGTAGCGCCATTTGTGGCGAAGTGCTGGAAGCCCAGACCGGTGAAGTGGTTGGCGGTCTGCCGAATGCTTACGACGGCAGCACGTTCGGCATGGTTTACCAGCCCGATAGTCGCTTGATCATCGTGTCCGGCATCACGCTCGACGGCGAAGAAGATGCCCAAGGGAATGCGTTGGAAAGTGGTAACCGGGATCGTTACTACGAGTTTGTGAACAATGAGTTTCGGCTGCTAAGCATGACCGATGTGGAATCGTCGCCGATGGATGAGGAGTGAGTGGATGATCCGTCTTCTCGCGGGCAGTCTTTCTCTGCTGCTCTCTCTGCCAGTTCTCGCCGCGCCTTCGGACGCCTTGACTCAGCGCGATGTCATGCAGTGTGGCGGTGTTGAAGTGGTGTTGGTTTCGTCCTGTCGATCCGTGACAGTGGATGATGCGGAAACCCACGTCATCCCGGTCTGCTCCGACCAGACCATCAATATCGGCGGCAAGGTGCTTCGGCGTGATATCAGCAAAGTTTCACAACTCACTTCCGACGGTGCGAAGACGGAAATGTTGAGCAATGTTGTTGTGGCGGTGGATTGCGTGGAAGGCACCCAGGGCAGCCTTGTTTCGATAGGCGGATATGGCGGCTGCGGTGCCTGTGCGGAGTGGCATGGGTATTACTCGACAGCAGGGCGATTGGAGCAATACAGCTTCGATAATAACCAACGCTTGTTTGGCTCGAAGGGATCTTGGGAAGAGTTGATCAAGGCCTATGGCGTTACGAAGAGACAGCTAATGTCAGAAAGCCCGGCGGCGAAGAGGATCGTCTATGGTCAGCCTTAAGTGGGTAGTGATGATCAGCTGCCTTTTTGCCGCCACAAGCGCTCTTGCCGAGGACCCGCCCATAGTCGGTATCGACGGACACACCGTGACGTTTCGAGCGACAAAATGGACGATGCCCGGTGTGAATTCAGCGACCGCATGGTTCACCGCCAACGGCAAAACCTTCCCGCTCTTCAGTGCCGATGTTGGCGCCGATGGACACCCGGACTGGCTCAGCCCTGACAAGAAAACCTTGTTGCTCGACCCGGTGGTCTTCGGCATGTTGTCGGATGAGAATCAAGAAGAAAAACTCGTGTCGCAACAGCATTGCGATGTGATCTCCATGGAAACCGGTTGCGTGCTGGCCGAGCGTTCCCCTCGTTTTTGTCTCGGCAAATGGGTGGGTAATCAGTGGTTTTCGGAAGATGGCGAAGTCCTCACACCTAGCCTGGAAACGGAGTCCCCGAAGGACTGGTTGAAATATATCTCGACCATCAAAGCTGCGCAGTCCCGCGCAGAGTCCATCGAATCGGGCCTGAACTTTCTAAGTCCAGAGTCCTACATGGCGTGCCATCCCCCGGCGCAAAATGTTCGGGTCTACAACGACCTCGGTTTTTATCTGGCCGAGGGCGGTAGAGATGAGTTGGCGCTGAAGTTTTATCGCGGCGTTGAGGCCGTTGGTAAACGCACAGTGCTGATGCTGAACATGGCTGATTCGCTATGGCGACTTGATCGGCAAGAAGAAGCGCAGCGTTATTACCGCGAGTACCGCGACGCGATGAGTGCCGACGGCAAGGCGCAGAAAATTCCGCAAAGAGTGATTGAGCGAACTGCACATCAGGGAATGAAAAATTGAACAGGATTGTCCGTTTTATCGCATTGCCTCTTGGAACGCTGTGCGCATCAATCGCGCATGCCGAGGACACCTGCAAAGTCATCAACGTGAGCTGGCAATACGATGAGTGCTTGGAGGCCGACCGTAAGAATGCCGACGCACGACTCAATGCCAGCTACAAAAAACTGATGTCGCGTTTTGAGTCCAGCCCCGAACCGGAACTGACCAAGACAAATATGGCCGCTGCCAAAGAGTCGCAACGTGCCTGGATCAAATTGCGTGACACCACCTGCCCCCTTGAAACCACGGCTGTCGCACCCGGTTCGCAGGCTTATTCCCAAGCACTCAATAAGTGCATCACCAGAATGAGTCTGGAGCGTGCCGCCTACCTGGACGCGATTGCGCCTGATGGCCCGAGTGATGTGGTCGATGTGGCCAAGGTTTCTGCATCGGCCTCGCAACGTTTCGGCGATGTGGTAGCTCGCTACGTCACTACGTTTGGCAACCCTTGCCTCAATGTCCAGCTTCTCGCGCCCGATGGCAATTGGCGAGTGCTGGCGTCCAAGCGGTTCTGCAGCTTCGAGGGCAAGTCGTTTTGGGATGGCTATGCCAGTGCGGTGTTTGAGGATCATGCGTTCGCTACTGATTGTTTACACCTGACGCTCAGCTTGTTCGAGCTTCGTGGGGAAAGAGAGAAGCGGCTCGCTTGTGTGATACCGATCCAGAATGAGCAAATCAAAGAGCTGAAGTGCGGCGCACCTGAGTCATCGTAAAACCCTCAGCCTAAACATTTGAAGATTGATTAACAGGGAAGTGAGTGGAATTGGCCAGGCTCTTAAGTTGTATGAGTGCGTTCGGATTCATGGTTGCCTTGTTGGCTCAGCAGGCAATAGCGAGTGACCCACAAACCATCGGTGAGCTGCATCCGCCTGTGATTGCATCGCTCGGTGATCAAAAGATCACAGTGTTCTTTTTGAAGAACAACCTCAAAGGTCAGGTAAAGGAAGGGCATGTTCCTTATGCTGAGATCTTCTACACCTCAATGAACGCCGTGAAGCCTTCGCTGAATTATGTGTGGAAGGTCGAAGGTGAGCAGATCGCCTCGGTGTTCTTCTTCGAGCGCAAATTCCCGGAGCAAGCGGGGAAGTCCATGTTTGTTCTGACAAAACAAAAAGTCTCGCACAGTCAATTCGAAGGTGATTCCTATTCGGTGCTGGAATTGCCTTTGGTGAAGGACGGCGATCAGTTGGCTTTGCGGTTTTTTAGCGGCGACCCGCCAGATCCCGAGCTTCAGAACTGCCTGGACGGTCTGAATCTGGAAGACGATGTTGCGGTCGAGTGTGCTTACAAGGATGCAGCGAGCATTAAGAAACGCCTGGCGGAACTCGATGCGAAGATGATTGCGAATTCAAAACGGGATCAGGGCAATCGCCAGCAGCCAATCAAAACCGATGATGACACGGCCAATGCCACTTGCCCTTCGACCGACTTTTCCGAGTTTCTCACCGCTTTCTCCGAGCGCGCCGACGTGCAGAAAACTTTCGTCCAGCAGCCGCTGAAGATGGTCACGACTGTAGCCGGCGATCCCGAGCCCGAGATGGAAAAGCGCAGCCTCAGCGGCGATCAGCTCAAGTTTCCAATCATTCCGGATCAAGCAAAGCGCGAGGCCCAGGGCCTGACGTTGACCGTCAAGGAACAGCGGGGTGACAAGGCGATCGCGATCCTGCAGAAGCCAGATACCGACTACGTCTTCGAGTATCGGTTTGTCCGTGGACAATGCTGGCAGTTGGAAGAAGTGATGGATTACTCGCTTTAAGACGCAGAAATCTGCGGTGAGGAAAGTTTAATCAGCCCCGTAAATCATAAGCAGGGAGGCAAGTTGAAAAGATTAGTCTTGATCGCGTTATTGCTGTGTTCTTTCTCTGTGGCGGCGGGGCCAATGTTCCCGTCCCTTAAGTCCTGCATGGACGCGGACAGCGGCTGTGCGTTGGCGTTGAAAGAAAACCTTCTGGTGGACGCAAAATCCGGGCAACGTCTCTCCGACGAGGCGGAATCGGCCGGAGCAATGAGTGGTTTCTGGCTGTATCGAGATGGCGAGCGCTACATTCTGGAGAACGAAAACTACTCTCAGGCAAAGACGCGTCGTTGGCTGGTTTTTACTTACAACGGCGGAAAAGTAGTACTCGACGGCGCCTATATTTTTTCCATAGACGTTAATCCGGAGACTGGTCCCTACTGGCACGGTTACGACTGCCGGGGTGATGCTCAGCCGTTGGCAGTACCCACAAAAGAACCCTTCAGTGACGTCGCTTTGGAGGCGTTGTGCGGTGGCGCTGAAGGTTGGGTCGTCTCAGGAAAAGATAAGGCAGTGCCCGTTTCAGCCAAGGGGCTGGCTGTCAGTGTTCCCGTTTACCACGCTCGCAACCGTGATGGTTCAGCGACGTACCTGTTTACTGAAAGCGATGTTCCGGATCTTTCGAAGCTGGTGTGTTTGTCCAATTGCGCCGATGTCACTCAAATATCAGAACGCGTCTCGCAAGAAACAGCGCCATTGAAGGGCAGGCAGGATGGAACGTTGTGTTCAGATGACGAAGACATTTACTTCAGTTGCCCGTTGGAGGGTGGTAAGACGGTTTCCGTTTGTGCACGGGGAAACAGCAAGCCCACGGCCGGTTTTGTTCAGTACCGTTACGGCGTGCCGAGCAAAATAGAGATGATCTATCCGAAGACGGCTTTGCCGCCCAATGGCAAATTCTTTGTCGTGAACGCTTCGGAAGGCAGCGTGAACTTGAACATCATCAAGTTCAAAAACGGTGCTTATACCTACCTCGTTAATCAAGCCTTTCTGAGTTATCTGACGGTGCTCAGGGACGACAAGGCGGTGTTCCGGCAGTATTGCGGTGAGGGAGGGAATGCCTACATAAACCGGGCGGCGCTCCAGGGCTTGGAAGCGCGCCCAAAAAGCGCGGAGGACTTTCGCTAGTTTTTGTTATCGAGATTTAGAAAAGGGGACTTAACGTCCCCTTTTTTCATCCGCTAATCTCGCTAAGGCTTCGCCGCCACGCTTCGCACTTCAATCTGGTCGAGCGTCCCTTCCACCATCAATCTGACCCCGTCCGCCATTCTACTCAATGCCAGTGCCACCGAGCGGCGTGAGCCATCTATGTCGTCCGCAAGGTCCGCAGCGATGACGCTGATGGACAGCAGATCTTCCGAGGCGTTGGCCAAGAGGGCTTCCGCGTCGATGTCCGGGTTCAGGCTGAACAAGCCTTCGCGGCGTGGGGCCGGTGGATCGCCGGGGTTGCCCAAATGGTGATCAAGGGCGCGTTCGGCGGCTTCATGTAGTTTTCTTGAATCGAAGGATTCGTAGGGGGAGGTGTCCTCGGTGCTGGTAGTTGAATTGGTCATCGGTGTAAATCCCTTGGAGTAAGAAGAAATTGCTCCCGAATTCGGACTTGCACATCCGGTCACCGAATAGCCGATGACGCAGAAAGCCTATCGGTGATCTTCAAGCTCGCCTAGTTCACGGACAGCCCCGCACTTCGCAGGAAATTTCCCATGGATTCGCGGGCCGGAAGATCAAAAGATCGCAGGCTTCGCCGGCTCCTACAGGGATGTGTTTCAACAGGTATAGGAAAGGTGAGCGGTGAGACGCGGAGCGTCTCGGGATGCGTTTCCACGCGGAGCGGGGGAACGATCAGGGGTGAACGTAGAATCGTGACTTGGCAGTCATCGTGCGGGAAATGGTCTGCATCCTCTTCCAACAGCTTCAAATACTGGCGTTATCGTCCGAATCCCTTACACTGCCCCGGCCGTTCATTTTCCTTTTGAGGCTGTGCGCATGAAATTTCGTTTTCTTCTGTGGATGATGGGTTTGTTGATGGGTAAGGCCAGCCGGACCAATCCTGCGTTCCAGCAACAGTTGGGCGACAAGGATCTGGTGTTTCAGCTGCAGACGCTGGATGGGAAAGTGGCGCGGCATTTCGTGGTCAAGGATCAGCGCATCACCAGCAAGTCTGGGGTGGTCGCAGAACCGGCGTTTGCGATTGCGTTTAAAGATGCCGGTTATGGCTTTGCGACGATGCAGGCGAAGAACAAGCAGTTGGCGTTTATGCAGGGGATTCAGGACAAGTCGATCCAGCTCAAGGGCAATCCGGCGCTGGTGATGTGGTTTCAGGGGTTGATGAAGTATTTGAAGCCGAGGAAGGCAAAGGCCAAGGCTTGAGATTCTCCTGGTTGGCTCCAAGCGAAGCGCATCGAAGAATGGTGTGCTCGCTGGCTCGCAAGGTTGCTGTTTAGGCCTGTAAAGACAGTCGAACTGTCATTTCTGTCAGGTGCTTCGCTCATCTTCACGATGCTCTACTCAAGTTCTGGTCCCATAAAGGACGCAACGCACTTGATGGAGCAAGAACATGACTCAGGCTCAAGTCTTAACCACCCCAGGTACCCCTGATCCATCTTTCGCCCTGAATGGTTTATTGAAGTTGCCGATACCGGGCATCGCGACCCATGAGGCTGCGGCCGTTTTGGCACTCCCCGACAGGAAGTTGCTGGTCGCCCTTCCTCAGGAAGGAAATGATGCGCCGCTTGCCATCGCACGATTGAACGAAGACGGGACGCTCGACAAGTCCTTCGGAAGTCATGAGACAGGTTTCGTCGAGATATCTTTAGTCAACGCTCGCATCAGCGCCGTGTTTGGGCTCGATGCGTTGCAGGACGGCGGTTGGCTGGTGCGCGTCCAATACTTCACACAGAAGGCCGTCGACGCTGGCCAGGCAATGATCCGCTTGAAAGGCAACGGTGAGCTGGACGATTCGTTCGGCGATAAAGGCGTGAGTTTATTTTCTTTCTACACAATCCCGGGCTCCACGCTTGCGTCGTCGGCAGGGGCGAAGTCAAGTCAAAAGTCCCCCGCTACAAATGCCTCTACCGGCTCTGCAGTTCAGCAGGCCGATGGCAAAATCGTCCTGCTCCATTTCCTCCTGATCGATGAGCCATGGCCATCGCCCGTCGTGATGCGTCTTTTGGCAAACGGCTCGCTCGATCCATCATTTGACGGTGCGGGGTACGTCTTGGTGGATGTTGGTGCCACCTCGAGCACCGCCGGCGCTATCGCTGTTCAAGCCGATGGCAAGGTGCTGGTTTGCGGATCCTTTCAGAATGGTGAGACAGGCTCCGGAGTTTTTCTGGCACGTTTGGACGCAGCGGGGAAGTTGGATAAGGAATTCAACAACGGACAAGCGAAGCTGCTTTTCAACGAGGATGGTGAGCGCTCTCTGAAAGCCATTTCGGTGCGCGAAAGTGATGGCCGGATCGTTGCGGTCGGTGATGCCTGGCAAGAAAACGTCCACGGCGGGTTAGTGGTTGTGCTGACCGCCAGTGGAACGGCCAATCTTGTATTCAATAATGGCCAGCCTCTGTTTTCCCCGTTACTGCCAGACGGGTTGACGTGGTGGCATACATCACAGCTCGACGGTTCGATCATTGTCGTTGGTGCCGGGGATTCAGCGGTAATGACCGCGCGCTTTCTTGCTGACGGCAAACTGGACACGGCCTTCAACGGTATTGGCTATACGCTCTTCGATGACGTCGCGGGGCCAGTGTTTCCTCGGGATCTGGCAATCATGGAGGACGGCCGAATAGTGGTGTCCATGACCCACACCAGCCTTTCTGATCCTTCACGGGTGGATGGCTGGATCACTCGCTATCTCAGCGCAAACCTGACGGGTGGCACGCTTGATTTTGATCCGTCTTTTGGTGACAGCGGCATCGTCAGATTCCCCCTTGGAGGACTGTCTGAGTTTGACGTAAGAGCGCTGCTGGCGCTGCCCGACAACAAGTTGCTGGTGGCTGTCCGTCGACGCAAGGATGGCCTGGAAACGCTGATCGCCCGGCTTCTGGAGAACGGCCAACTGGACCTTGAGTTTGGTGAAGAAAGGACAGGATTCGTCGAAATCTCACTCAAGGACGGTCTATATATGCACTCGATGCTCGAGCTGACGCCGTTCCCGGATGGTGGTTGGCTCGTTCGCGCCGAGTACCAGAGCAATGGGCCTGTTGTTTCTGCTGGGCTGGTTGTTGTGAAACAAGACCAAGACGGGCGGCTGGATCAGGACTTTGCTGACCAGGGTGTGCGTTACCTTCCTTATGCGCAGATGGGCAGCGCGGGACCTACCGGCGACGCTGTTTTGCAGCTGGGCGACAAAATCCTGCTGGTCAGCTCCGTCGAAGACAGCACTGGCCGTTTGAGTGGCATCGTCATGCGGCTCAATCCGGATGGCTTCAACGACATCACATTCAATGGTGCGGGGTTCGCGTTTGTCGAACTCGCTGGCATTGCACACCAGCACAGTTCTGCGCAGGTGGTCGCGCATCAACCTGACGGCGGTGTAGTGGTTGGTGGCAGCTACAGCGGACCCTCTTCGGGCGCTTACGTCATTCGATTCGACGCTAACGGCAAGATCGACAGGTCATTCGGCGAGAGCGGTAACGGCGTCGTGATCATCTCTGGAGAGGACGATATCCACCTGTCCGCCATTTCAATTGTGGATGGCAAAATTGTTCTTGCAGGGTCTGCCGTAAGGGACGGTGCCATGCGTGGAGTGCTTGCGGTCCTCACCTCCAAAGGCTCCCACAATCTCGTATTCAATAACGGTAAACCGTTGTTCTCCGACTTCGTCCCGCAAGGCTTGAGGTGGTTGCACTGTGTGGCGCGACTTGACGGTTCAATCGTCGTCAGCGGCGATACCGGGATCGGAGTCACTGACGATGATCCGAGTGCGATTACGGCGAAGTTTTTGGCGGACGGAACACCAGACCTGTCATTCAACGGCACAGGGTTCAGTATTTTCGACGAGGACGGCGTCCTGGAAGCTCTTCATGACATGGCGGTATTGGCGGACGGCCGAATTGTAGTGGGAGGGTATTTCATTGGAAGCTTCCCGAACCCGCAGGGCTGGGTGATTCGGTACCGCGGTTGATTACGCCAATAATCAACAGTTGGCCGCAACGCACCCGCTCCTGGGGATCGCATCGATCTTGTGGGAGCGGGCTTGCCCGCGAGCTTTTCAGCCCTGGCTGAATTGCGAAGCCAGTTCACGCAGCAGCACTTCAGCCTCAAGCACTTTACTGACGACATCGTTGGCTTTGTCACGGCTCAAACCAACGCGTTCGAGCAACGCATCCGGAATGTCTTCATCCGGCCCGGAGCCGATCCCGCGGCTGCGCAGCAGGCGTACGGCCAGGCAGACGAGGTTCGGGTATTCGGCGTAGGCGCCGTCGTAGCTTGGGTCGTGCTGGAAGCGCAGGGCGGTGGCCAGTTCATCGGGCATGTCCCAGTAGCGCATCAGCCACGAGCCGATCTGTTCGCGGCTGATACCCAGCAGGTGTTGCTCGATATAGCTGTGGCACAGATGCGGATTGACCTCCAGGTGGCGGCAGATCAGTGAGAAGTGCGGCGGAAAGACGTGGGCCAGCAACAGGTAACCGAAGTTGTGCAGCAGACCGGCGAGGTAGGTCAGGCCGGCTTCCGGGCGCTGGGCGCGGGGCATGGCGCGGGTCAGGCCTTCGATGACGGCGGCGGTGTAGATCGACTGCTGCCAGTACGGCGTGGTGTGTTGCGGGTGGTCTTTTGGCAGGCTCAGGGTCTTGCCGAGGGCCAGGCCCAGCGCGAGGTTGATCACCAGATCGAAGCCCAGTACGCGGACGATCGCGTCTTCCACCGAACGGATCTTGCCCGGCGAGGCGTAATACGGCGACGCCGCCCAGCTCACCACTTGCGCGGCCAACGCCGGGTCGGTTTCGACCACGCCGGTGATGTCGTCGATGGTGGCGTTGGGGTCGACGCGCAGCTTGATGATTTTTTGCGCGGTTTCGGCCAGCGGCGGAATCTCGATGGTCGCTTCCAGACGTTGCTGAATGCGCCGCGCGGTGAACGCCTGCACGGCCTGGGTGATTTCCTCACGGTCATCGTCCGGGCGGTCGAGGTTGGGGCGGATGCTGCTCAGGGCTTCGCCGAAATTGGCGGCGCTGGCTTTGGTCAGCATCGATTTGAAGTCATCGCTGCTGATTTCCAGCAGCAGGCCCGGCTCGCCGGAGTTGATCAGCAACTTCGGCTCGCGCAGCAGGCTTTCTTCGTAGAGGCACGGCGAACTGGTCAGCGCCGGCAGGCCCGGGAGCAGGCTCAGATTGTGTTTGCCGAGCATCTTTTCCAGGCGCTCGGTGGACACGGCTGTAAGGCGGCGACCAGTGAGTTCGGCGAGGCGGTTGAGATCCAGCAACTGGCTCTGTGGAAACAGCACCATCAACGCGCCCACGGCGTCGTCCAGCAGCACGGCCTGCACTTTGCGCGAGGCATTGAGGCCGTGGTGGTCGAGCACTTCTTCGTAGGCAACGCCCAGCTTGTTGAGCAGCAGCCGAATAACAGACGGAGCTTGCGGAGATTCGGGGACGAGAGCAGCTTCGGTCATGGTCTGTATCCGTTTTTGAAACAATGGCAGGAGTATAACCAGCTCTGTAGGAACGATCCTGCACAAACTGCGACGGTGCTCACACTTGGCCGTATTGCTGCCCATGGCGCAGCCAGCGGTCAAGCAATGGGCTGACGTGCGTCGGCCAGCGCTCCAGCAAAGCCTGGGCAGCATCGCGCACGGCAGGCAATAAATCGGCGTCGCGCATCAGGTCGGCGACCTTGAATTGCAGCAGGCCGGTCTGGCGAGTGCCGAGCATTTCCCCAGGGCCACGCAGTTCGAGGTCTTTTTCGGCGATGACGAAACCGTCGTTGGTCTCGCGCATGATGCCCAAACGCTGACGGCCGATCTGCGACAGCGGCGGGTGGTAGAGCAGCACGCAGTGGCTGGCCGCGCTGCCCCGACCAACCCGACCGCGCAACTGGTGCAGTTGCGCGAGGCCGAGCCGCTCGGGGTTTTCAATGATCATCAGGCTGGCGTTGGGCACGTCGACACCGACTTCGATCACCGTGGTCGCGACCAGCAGTTGCAGGTTGCCGGCCTTGAACTCGGCCATCACTGCGGCTTTCTCGACCGGCTTCATGCGGCCGTGAATCAGCCCGACTTTCAATTCGCCGAGGGCGGCGGTGAGGTCCTCGAACGTGGTTTCGGCGGCCTGGCAAGTCAGCTCTTCGGATTCTTCAATCAGCGTACACACCCAATAGGCCTGCCGCCCTTCGGCGCAGGCGCTGCGTACTCGCTCGATGACTTCGACGCGGCGGGTGTCGGTGACCAGCACGGTGTTGACCGGCGTTCGCCCGGGCGGCAATTCATCGAGGATCGAGGTGTCGAGGTCGGCGTAGGCACTCATTGCAAGAGTGCGCGGAATCGGTGTGGCGGTCATGATCAGTTGATGCGGGCACATGCGCCCGCCGACGCCTTTCTGGCGCAGCGCCAGACGCTGTTGCACGCCGAAGCGGTGCTGTTCGTCGATGATCACCAGTGCGAGGTTCTTGAACTGCACTTCGTCCTGGAACAGCGCGTGGGTGCCGACCACCATCGGCGTGCCGCTGGCGATCTGCTCCAGCGCGGCGACGCGGTTTTTGCCTTTGAGCTTGCCGGCCAGCCACGCGACTTCAATGCCCAGCGGTTCGAGCCAGCGCTTGAAGGTGATGAAGTGCTGTTCGGCGAGGATCTCGGTCGGTGCCATCAGCGCGACTTGATAACCGGCCTCCAGCGCTTGCAGTGCGGCGAGGGCGGCGACCACGGTTTTCCCCGCGCCAACGTCACCCTGAATCAGGCGCAACATCGGTTCGTGCTGGCTGAGGTCGTAGGCAATTTCATTGCCGACGCGCTGCTGAGCACCGGTTGGGCTGAAGCCGAGGTTCTTCAGGTATTTCGGCGGCAGCCTGGTGGCTTTCGGCATCGCTGGCGCGCGCAGCGAGCGCATGCTTTCGCGCAGACGCTGCTGCGACAGTTGATGGGTGAGCAGTTCTTCGAAAGCCAGGCGATGCTGCGCCCAGTGATGGCCAAGGGCGAGTTCATCGACATCGGCATCGGCGGGCGGGTTGTGCAGGTAACGGATCGCGTCGGCCAGCGGCGCCAGTTGGTAGTCGCGGGCCAGTTCGGTCGGCAGCCAGTCGGGCAGGGTGCTCGGCTTGAGCAGCGTCAGGGTCTGCATGCACAACTGGCGCAGGCGCTGTTGGGTCAGGCCTTCGGTGAGCGGGTAGACCGGGGTCAGGGTTTCATCGACTGGCGGCGGTTCATCGCCGGTGATCGCGCGGTATTCCGGATGATAGATTTCCAGGCCTGAGGCGCCGGGTCGGGCTTCACCGTAGCAGCGAACCCGCGTGCCACGCTTGAGCCCTTCCTTCTGCGCGTTGCTGAAATGGTAGAAACGCAGACTCAGCCCGCCGGTGCCGTCCTGCAAGCGCACGACCAGACTGCGCCGGCGACCCATGACCACGTCGGCACCGCTGACGGTGCCTTCGACCACGGCGTCCTGTCCCGGCCGCAATGCACCGATCGGCACCACGCGGGTGCGATCCTGATAACGCAGCGGCAGGTGGAACAGCACGTCCTGCAGATTCTCCAGGCCGACCTTGGCCAGTTTCTCGGCCATGGCCTCGCCGACACCCTTGAGTGCCGTCACCGACACTTGCGACAGCTCAGTCATGACGCTCGCTTAACCGGCCGTAACCGGCGCCGTTGGCTTGGCCACCGAGCACAGGCGAATGGAGTCGGCGAGGATCTCGATGGCTTTCGGCCGTGGGAAGCTGGCGCGCCAGGCGATCGCCACGGTGCGGAACGGCACCGGCGCGGTCAGTGGACGCACTTCGATCACGCCGGGGGCGTAGTGATGGCTGTCCACTGCCGACAGCGGCAGGATCGAGATGCCCAGGCCGGACGCGACCATATGGCGAATGGTTTCCAGCGAGCTGGATTCCACCGTGGTGTGCTTGGCGCCGTCGTTGCCCTTGGTCAGCGTCGGGCAGGCCTCGAGCACCTGATCGCGGAAGCAGTGGCCTTCACCGAGCAGCAGCAGGCTCTTGTCGTTGAGCAGGCCGGCGTCGATGGATTCTTTTTTGGTCCACGGGTGCTGGGCCGGCATCAGGACGTAGAACGGTTCATCGTACAGCGGCAGGGTCAGCACGTCGGCTTCGTTGAACGGCAGGGCGATGATGATCGCGTCGAGCTCGCCGTTGCGCAGTTTGTCGCGCAGCACGTGGGTGAAGTTTTCTTCGATGTACAACGGCATCTGCGGGGCGACCCGGTGCAGTTGTGGGATCAGGTGCGGGAACAGGTACGGGCCGACGGTGTAGATGGCGCCGACTTTCAGCGGCGCGGTCAGCTGATTCTTGCCGGCCTGGGCCAGTTCGCGAATGCCTTGGGCCTGTTCCAGGACCTTCTGCGCCTGGGCGACGATGCCTTCGCCGACCGGGGTCAGGCGCACGGCGCTTTTGCTGCGCTCGAAAATCAGCACACCGAGTTCGTCTTCAAGTTTCTTCACGCCCACCGACAGCGTCGGCTGACTGACGTGGCAACGCTCGGCGGCATGGCCGAAGTGCTGCTCTTGGGCGAGGGTAACGATGTAGCGTAATTCTGTGAGGGTCATAGCAAGCGTCCATGAAGATGCGCGCCAAGCATACCGGCTGCAATCGATAGACGCACGTTATCAGACTGCGGGCTGAGTGCGACACCGGTCGAGGACGGTTTGCCGCTGGCAGATACGCAAAAGGCACCTTTCGGTGCCTCTTGGCTTGGTTCTCTCGGCTGGCGGAGAACCTTGTGGGAGCTGGCTTGCCAGCGATTGCGGTGGGTCAGCTATTAAATCCTTCTCTGACACACCGCTATCGCTGGCAAGCCAGCTCCCACAGGTATTGCGGTGTTGCTTAGCGACGGCGTTCGAGCGAATAAACAAACGGCGCAACAATTTCGATCGAGCCGTTGTTGAGCATGTCGGCCGGTGGCTTAGGCAGCGGTTGGGCGCGGCGGATCATGTCAAGGGTGGCCCGGTCCAGATCAGCATTGCCGGAGCGGCCAACCAGCTCGAACGACAGCACATTACCTTCGCCATCAACCACGAAGCGCAGACGATTCAAACCCTCCTTGCCACGCGACTGTGCACTCTGCGGGTACTTCTTGTACTTCTGCAGATGCGCGAGCAGGGTGCCTTGCCAACTGGCCTTGGCCGCCAACTGGGCCGGCGACGGACCTGGTGCAGGCTGGGCGGATTTCTCCGTCGGTGCCTGGGTCGGCTGGGTATCGGCCGGTTTTTCCTCGGAAGGTTTTTCCTTCGGCGGCTCGGGCAGCTTTTTCTCGACCGGCTTCGGCGGTTTCGGCTTGGGCTTCGGCTTGGGTTTGGGTACCGCGATTTCCGCTTTCGGTGCTTCAGCCAGTTTCGGAATCGGCAATTCTTCCACCGGAGCCGGTGGCTGCGGCGGTGTGACGACTTTCGGCGGAGCCGGCGGTGGCGGGGCAGGCAACGGGGCCAGCTCGACCATCATTGCCTGCGGCGGCAATTCGATGGGCGGGCGGGCAGTCCAGTTCAGCGCCAGCGCGATGGCCAGCGCATGCACGCCCAGCACCACGGCCAGGCTACCGCTGTAACGCGTCAGCTTATGGCGCGTCGTGATCATTTCTTGGCTGCCGTCTCGAGACCTACCAGACCGACCTTCAGGTAACCGGCGGCGCGCAGGCTGTCCATCACGCTCATCAGGTCACCGTAATCCACGCCTTTGTCAGCCTGGAAGAAGATGGTGGTGTCTTTCTTGCCCTGGGTCTTGGCGTCGAGGGTAGCGCCGAGGGTTTCGGCTTTCACTTCGTCGTCACCGAGGAACAGGCGCTGGTCAGCTTTCACACTGAGGAACACCGGTTTCTCTGGCCGCGGCGCCGGTTTGGCGGTCGAGGCGGGCAGGTCGACTTTGATGTCCACAGTGGCCAACGGCGCGGCCACCATGAAGATGATCAACAGCACCAGCATCACGTCGATGAACGGCGTGACGTTGATTTCGTGGTTCTCGGCCAGATCGTCGTCTGCGCCTTCTTTCAAATGCAGGCCCATGGCCGATTACCCCACTTTAACCATGTGCGGCTGCGAGCTGCGCTCAGGCTGGTGGTCGAGATCGCGGCTGACCAGCAGCAGGACTTCTGCCGAGGCATCGGAGACCTGCGCCTTGTAACCGGCGATGGAGCGGGCGAAGACGTTGTAGATCACTACCGCAGGAATCGCCGCAACCAGACCCAGTGCAGTGGCCAGCAGGGCTTCAGCGATACCCGGTGCGACAACGGCGAGGTTGGTGGTCTGGGTTTTGGCGATGCCGATGAACGAGTTCATGATGCCCCACACGGTACCGAACAGACCGACGAACGGTGCGGTCGAACCGATGGTGGCGAGGACGCCGGTGCCGCTGCTCATGTTGCGACCGCAGGCCGCTACGAGGCGCTCAAGGCGGAAGCTGACGCGTTCCTTGATACCCTCTTTCTCGCGGCTGTTGACCGACAGGCGCATCTCTTCGAGCGCGTCGTGCACCAGCAGGTTGGCGAGGGTGCCCTCTTTACCAGCGGTGGCGCTGGCTTCCTTGAGGGTGGTGGCTTTTTTCAGTGCGGCAATTTCGCCACGCAGACGACGCTTGGCGCCCATCAGCTCGAAGCCTTTGGCGATCCAGATAGTCCAGGTGATGATCGATGCGATGGCCAGACCGATCATCACGATTTTCACGATGGTGTCGGCGTTCTGGTACATGCCCCACGGCGACAGGTCGTGGGCCATGCCCAAGGTGTTGTCGGCTTCGAGGACTTCAGGTGCGTCGGCCGCGTCGACAGCCTGCACCGGATCGGTGGCGGCCGGTGCAGCCGGAGCGGCAGCGGGTGCGCTCTGCTCGGTGGCGGCTGGGGTGGCGGGCGCTTGAGCGTCGGCGAAGGCGGCGGTCGGTGCCAGCATCAGGCTGAGCAACAGAGCCGCGACAGCGCTCCAGGCGCGAGGTCGAGTGGTTGGCGAAGCGGGAGTTTGATTACGTGTCATGCTGGCCGGACCTGAGATAGAAAAACGTTGTTGCTCTTCCAGGCCTCGTGAGGCCGAGAACAAAAGTGGCGTGCATTATTGCAAGTAATTCTTGTTAACAAAAGTAATAGAGTAACTTTTTTTCCTTCATTGCTAGCCGTTCGTCCTGTGCCAGAGCTAGTCTGTGCCTTTCCGATGGGAGTTTTCTGATGTCCGCGCCTTCTGTTTTGATTGCCGGTTGTGGTGATGTCGGCAGTCGTCTGGCCACGCAATTGCTGGCGGCTGGCTGGCAAGTCCATGGCCTGCGCCGGGATGTTTCCAAACTGCCGGAGGGTGTCATCGGCGTCGCCGGCGACCTGTTCAGCGAAGAATGCCCGGCGACCTGGCCGGTGGGTGCCGTGGATTATCTGGTGTATTGCGCAGCGGCCACCGATCACGATGAAGAGGGCTATCGCAAGGCCTACGTGCAAGGCTTGCAGAACGTGCTGAGCTGGCTGAACGACTATGGGCAAGTGCCCGAGCGACTGATCTTTGTGTCGAGCAGCAGCGTGTACGGCCAGCAGGATGGAGCATGGGTGGATGAGACCTCCGAGACTGTCGCGGCCGGATATTCAGGTCGCTTGATGCTCGAAGCCGAGCAGGTCGCGCTCAATAGCGGCATCCCGGCAAGTGTGCTGCGCCTGACCGGCATTTACGGCCCGGGTCGCGAGTGGCTGCTGACTCAGGTGCGTCGCGGCTATCGCGTGGCAGTCGAGCCGCCGCTGTATGGCAATCGGATTCATGCCGATGATGCAGCGGGGCTGCTGGCGTTCTTGCTGGAAAAAGACCGCGAGGGCGTCAAGCTGGACCAGTTCTATATCGGTGTGGATGACGCGCCGGCGCCGTTGGCTGAGGTGGTGGGCTGGTTGCGCGAGTACCTGGGTGTGACTGAATGGGCGGACGACGCCAGTGTGCGGCGCACTGGCAGCAAGCGTTGCAGCAATGCGCGGGCGAAGGCGTTGGGTTGGGTGCCGAAGTATCCGAGTTACCGCGAAGGCTATGCAGCGATCCTGGAAGGTCGCTAAAAGCAAAAGATCGCAGCCTTCGGCAGCTCCTACAGGAAAATGCATTCCAAAGTAGGAGCTGCCGAAGGCTGCGATCTTTTCAGCGGGTTACTGCTTTTCCAGCAACCACTTGCGCTCACCTGCGGCGAACTGCGGTTGCTCATCCGCTAGCGCAGCGTTCACTGCCTGCAGAATCTCCAGCTCCTTGCCCTTGCGCACAAAGATCCAGTTGTTGCCCTGGCCATTGAGTTGCAGCCACATGCTGTCGTTGCCATTACTCATCGATGCGCAATCGCCCGCCAGACACAAGGCATAACGATCAACGCCCGGCAGGCCGGTCACCTGGCCGTCGGCCTGGAACTGCACGGTGCCGCCTTCACCCTGGCCGCTGGCGATGATCCAGTTACCGCCCAGATATGCCGAATACAGCGCGCGTTCGAAGCTGGCCCCGATTGGCGCGCCTTCCGGCACCGGGATCTGTGCGCGATCGAAAAGCTGTTCGGGTTCGTTGTCGCTGGCAGCTTGCTGCAGGCGCCCGCCATCGCGTTTCAGTTCGCTGGCGGAGCTGCCGTAGAAGTCGACTTTCCAGGCGCCGGACTCTTCGCCCAGCAGCCGTCCTTCGACGTTCTCAAAACCGTTGGTGTAGCGGGCCTGACCGGCCTTGGTGTTGACGTCCCATTCCAGATTCGGGCCGTAAGCCTGCAGCGCTTCACGCAGGGGACCGCCCTTGGCGGCGGCATCGATCGCCACCTGGTTGATCCAGGTGCCGCTGATGTCACGGTCGGCAGGGTCGCTGGCGCAGCCGCCGAGAAACAGGGCGAGCAGCGAGAGAGCTAGCGCTTTGCGCATGGTGGAATCCTTTCAAAACCTTTTCTTGCGGCAGTCGGCGCGGCGTGGAGGCCGCGCCGTGCGCATCACTCGATGACCAGAATGGCATCCATTTCAACCTGCGCACCCTTCGGCAGGGCGGCCACGCCAATGGCGGCGCGGGCAGGGTATGGCTGGTCGAAGTACTTGCCCATGATCTCGTTGACCTTGGCGAAGTGGCTCAGGTCGGTGAGGAAGATGTTCAGTTTGACGATGTCCTTGAACGAACCGCCGGCGGCTTCGGCCACGGCTTTGAGGTTCTCGAAGACCTGGACGGTCTGGGCTTCGAAGCCCTCAACCAGTTCCATGGTTTTCGGGTCCAGAGGAATCTGGCCCGACATGTAAACGGTGTTGCCTGCCTTGATCGCCTGGGAGTAAGTGCCGATGGCGGCCGGGGCCTTGTCGCTGGTGATGACGGTTTTGGTCATGTAGGACTCCTTGTAATAGGCAGGTTATGCACGCATGCGGGTGATGCGGATCACCCCGGTCAAAGCGCGCAGTTTCTTGATCACGCGGGCCAGGTGCACACGGTCGTGGACGCTGACCACCAACTGCACGACGCTGATGCGACCATCGCGTTCGTCCATGCTGATTTTCTCGATATTGCCGTCGGCCGCGTTGACGCTGCTGGCCAGCAGGGCGATCAGACCGCGCTGGTGTTCCAGCTCGACGCGCAGCTCGACGTTGAATTCGCCGGTGACATCCTTGGCCCACGAGAGCTGGATGCATTTTTCCGGGTTGTGCCTGATTTCACTGATGTTGCGGCAGTTATCCAGGTGCACGACCATGCCTTTGCCCGCCGACAGGTGCCCGACAATCGGGTCGCCGGGGATCGGCGTGCAGCACTTGGCGTAGCTGAGCACCAGGCCTTCGGTGCCGCGAATTGCCAGCGGACCTTCCGGGCTCGGCAGCTGCTCACCTTCGCCAAGCAGGCGACGGGCAACGACATAGGCCATGCGGTTGCCCAGGCCGATGTCTTCGAGCAGGTCTTCGATCAGTTCGAGGCGGTACTCGGTAAGCATTGCCTTGACGCGCTCTGCCGGGATCTTCTCCAGCGAGCTGTCGAAACCGTTGAGCACCTTGTTCAGCAGGCGTTCGCCGAGGCTGATGGACTCGGAGCGGCGTTGTAGCTTCAGCGCATGACGAATGTGCGTGCGCGCCTTGCCGGTAACGACGAAGTTGAGCCATGCCGGATTTGGCCGTGCGCCGGGGGCGCTGACGATCTCGACCGTGGAGCCGCTTTGCAGCGGTTCCGACAGCGGCGCGAGACGACGATTGATGCGGCAGGCGATGCAGCTGTTGCCGACGTCGGTGTGTACTGCGTAGGCAAAGTCGACCGCCGTGGAGCCTTTTGGCAGCTCCATGATCCGGCCTTTGGGCGTGAACACGTAGACCTCGTCCGGGAACAGGTCGATCTTCACGCTTTCGATGAATTCCAGCGAGTTGCCGGCACGTTGCTGCATTTCCAGCACGCCTTTGACCCACTGGCGGGCGCGGGCGTGCGTGCCTTTGGGCTGCTCGTCGCCGCTGGATTTGTACAGCCAATGGGCGGCGATGCCGTTGTTGGCCATCTCTTCCATTTCGCGGGTGCGGATCTGGATCTCGATCGGTACACCGTGCATGCCGAACAGCGTGGTATGCAGCGACTGGTAGCCGTTGGCCTTGGGGATCGCGATGTAATCCTTGAAGCGTCCTGGCAACGGTTTGTACAAATTATGCACAGCACCCAGTACGCGGTAGCAGGTATCGACCTTGTCGACGATGATCCGGAACGCGTAGACGTCCATGATTTCGTTGAAGGCCCGACGCTTGCCGCGCATTTTCTTGTAGATGCCGTAGAGGTGTTTCTGCCGACCGCTGACTTCGCCCTGGATGCCGTCGATGGCGAGGCAGTGACCGAGGGACTCTTCGATCTTGTTGACGATTTCCTTGCGGTTGCCCCGGGCGCGTTTGACCGCCTGGTAGATCCGCGCGGAACGCATCGGGTGCATGGCCTTGAAGCCGAGGTCTTCGAATTCGATGCGGATCGCGTGCATGCCCAGCCGGTTGGCGATGGGTGCGTAGATCTCGAGGGTTTCCTTGGCGATGCGCCGGCGCTTTTCGCCGGACAGCACTTCCAGCGTGCGCATGTTGTGCAGACGGTCGGCGAGCTTGACCAGGATCACCCGGATGTCGCGCGCCATGGCCATGGCCATTTTCTGGAAGTTTTCCGCTTGGGCTTCGGCCTTGGTCTCGAAATTCATCTGGGTCAGTTTGCTGACCC
Organism: Pseudomonas sp. Sample_11; assembly: GCF_004307505.1. Classification (NCBI taxonomy): domain Bacteria; kingdom Pseudomonadati; phylum Pseudomonadota; class Gammaproteobacteria; order Pseudomonadales; family Pseudomonadaceae; genus Pseudomonas; species Pseudomonas sp. Sample_11. The sequence goes on from NZ_RCOD01000049.1 coordinate 185,602, forward strand.
CGTCGACCAGTTCGGCCACGGTTTCACCGAACTGCGCTTGCAGCGCTTCCTTGGCGATACCGGTGTCTTCGATCACGTCATGCAGCATCGCGGCCATCAGGCTCTGATGGTCCATGTGCATGTCGGCAAGAATATTGGCCACGGCAAGAGGATGCGTGACATACGCCTCGCCGCTGCGACGGCGTTGACCGTCATGGGCTTGTTCGGCGTAGAAATACGCTCGGCGGACCAGGTTGACCTGGTCGTTGCCGAGGTAGGTCGATAAGCGATCGGCGAGGGCGTCTATGCTCGGCATGATGATTCCTGCCGAAAGCTGTGACCCCGCGCCGTGCTACGTCGACCAGGCATAGGCTTAGACGGCCTCGTTCGACTCGTCCTCGAACGCTGCGAACAGCGGTTCATCCTGGACGATTTCCTGCTCGGCGATGAACTCGTAGCTCATCAGGCCTTCAGCAATTTCACGCAGCGCGACGACAGTCGGCTTGTCGTTTTCCCACTGCACCAATGGCTCTTTGCCGCCGGTGGCCAGTTGACGGGCACGCTTGGTAGAGAGCATGACCAGCTCAAAGCGGTTTTCCACGTGTTCTAGGCAGTCTTCAACGGTTACGCGGGCCATGGTATTCCTCGGAGCGAATGCAATATGCGCGCTGCCCGGTTGGGCGAGCGGACTGAGCAGTTTAAAAAATCACCAGCGATTAGGGAAGCGCTGATTTTTTGACCAGACCCTTCAACGCGCTGCAAGCACCAATGTAAAGCGCTTGCAGGCGTTTTGGGAAGTGCTGTTTCAGCCGAGCAATTCAGCCAGTAATTTGCCGAAACGCACTTGCTGGCGCTTCTGTTGCAGCTGATTGGCGCGGAAAATCGCTTTCAGATCGTCCAGCGCGTGAGCGAAATCGTCGTTGATGATCAGGTAATCGTAGTCGACGTAATGGCTCATCTCGCTGACCGCCTCGCGCATGCGGCCGTCGATGATCTCGTCGCTGTCCTGGCCACGGTTGGTCAGGCGCTGGTGCAGGGCTTGCAGCGACGGCGGCAGGATGAAGATCGAGCGCGCCTGCGGCATCAGCTTGCGCACTTGCTCGGCGCCTTGCCAGTCGATTTCCAGAATCAGGTCGTGACCTTCGTCCAGGGTCTGCTGCAAACGGCTTTGCGAGGTGCCGTAGAAGTTGCCGAAGACTTCGGCGCGCTCAAGAAAGTCGCCGTGCTCGCCCATCTTCACGAACTCTTCGCGGGTCACGAAATGGTAGTTCACGCCATCCACTTCGCCCGGGCGCATGGCGCGGGTGGTGTGCGAAACGGAAACGCGAATCTCCGGGTCGGCGTCGGTCAAGGCCTTGACCAGACTACTCTTGCCCGCGCCCGATGGCGCGGAAATGATGTACAGGGTGCCGGTGTGTTGGGTCATGTCAGGTAGCCTTACTCAATATTCTGCACTTGTTCGCGCATCTGCTCGATCAACACCTTGAGGTTGACGGCGGCCTGGGTGCTGCGCGGGTCGAAGGCTTTGGAGCCCAGTGTGTTGGCCTCGCGGTTGAGCTCCTGCATCAGGAAGTCCAGACGCCGCCCGGCGGCACCACCGGACTTGAGCACCCGGCGAACTTCGATGATGTGAGTGCTCAGGCGATCCAGTTCTTCGGCCACGTCGCTTTTTTGCGCGAGGATGACCATTTCCTGTTCCAGGCGCTGCGGGTCGAGCTCGGCCTTCATGTCGGCGAAGCGGTCGAGGACCTTCTGGCGCTGGGTGGCGAGCATCTGCGGCACCAGTTCTCGCAGGGTCACCACGTCTTCTTCGATGGACGTCAGGCGGTCATTGATCAAGCGAGCCAGCTCCGCGCCTTCGCGCTCGCGGCCAGCCTTCAGATCTTTCAAACCCTGATTGAACAGCGCCAGCGCTTCGGCGTTCAGCGCCTGCGGGTCGGTCGCATCGGCCACCAGCACGCCGGGCCAGGCCAGCACTTCCAGCGGATTCAGCGCAGCTGGATTCTTGATCAGCCCGGCCACGGTTTCCGCAGCAGCCACCAGTTGCGCGGCGCGCTCGCGGTCCACTTGCAGCTGTTTGCCGGTGCTTTCTTCGGTGAAGCGCAGCGTGCATTCCAGTTTGCCCCGCGACAGGCCCTGACGCAGCGCTTCACGCACGGCGCCTTCGAGGTCGCGAAACGATTCGGGCAAGCGCAGGTGCGGTTCCAGATAGCGGCTGTTGACCGAGCGCAGTTCCCAGCTCAGGGTGCCCTGAACGCCGGCTTTCTCGACGCGGGCGAAGGCGGTCATGCTGTGCACCATGGCGGTGACCTCGCAATGCAGATCGGCGCGAAACGCTGTTTCGCAGGCGCGATTTCAATGAATTTAAGCCGACTGGCAGCAAAGGCGCAGGATTGTAGCGCAGTGCGGCGAATGCGCCCAAACACACGGTGTGACAAACCGCTGCAGCCCGTCGGTTATGCGCGCTTGAGGGGCTTCGGTCGTCGGCCGGCGGTTTTAACCAGTGCCCACTCGCGGTGCAGCGCTCTATAATGCTCGGCAGTTTTCCGTCCTCAGTACAGGTATCCCTATGAAACGTCCAAGTGGTCGCGCTGCCGATCAGCTCCGCTCGATCCGCATCACCCGCAACTACACCAAACACGCCGAGGGATCCGTACTGGTCGAATTCGGTGATACCAAAGTCATCTGCACCGTCAGCGTCGAAAATGGCGTGCCGCGTTTCCTCAAAGGTCAGGGCCAGGGCTGGTTGACTGCCGAGTACGGCATGCTGCCGCGCGCCACCGGCGAGCGTAACCAGCGTGAAGCCAGTCGTGGCAAGCAGGGCGGTCGTACTCTCGAAATCCAGCGTCTGATCGGCCGTTCCCTGCGCGCAGCGCTGGACATGTCCAAGCTCGGCGACGTGACCCTGTACGTCGATTGCGACGTGATCCAGGCCGATGGCGGTACTCGCACCGCGTCCATCACCGGCGCCATGGTTGCGCTGGTCGATGCCTTGAAAGTGATCAAGAAGCGCGGCGGCCTGAAAGGCGGTGACCCGCTCAAGCAGATGATCGGTGCAGTCTCGGTGGGCATGTACCAGGGCGAGCCGGTGCTGGATCTGGACTATCTTGAAGATTCCGCTGCTGAAACCGACCTGAACGTAGTAATGACCAGCACCGGCGGTTTCATCGAAGTGCAGGGCACCGCAGAAGGCGCGCCGTTCCAGCCTGACGAGCTCAATGCCATGCTGGAACTGGCCAAGCAGGGCATGAACGAAATCTTCGAATTGCAGAAGGCTGCGCTGGCCGACTGAGATTTTGACCACAAGGAGGACGTGATGAGTGACGAGCAAGAGTTGTTGCCCAAACCGAGCCAGGAGGTTCGCCAGTGGGCGATGTTCTGTCACTTGTCCGCCTTGCTGGGGATCTGGATTCCGTTCGGCAATCTGATCGGGCCGCTGATCCTTTGGCAGATGAAGCGCGAGAAGGACCCGTTCATCGATGCACAGGGTAAAGAGGCGCTGAATTTTCAGATCACTGTCGCCATTGCCTCGATGATCTGCTTCCTGCTCATGCTGCTGATCATTGGTTTCTTCCTGTTTGGCTTGCTGGCGATCGCGGCACTGGTCCTGACGATCATTGCAGGGGTCAAAGCCAACGAAGGTTTCCCATACAGATATCCGTTCACTTGGCGACTGATCAAGTAACAGTCTGTTGTATCGCTATATGGAAATGCCACGGCTTATCGGGGCATTTTTATTTGTGCAACTCAATAATTGTTTTTTGTTGTAGGACTAGTCTGTTGTCGATGTGCGGTTTGGCATTTATTTGCTGATATTTCTCTATTACATCTTTGGTCACAACTAATCGACCGCGTGCTTATTCTCGTTCTTGTTATTGGCGCGAGCTGGTTGTTAAAGTTGCCCGATGTAATGTTTCGGTTGAAAAATTCCGATATGTTCAAGCCATCGATGGCACTTGAATTCCCCAGTAATCAGTGTTGATAAAATCAGCCGGTTCACCCGTCGAGCCCAGGTAAACGCTCGCCTCGTGAATACTTAGCCAAGAATAATCCACATGATTGAGCTCGATTTCTACGGCACGCTCGTGGCCGCTTCTTTAGTACTACTGCTCGGACGCGGGCTTGTTACGCGTGTCGGCTTTCTGCGAAGTTACAATATTCCTGAACCGGTAGCGGGCGGCCTGGTGGTTGCCTTGCTCTTGTTGATATTGCGCACTTTCGATATTGAAGTCCGCTTCGATACATCATTGCAAACCCCCCTGATGTTGGCTTTCTTTGCCACGATTGGCTTGAGTGCCGACCTTGCCAGTCTGAAAAAGGGCGGGCGCATCGTCGGCATCTTCCTGTTGGCGGTCATTGGCTTGCTGGTGGTGCAGAACGCCATGGGCATCGGATTGGCAACCTTGCTCGGACTCGATCCTTTGATGGGCTTGCTGACGGGTTCGATCACATTGGCCGGCGGCCACGGTACTGGCGCCGCATGGGGCGCGGTATTCAGCGAGAAATATGGCCTGGCGTCGGCTTCAGAGCTGGCGCTGGCCTCAGCGACGTTCGGTCTGGTGCTGGGCGGGTTGATCGGTGGGCCCGTCGCCCGGTTGCTGATCAAGCGCGTGGAAGTGCCGGGCTGCAGTCCCCAGCAAGCGCCGCGACTGCCGAAAGGTTTTGAACAGCCGAACAAGGAACGTTCGATCACGCCGTTTTCGTTCGTCGAGACGCTGGCGCTTATTGCCGTCAGCCTGCTCGCAGGCAACCTTCTGAATGGCTTGCTGCATGGCACTGCATTCGAACTGCCGACGTTTGTTTGCGTGCTGTTTGTGGGTGTGGTGTTGCGCAACAGTCTGTCAGCGCTTGGCTTGTATCAGGTATTCGAGCGCGAAGTTTCCGTGCTCGGCAATGTCAGCCTCTCGCTGTTTCTGGCAATCGCTTTGATGTCGCTGAAGCTTTGGGATCTGGCGGCGTTGGCATTGCCGATCTTCATCATCCTGGCCGTGCAGGCGCTGGTCATGGCGCTGTTCGCTATTTTCGTGACGTTCCGGGTGATGGGCAGCAACTACGATGCCGCAGTGCTGGCTGCGGGACATTGCGGCTTCGGTCTGGGCGCCACGCCGACGGCGATTGCCAACATGCAAGCGGTGACGCAGCGCTATGGGCCATCGCAGATCGCGTTTCTGGTAGTGCCGATGGTAGGAGCGTTCTTCATCGATATCGTTAACGTCATCGTGATCAAGCTGTACCTGGCCTTGCCATTCTTCGCTGCCGTCTAGAAAGCATGGCGCATAAAAAATGCCCGCATCTCACGATGCGGGCATTTTTTTGGCTGCGAGGACGCTTAGATGGTCAGCGTCCAGTCGTAGTCGACGATCAGCGGCGCGTGCTGCGAGAACCGTGGCTGACGCGGCAGGCGTGCACTGCGCACCGAGCGACGCAGGCCCGGGGTCAGGATCTGGTAATCGAAACGCCAGCCCAGATTGAGCATCTCGGCCTGTTCGTTATCCGGCCACCAGCTGTACTGATCGCCTTCGCGGCTGACTTCGCGCAGCGCATCGACATAGCCCATGTTGCCGACAATCTCGTCCATCCAGGCGCGTTCCGGCGCCAGGAAGCCGGGAGATTGCTGGCTGTCGCGCCAGTTCTTGATGTCGAGTTTCTGCTGCGCAACGTACAGCGAGCCACAATAAATGTACTCGCGACGTTTGCGTCGCTGTTTGTCCAGGTACTTGCCGAAATCGTCCATGAGCTTGAACTTCTGGTTCAAGTCCTCATCGCCGTTCATCCCCGAAGGAAACAGCAAGGTGGCAATACTGACTTTGTCGAAATCTGCTTGCAGGTAGCGCCCGTAGCGGTCGGCCGTCTCGAAACCGAGACCGCTGATGACAGCCTTCGGTTGCAACCGCGAATACAAAGCCACGCCGCCTTGGGCAGGGACTTCAGCATCGCAGGCATAAAGGAAGTAGCCATCCAGTTGGAAGGCTGGGTCATCCAGTTCAAAGGCGGAGGCACGGGTGTCCTGCAGGCAGATGACGTCGGCATTCTGGGCTTGCAGCCAACTGAGCAAACCGCGCTCGACTGCCGCCTGAATACCATTGACGTTCACACTGATGATCCGCATAAATGGCCCCAAAAATCGCGTGCGTGTATGATACACGGCGTCAAGCTAATTAGCTAAATCCGTGGTATTTGGGGTTTTTTTTCATGCAAGCGTATCAGCGCGATTTCATTCGTTTTGCCATCGATCGCGGCGTTTTGCGCTTCGGTGAGTTCACCCTGAAGTCCGGGCGCACCAGTCCCTACTTCTTCAATGCCGGCCTGTTCAACTCCGGTTCGGCCCTGGCGCAGCTGGGGCGTTTCTACGCCGCCGCCATCGCCGAAAGCGGCATCTCCTTCGACGTCCTGTTTGGCCCAGCTTATAAAGGCATTCCGCTGGCGGCCACGACCGCCGTTGCGCTGGCCGAGCATCACGACCGTGACCTGCCATGGTGCTTCAACCGCAAGGAAGCCAAGGCCCACGGCGAGGGCGGCAGCCTGGTTGGCGCACCGCTGACTGGCGAAGTCTTGATCATCGACGACGTAATCACCGCCGGCACCGCGATTCGTGAAGTGATGCAGATCATCGCTTCCCAGGACGGCGCCAAGGCCGCCGGTGTGCTGATCGCACTGAACCGCCAGGAGCGTGGCAACGGCGAGTTGTCGGCAATCCAGGAAGTCGAGCGCGACTTCGGCATCCCGGTGATCAGCATTGTCTCGCTGAATCAGGTGCTGGAGTTCCTCGCCGACGATCCGCAGCTCAAACAACACCTCCCAGCCGTGGAAGCGTACCGCGCCCAATTTGGCGTGTGATACGCACCTGTAGGAGCTGCCGAAGGCTGCGATCTTTTGATCTTGTTTTTCAGGATCAAGATCAAAAGATCGTCCGATCGCGGCCCGAGCCTTCGGCAGCTCCTACAGTGGTCTACGCAGTTTTTGCCATTTGATCAGCAGTCTCAGCGCCAGTCCCGCATTGACCAGCGCAAACACCAGCAGCGCTACAACCACCATCACGTACAACGTGCGATCCACATCGAAATCCCAAAGGTCCAGCGTGCTGCTGCGCATGATCCCGACTGCTGCCGGCAAGTTAACGTAAAACAGCGCCACAAACGCGCACGTCAATGGCAATGCTCGCCAGTAGAAAGCAGCCATCACCTTGTCTCGACTGCGCTTGCGGGCCTGCGAACCTTTTTGAAATTCATCTTCAGCCAGCGCTTCATTGAGCGCCGGCCACGCCAGATTGAACATGAACGTGGTCAGGGTCAGCAGCAAGCCACTGACCGCGACGATGTCACTGAACGGCATTCAGACCCAGCGTTGCACAGAGCAATGCGTGGGAATCTTCGCTGATCTCGAACTGCCCGGCGCTGCCCTTGCGTTTGGTGATGGGTTTGAAGGTCGGCTCGTTCTGGGTGATGAGCATGTTCAATTCATCGCGGATCACGTCCGAGCTGATCACCACCAGAAACACGTTTTGCGCATGCTCGGCGGACTGGATTACGCCGCGCATGCTGTGCTGCAGGATGTCGTCGAGCTGGTTGCGAAAACGCGAAACGGTGTTTTTCAGCAGGGTTTTGCTTTGGCTCTGGGTCAGCTGAAAGATTGTCGAGATCTGCGATTCGGTCGGCAGGGTTTGCCCGAAGTAACTCTGAATCAGATACAGCAGGCGATCCTGCTTGGCTTCGTCGGCCCGGCTGGGCATGCCGCCCTCGACCAGCATTTTCAGGTATTCGGTCAGGCTGGCCTTGGCGATGCGCTCCAGCGCATGGGCGATTTCAGCGTCGCCGATGCGCAAAGTCTTTTTTACCGGTTCCTTTTGTTCCTGCTCGAAAGCATCGGCGTCGATCGTGAACGAGATCTGCATGGCTCAGGCGCTCCGGGATTATTTTTTGCTGGCAGCCGGCTTTTCGGATTTTTCCGGGTACGGATCTTGTGGGGCGTCACCTTGGCCGGTGAGGGTTTTCCAACCGTTCAGGACATGCGCCGTTTTCCTGAACTGCGGGCAGGGCGGCATAGAGGTTTTGGCTTGATTGGAATAACGATGTCCGCAGTCCACGCATTCGTAGGTGCCTGCTGAAACATCGCTGCCGTAGGGAACGTAATCTTTCTGCATGAGTGAATCTCCGTTGGATGAGAGGAAGATCCTAGGGAGATTTATTCTGAAGGGATGTCGGACGTTTCGCTGTGTCGAGTCAGGCTTTTCCTGCGCGCATAAAAAGATCGCAGCCTTCGTCAGTTCCTACAAAAGCGGATTCTCGCGTGTGCGAAATCCCTGTAGGAGCTGTTGAAGGCTGCGATCTTTTGCTTTCAGCTATTAGCGATCAAGGACGCTTGCGATTACTGATCAGCGTGCCCACGCCGGTATCAGTGAAGATTTCCAGCAGGATCGCGTTCGGCACACGACCGTCGATGATCAACGAACTGCCAACCCCACCCTGAACCGCTTCCAGTGCGCAGCGGATCTTCGGCAGCATACCGCCGTAGATCGTGCCATCGGCGATCAGGTCGTCGACCTGCTGCGTGCTCAGGCCGGTCAACACGGTGCCCGACTTGTCCATCAGGCCGGCAATGTTGGTCAGCAGCATCAGCTTTTCAGCTTTCAGCGCTTCGGCAACCTTGCCCGCCACCAGATCGGCGTTGATGTTGTACGACTCACCGTTCTCACCGACGCCAATCGGTGCGATGACCGGGATGAAGTTGCCTTTGACCAGCAGGTTCAGCAGTTCGGTGTTGATGCCGACGACTTCGCCAACGTGGCCGATGTCGATGATTTCCGGCTGAGTCATCTCCGGGGTCTGGCGGGAAACGGTGAGCTTCTTCGCGCGGATCAGCCCGGCATCTTTACCGGTCAGGCCGATGGCGCTGCCGCCATGGCGGTTGATCAGGTTGACGATGCTTTTGTTGACCTGACCGCCAAGGACCATTTCCACCACGTCCATGGTCGCCGCGTCGGTGACGCGCATGCCGTCGACGAAATGGCTTTCGATCGACAGGCGCTTGAGCAGGTCACCGATCTGCGGGCCGCCACCGTGCACGACCACCGGGTTGATGCCCACGGCTTTCATCAGCACGATGTCGCGGGCGAAGCCGGTTTTCAGCTCCTCGCTTTCCATCGCGTTGCCGCCGTATTTGATCACCAGGGTCTTGCCGACATAGCGTCGGATGTAAGGCAGCGCTTCGGACAGGACCTTGGCAGTGTTGGCGGCGGCTTCGCGTTCGAGGGTCATTCAGGGCTCCGGGTGGATCAGAACGGTAGTTGGAGATCAGGTGCAACGCGTTTCAGTTGGGCGTGGAACACATCCTTGATGCGCTGCAATTCAGCCTCGTCATCGGCCTCGAAGCGCAGCACCAGCACCGGTGTGGTGTTGGACGCGCGCACCAGGCCCCAGCCTTTGGCGTAATCGACCCGCACGCCGTCGATGGTGGTCAGGTCGGCGCCTTCGCCCCACTGAGCATCGTGCAGTGCATCAATGATGCTGAATTTGCTCTCTTCGGTCACATGGATATTGATTTCCGGCGTGGAAATATCGTTCGGGAAGGTCGCAAACAGCTCTTCCGCGGTGGATTTTTCCTTGCTGAGGATCTCCAGCAGACGTGCGGCGCTGTAGATGCCGTCGTCGAAACCGAACCAGCGCTCCTTGAAGAAGATGTGCCCGCTCATTTCGCCGGCCAACAGCGCGCCGGATTGCTTCATTTTCTTTTTGATCAACGAGTGACCGGTCTTCCACATTAGCGGCCGACCGCCGTATTCCTTGATCAACGGCACCAAACGGCGAGTGCATTTAACGTCGAAGATGATTTCCGCGTCCGGGTTACGCGCCACTACGTCGCGAGCGAACAGCATCAGCAGACGGTCCGGGTAGACGATACTGCCGGTGTTGGTCACCACGCCGACGCGGTCGCCGTCACCGTCGAAGGCCAGGCCGATATCGGCGTTGGTCTCTTTGACTTTGGCAATCAGGTCTACGAGGTTTTCCGGTTTGCCCGGATCCGGGTGATGGTTCGGGAAGTTGCCGTCGACTTCGCAGAACAGCGGGATGACTTCGCAGTTCAGCGCTTCGATCAGTTGCGGGGCGATCACGCCGGCCGCGCCGTTGCCGCAGTCGACCACGACTTTCAGGCGACGAGCGAGTTTGATGTCCTGGACGATTTCGGTGTTGTAGCGGTCGAGAATTTCGACCTGGGTGACGCTGCCCTGGCCAGTGCTCAGGTCGTTGTTCTTGATGCGTTCGTGCAGCACCTGAATCTGTTCGTTGGCGAGGGTGTCGCCGGCGATGACGATTTTGAAACCGTTGTAGTTCGACGGATTGTGGCTACCGGTGAGCATCACCCCGGACTTGCCGGCCAGCACGTTGGCGGCGTAATACAGCGCTGGCGTTGGCACCAGACCGACATCGCTGACGTGGCAACCGCTCTCGGCGATGCCGCGAATGAGTTCCGCGACCAGCTCCGGGCCGGACAGGCGGCCGTCGCGACCGACCGAAACATTCGGTTCGCCCTGGGCCAGGCTCTGCGAGCCGATGGCACGGCCGATCCAGTAAGCGGTTTCACCGTTGAGGTATTCCGGCACAGTGCCGCGAATGTCGTAGGCGCGGAAAATACTGTCAGGCAGCTTCGGGGCGATCTTGGCGGGGGTGCTCATCTGTGGACATGCTCCATCTCGAAAAGGGCGGGACAGACCGGCGAAATGTTCGACGGCAGGCTCAAACTGAAGGGTATGACGGCGTTTTCCACAGAGAGTTCGTGCTATGAAAGGGCCATGACGCCTCGGCTGGCGTGGCTTTCGGCCGGCAAAACCTTGAATTACGGTGTTAAAACCTGTTGCCGATGTAGCGCATTTTTTGTGGTGAGAGGATAACCCCCCCTCACCACAATAATTTCTATCCGGTTATTTGGTGCCGGTATGGCCAAAACCACCGGTACCGCGCTCGGTCTCGACAAACTCTTCAACCATTTCGAAATGCGCCTGCACCACCGGTACCAGCACCAATTGCGCCAGGCGTTCGCCGACGGTCATGGTGAAGTCGCTCTGGCCGCGGTTCCAGCAGGAGACCATCAGCGGGCCCTGGTAATCGGAGTCGATCAGGCCGACCAGATTGCCCAGCACGATGCCGTGTTTGTGGCCCATGCCCGAGCGCGGCAGGATCAGCGCGGCGAGATTCGGGTCACCGATGTACACCGACAGGCCGGTGGGAATCAGCACGGTTTCACCCGGTTTGATCACGATGTCCTGTTCCAGCATGGCGCGCAGGTCGAGGCCGGCGGAGCCCGGCGTGGCGTATTGCGGCAGCGGGAATTCGGTACCGATGCGTGGATCGAGGATCTTGGCTTGCAAAGCGTGCATGTAAATTAAACCTGGTTCAGACGTTCGGCGATAAAAGTGACCAGTTGGCGAGCGATCTTGCTCTTGCTGGTCTGGGCGAAAACCGTGGCGTGCAGCTCACGGTCGATGACGCTGCAGGCGTTTTCTTCGCTGTTGAAACCGATGCTCGGGTTGGCGACGTCGTTGGCGACGATCAGATCGAGATTCTTGTCCTTCAGCTTGCGTGCAGCGTAGTCGAGCAGGTGTTCGGTTTCGGCGGCGAAGCCGACACTGAACGGACGGTCGGGACGGGTCGCGATGGTGGCAAGGATGTCCGGGTTGCGCACCATTTGCAGGACGAAGCCGTCACCGCTCGTAGGATCTTTCTTGAGTTTATGCGGAGCTACTACTTCCGGGCGGTAGTCCGCCACCGCTGCCGACGAGATGAACACGTCGCAAGGCATGGCCGATTCGCAGGCGGCGAGCATGTCGCGGGCGCTGACCACATCGATCCGCGTCACGCGATCAGGCGTCGGCAAGTGCACCGGGCCGCTGATCAAAGTGACACGGGCGCCGGCTTCCACGGCTGCTTCGGCGAGGGCAAAACCCATTTTGCCGGAGCTGTGGTTGGTGATGTAGCGCACCGGGTCGATGTTTTCCTGAGTCGGGCCGGCGGTGATCACCACATGCTTGCCGGTCAGGGCCTGGCGCTGGAAGCAATCGGCGGCGAGCAGCGCCAGATCGGTGGCCTCCATCATGCGGCCCATGCCGACGTCGCCGCAGGCCTGGCTGCCCGAGGCCGGGCCGAAAGTCTTCAGGCCACGGCTCTCCAACAGTTGCAGGTTGGCCTGGGTCGCCGGGTCGCGCCACATCGCCTGGTTCATCGCTGGCGCGACAGCAACCACAGCGTCGGTGGCCAGCACCAGCGTGGTCAGCAGATCGTTGGCAATGCCTTGGGCCAGACGGGCGATCAGGTCGGCGGTGGCCGGGGCGATCAGTACCAGATCGGCCCATTTCGCCAGCTCGATATGGCCCATGGCGGCTTCGGCGGCAGGGTCGAGCAAGTCGAGGTGAACCGGGTGGCCCGACAGGGCCTGCATGGTCAGCGGGGTAATGAATTCGGCGCCGCCATGGGTCATGACCACGCGCACTTCGGCACCCTGGTCGATCAGGCGGCGAACCAGATCGGCGCTCTTGTAGGCCGCAATGCCGCCGCCGACGCCCAGAACGATGCGTTTCCGATACAGCCGCTGCATAGGTCTGCCTTTCATTTCGTTGATGACTGCGGTGCGATGCCCCTCCCCAGGGTTGAATCGACCGCCAAAAAGATGGGCTACGATATCACAGCGACCGCTACGGAACAGCGGCGCCCACAGACAAGGAGGTGCTATGAGTATTCGCGATTGGCCGGCGGCGGAACGGCCGCGGGAAAGGCTGTTGGAACACGGCGCAGGGAGTCTTTCGGACGCTGAGCTGTTGGCGATTTTTCTGCGCACCGGATTGCCCGGAAAAAGCGCAGTCGACCTTGCCAGACATCTGCTGAAGCAATTCGGTGGCCTGCGTTTACTGCTTGAGGCCGATCAGGACGCATTCAGCAAACAAATGGGCCTCGGCCCGGCCAAGTTCGCCCAGCTGCAAGCCGCGCAGGAAATGAGCAAGCGCCATCTGGCCGAGCGCTCACGACAGAAGCCGGCACTGGAGAGCCCCCAGGTCGTCCGCGATTACCTCAAGGCGATGCTGCGGCATGAGCCGCACGAGGTGTTCGGCTGCCTGTTTCTCGATTCAAAGCATCAGGTGCTGAATTTCGAGGCGCTGTTTCGCGGCTCGATCGACAACACCAGCGTGCACCCACGGGAGGTGGTGAAGCGGGCGCTGGCCAATAACGCCGCAGCGGTGATCCTGTGTCACAACCATCCGTCCGGCAACACCGATCCGAGTCAGGCCGATCGGCTGCTGACCAAGCGCCTGCAGAAAGCGCTGGAGCTGATTGACGTGCGAGTGCTCGATCACTTCATCGTCGGAGACGGCGAACCGCTGTCGATGGCGGAGTGTGGCTGGATGTAAAAGAGCAGCGGCAAGCCTCTAGCTGCAAGCGGCAAGCTTGAGCTGCGCGCGGAGTGCTCTAGCTTGCCGCTTGCCGCTTGCCGCTTGCCGCTTAGGGCTTGAGGCTGATCGTGGAATAATCCTGCCGGCCAAACGGGCTGACGGAATAACCCTGAACATCCTTGCGCGTCAAAGCGTAGGCCGTCGGGTGCGCCAGTGGCAGCCACAACGCCTGCTGCTGGATCTGCGCCTGTGCCTGTTCATACAGCTTGGTGCGCACGCCTTGCTCGCTGGTGGTCTTGCCGGCGCTGATCAGCTTGTCCAGATCGGCGTTGCAGTACCGCGCGAAGTTGGTCCCGGATTTCACCGCCGCGCAGGAAAACTGCGGGGTGAGGAAGTTGTCCGGGTCGCCGTTGTCGCCGGCCCAGCCCATGAACAGCAGGTCGTGTTCGCCGGCCTTGGCGCGGCGAATCAGTTCGCCCCACTCGATCACGCGGATCTCCGCCTGGATGCCGATCTCGGCCAGATCCGACTGCAGCATCTGCGCGCCGAGACTTGGGTTCGGGTTGAGCAGGCTGCCTGATGGACGCGTCCAGATTGTGGTCTGGAAGCCATCCTTCAAGCCGGCCTTGGCCAGCAGCGCCTTGGCTTTGGCCACGTCGTGTGGATAGCCCGGCAGGTTCTTGGCATAGCTCCAGGTGTTCGGCGGGTACGGGCCGTTGGCCGCTTCGGCGGTGTCTTCGAACACGGCTTTGATGTAGTTGGCCTTGTCGAAAGCGAGGTTGATCGCCTGGCGCACTTCCGGTTTGTCCAGTGGCGGATGCTGGCTGTTGATGCCCACGAAAGCGGTCATGAACGCGTCAGTCTTTTCGACTTTCAGCGTCGGCTCCTTCAGCGCAGCCTGTACGTCCAGTGGTTTTGGCGACAGGGCGATCTGGCATTCATTGCGCCGCAGCTTTTGCAGGCGCACGTTGGCGTCCGGCGTGATGGCGAAGATCAACGGGTCGACCGCAGGCTTGCCACGGAAATAGTCCGGATTGGCCTTGTAGCGAATCGCCGCGTCTTTCTGGAAGCGATTGAACACGAACGGGCCGGTGCCGATCGGCTGGCTGTTGAGTTTGTCAGTGGCGCCGGCCTTCATCAGTTTGTCGGCATATTCGGCGGAATAGATTGAAGCGAAACCCATGCTCAGCGTGGCGAGGAAGGTCGAATCCGGATGGTCGAGGGTAAAACGCACGGTCAGCGGGTCGAGGGCGTCGATCTTCTTGATCAGGGTCGGCAGTTGCATCGACTGCGCATGGGGGAAGCCGCTCTGGGCGACTTTGTGCCAGGGGTTGGCCGGGTCGAGCATGCGGTCGAAGCTGAACTTGACGTCTTCAGCGCTCAGCTCGCGGCTCGGCTTGAAATAATCGGTTGTATGAAATTTCACCTGCGGGTGCAGCTTGAACACGTAGGTCAGGCCGTCGGTGCTGACTTCCCAGCTGTCGGCCAGGCTCGGGATGACCTTGCCACTGGCGGTGTCGAAATCCACCAAGCGGTTCATCAGTACGTCAGCCGAAGCATTGGTGGTGGTCAGCGAGTTGTACTGCACCACGTCGAACCCTTCGGGACTGGCCTCGGTACACACGCTCAACGCGGCGGCCTGGGCGAGGGGGCTCAGCAACAGCGGAGCGAGTAACAGGGGTAGGGCAGCGAGGCGCATGGTCGGTTTCCTTTACAGATCGAAGGCCCATCTGCAAGTGCAGTCTGGAAAAGTCCTACCCTAGAGCTCTGAATTGCAAATGACTATCCCCTTTTTGCATTTTCAGGCGCACTCTTGCGCGGTTTCGAGCGTGGGCAGCCAGATGAAAAGTCTGAATCGCCTGTAGGACGGGATTTCTGCGACGAGTGGTCAAAACTGGCCGCAGCCTTTGTCCAAGGCGTCTGCGGCGGAAAAAATCGCCCTTTTGCCGATTGATTGCACACCGATTGTTGTTGCACCCCGGTCTTTCTGGTATAAAGCAGCGCTCTTTTCTAGGGGCCCGGTTCCTTCACTGTAGGTGTAGCCGGTAAGACCTCTAAAGAAACGCGGCGCCTGGCGCCAAATGACTGAGAGATTAAGCGGCCAACCCATGCCGGGTTGGGCATGTGGTTTTAGAGGGCTGAGGCATGTCGAGAGTATGTCAAGTTACCGGTAAGGGTCCGGTGACTGGGAATAACATTTCCCACGCAAACAACAAAACCCGTCGTCGTTTCCTGCCGAACCTGCAGCATCACCGCTTCTGGGTTGAAGAAGAGAAACGTTTTGTGCGTCTGCGCGTATCTGCCAAAGGCATGCGTATCATCGACAAGCGTGGCATCACTGTCGTGCTCGCCGAACTTCGCCGCGATGGCAAGATTTAAGGGAGCTAATCATGCGTGAATTGATTCGTTTGATCTCGAGCGCCGGTACTGGTCACTTCTACACTACCGACAAGAACAAGCGTACTACCCCGGACAAAATCGAGATCAAGAAATATGATCCGGTTGTTCGCAAGCACGTGATGTACAAGGAAGGCAAAATCAAGTAATTGATTTTTCCTGACTGCGAAAAAGGCCCGTATCGTGAGATACGGGCCTTTTTTTTTGCCTTGGATTCTGCGGTGACCGGTTGGGCCTTATCGCTTGCAAGCCAGCTCCCACATTGATTGCCGGTCTTCACAGAACCTGTGGGAGCTGGCTTGCCAGCGATGAGGGCCGATCAGCCAGCAAACATCTCAAGCCTTCTGTTCAAAGATCACATAAACCTTGCGGCAAGCCTCCAGCACTTCCCAGGTGCCGCGAAACCCCGCCGGAATCACGAAGCGATCACCAGCGCGCAAGGTCTTGGCATTGCCATCGCTGTCACGCAATACCGAAACCCCCTGCAGAATCTCGCAGTACTCATGCTCGGTGTAATTCACCGTCCACTGACCCACCGCGCCTTCCCACACACCCACGCCCATTTGCCCACAAGGGCTTTCGTATTGGTGAAACACCGCC
This sequence comes from Pseudomonas sp. Sample_11, assembly GCF_004307505.1. Taxonomy (NCBI): domain Bacteria; kingdom Pseudomonadati; phylum Pseudomonadota; class Gammaproteobacteria; order Pseudomonadales; family Pseudomonadaceae; genus Pseudomonas; species Pseudomonas sp. Sample_11. The sequence goes on from NZ_RCOD01000049.1 coordinate 201,953, forward strand.
TGCTCAGGATCGCCCTTTAGCACTTTCGCCGGGTCCGGCCGATAGCGCTCGGCTTCGCTGCTGGCGAGGCTGATGTCGACGACGTTCTGGATGTTCATTGTTGTTTTCTCCGCTAGTGACGGCGCATTGGCTGGAATGGGCCAAAGTCTATGTTTATTAAAATGAACACCGCAAGGCCGTATGGCCAGCTTATGTCAAATATATTGAAACAAACCCGGTCGCTGGTTTAGGGTGGCGGGTGCCTCGGGCCGAAAGTGCAGGCTGGCCGGGCAGAATTCTTGAACAGCGCCGCAGCGCTTGCGGTGCTCGTATTCAATAAGAGGAGGACACCCGAATGACCACCCTGACTCGTGCCGACTGGGAACAACGCGCCCGCGATCTGAAAATCGAAGGCCGCGCCTTCCTGAATGGCGAATACACTGACGCCGTCTCCGGCGAAACCTTCGAATGCATCAGCCCGGTCGATGGCCACCTGCTCGGCAAGATCGCCAGCTGTGACGCCGCCGACGCCGACCGTGCTGTAGAAAACGCCCGCGCTACTTTCAATTCCGGCGTCTGGTCGCGCCTGGCGCCGACCAAACGCAAAGCCACCATGATCCGCTTCGCCAGCCTCCTGAAACAGCACGCTGAAGAACTGGCGCTGCTGGAAACCCTCGACATGGGCAAGCCGATCAGCGATTCGCTGTACATCGACGTACCGGGCGCGGCGCAGGCGTTGAGCTGGAGCGGTGAAGCGATCGACAAGATCTACGACGAAGTCGCCGCGACTCCACATGATCAACTGGGGCTGGTAACCCGTGAGCCGGTGGGCGTGGTCGGCGCTATCGTGCCGTGGAACTTCCCACTGATGATGGCCTGCTGGAAACTCGGCCCGGCGCTGTCGACCGGTAACTCGGTGATCCTCAAGCCGTCGGAAAAGTCGCCGCTGACCGCCATCCGCATCGCTGCGCTGGCCATTGAAGCCGGAATTCCGAAAGGCGTGCTCAACGTGCTGCCGGGCTATGGCCACACCGTCGGCAAGGCGCTGGGTCTGCACAATGACGTCGACACGCTGGTGTTCACTGGTTCGACCAAGATTGCCAAGCAACTCATGGTCTATGCCGGCGAATCGAACATGAAGCGCGTCTGGCTGGAAGCCGGTGGCAAGAGCCCGAACATCGTCTTCGCCGATGCGCCGGATCTGCAGGCCGCGGCTGAATCCGCCGCCAGCGCCATCGCCTTCAACCAGGGCGAAGTGTGTACCGCCGGTTCGCGCCTGCTGGTCGAGCGTTCGATCAAGGACAAATTCCTGCCAATGGTGATCGAGGCGCTGAAAGCCTGGAAGCCGGGCAATCCGCTGGATCCGGCGACCAACGTCGGTGCGCTGGTCGATACCCAGCAGATGAACACCGTGCTGTCGTACATCGAATCCGGCCATAGCGATGGCGCCAAACTGGTCGCCGGCGGCAAGCGCATCCTCCAGGAGACCGGTGGCACTTACGTCGAGCCAACCATTTTCGATGGTGTGAGCAACGCGATGAAGATTGCCCAGGAAGAGATTTTCGGCCCGGTGTTGTCGGTGATCGCTTTCGACAGCGCCGAAGAAGCCATCCAGATCGCCAACGACACGCCATACGGTCTGGCCGCAGCGGTGTGGACCCAGGACATCTCCAAGGCGCACCTGACCGCCAAAGCCTTGCGCGCCGGTAGCGTGTGGGTCAACCAGTACGATGGCGGCGACATGACCGCGCCGTTCGGTGGCTTCAAACAGTCGGGCAACGGTCGCGACAAATCGCTGCATGCCTTCGACAAGTACACCGAGCTGAAGGCCACGTGGATCAAGCTGTGATTCATTAAGAGAGCCTGAGTTAATCAGGCTCTCGAACCTACAGAGATCCCCTGTGGGAGCGAGCCTCTGTGGTGAGGGGATTTATCCCCGTTCGGCTGCGAAGCAGTCGCTAAACCATTGCACGCGGTGTACCTGGTACATCGTGGATGCAGGTTTTGGGGCCGCTGCGCGACCCAACGGGGATAAATCCCCTCGCCACAGGGGCTCGCTCCCACAGTGATTTTGTGGTGCATATAAAAATATCCACAGGAGCGTGGAACATGCGTTGGGCGACGTATTTCGCCGTGTTGGCGTCTGTCTTGAGTGTCGGCCTGGCCCTGGGGGTCAGCATGCCGCTGGTGTCGTTGCGTCTGGAGGGCTGGGGCTACGGCTCGTTCGCCATCGGTGTGATGGCAGCCATGCCGGCAATCGGCGTGCTGCTGGGGGCGAAGATTTCCAGCCACCTCGCCGCGTATTTCGGCACGGCGAACCTGATGCGTCTGTGCCTGTGGGCCGGGGCATTGTCGATCGGCCTGCTGGCGCTGTTGCCGAGTTACCCGATCTGGTTGCTGCTGCGGTTGCTGATCGGGGTGATCCTGACCATCGTGTTCATCCTCGGCGAGAGCTGGATCAATCAACTGGTGGTCGAGCAGTGGCGCGGACGTCTGGTCGCGCTGTATGGCAGCAGCTATGCGCTGAGCCAACTGTCCGGTCCGTTGCTGCTGGGGGCGCTCGGTACCGAGCATGATTACGGTTTCTGGGTCGGGGTCGGCCTGCTGACGCTCTCGCCCCTTCTGCTGCTGGGGCGCAGCGGTGCGCCAAGCAGTGAGGCCAACAGCGTCACGTTTGGCGATCTATGGGGCTTCGCCCGTGAGTTGCCGGCGATTGCCTGGGCGGTGTCGTTGTTCGCCGCGTTCGAGGCGATGATTCTGACGCTGCTGCCGGTGTACTGCCTGCAACAAGGGTTCACCGCCGAAATCGCGCTGGCCATGGTCAGCACCGTGGTGGTCGGCGATGCGCTGCTGCAATTACCGATCGGCGCGTTGGCCGATTACCTGTCGCGGCGCACGCTGTTCGCCGGATGCGCGGTGGTGTTGATGCTGTCGAGTCTGGCCATTCCGCTGTTGCTCGACACGCTGCTGATCTGGCCGTTGTGGGTGCTGTTCGGCGCCAGTGCCGGCGGCTTGTTCACCCTGTCGCTGATTCTGATTGGCGAGCGTTATCGAGACGATGCGCTGGTTCGCGCCAATGCGCATATCGCGCAGTTGTGGGGTGTCGGTTGTCTGGTCGGGCCGTTGGCGGCGGGGGCGGGCAGTCAGTGGATCAATGGGCATGCGTTGCCACTGTTGATGGCGGCTGGGGCTTTCGGGTTGGTTATCCTGTTGTTGCGCCAGGGCGCCTTCGGCAAAATCCAGACTGCTTGAGATAAAAAGATCGCAGCCTTCGGCAGCTCCTACAGGGCAAACGCATTGCCAACTGTAGGAGCTGCCGAAGGCTGCGATCTTTGCTTTTTACAGCATCCGCTCCAGGCCGACGCTGGTGCTGAACCATGAGTTGAAGCGCCGCCACCAGCTCCCCGGTTCCTTGGTCAGGGTGTGCATCTGGCCGTTGTCCTCGGTGACCCAGACGACCTTGCCGTCCTCGAGTTTCGCCTGATAACTCAAGGTCGGCGCCATGCCTTGCAATGCCAGTGCGCGCACATGCTCGGCCAGTTCCGGGCTGTCCACCAGGACGCCGACTTCGGTGTTCCACAGCACCGAGCGCGGGTCGAAGTTGAACGAACCGATAAACGATTTGCGCCGGTCGAAGATCATCGCCTTGCTGTGCAAACTCGAATCCGAACCGCGAAACGACTTGCTGTAGAACACCCGCGGCCCGCTGCCATAGTTATCCCCAGGCTGGCGGCGCAGTTCATAGAGTTTCACCCCGTGTTCAAGCAACGCCTTGCGATAAGGCGCGTAACCGCCATGCACCGCCGGCACGTCAGTGGCCTCCAGTGAATTGGTCAGCAGGCTCACGGAGACCCCGGCATCGGCGCGCCCGGTCAGGTAGACCAGCCCCGGCTGGCCGGGCACGAAGTAGGCGGAAATCATGATCAGCTCTTTGCTGACGCCGGTCAGTTCCGGCGCCAGCTGCGTGGTCAGCAGCAGATGCGGATCCGGTTCGCCCTTGGACAGGACCTTGCTCGGCGCGTCCCACAAGGCCTGGTTCCAGGCCCAGATCAGCTCTTTACGCCAGATGTCCATGCGCGGGTCGGTTGTGAACTTCATCAACTGTTGATAGAGCGCGTGGTTCTGCTTGCGAGTTTCTTCCAGTGATTCTTCCAGGCGCGTGCGCGTGTTTTCCAGGTCAGCGGCGGTCGGCTGGCTGGAGAGGAATTCGTCGATCGGCTTGCTCAGCGCGCTGTTCCAGTACTGGTCGAAACTGTGTCCGAGCTGTTCGGCCACCGGGCCGATGCTGAGCATGTCGATGTCGGTGAAATTCAGGTTGGGTTCGGCGTCGAAATATTCATCGCCCAGATTGCGCCCGCCGACGATGGCCGCGCTGTTGTCCGCCAGCCACAACTTGTTGTGCATGCGCCGATGCTGCACGGACAGATTGAACAGTCGCCCGGCCGCGCGCGTTACGCCGGTGCTGCGCCCCAGGTGCAACGGATTGAACAAACGAATCTGGATCTGCGGATGTGCCGCCAGGGTGGCGATGATCTGGTCGAGGCCGTCGCTGGTGGTGTCGTCGAGCAGGATGCGCACGCGCACGCCACGGTCGGCCGCCTTGAGCACTTCCTCCACCAACATCCGCGTGCTGATGCCGTCGTGGACGATGTAGTACTGCAAATCGAGGCTGACCTGGGCATGGCGAATCAGCTCGGCCCGGGCGGTAAAGGCCTCACCGCTGTCCGAGAGCAGACGAAACCCCGATTGCCCTTTGTAGGGTGCGGCCTGAGCCTGGATCGAGCGGCCGAAGCTGGAGTCCGACGCCGGCAGGGCCTGGCTTGGTTCGCGCGGCACATCGAGGCTGGCGCAGCCGCTGAGGAACGAGGCGAGTATCAGTGAAGCGAGTAAGGGCTGTCTGAAGCTCACGTAGGGTCGTTCCGGTTGGCGGCTGAGGTCGGCAATTTGGACGCCGGGCGCGCAAAAAAGGTCAGTCGGTCTCAGCGAGTAGTTTGATTGCCGCAGCGCCGACTTTACGCACCGCTTCTTCGATCTGCGCTGTTGGTTTGGCAGCGTAGTTCATCCGTAAACAATTGCGGTACTTGCCCGAGGCGGAAAAGATGCTGCCAACGGCAATCTGTACGCCCTGATCGTGCAGCGCGCGATTCAGTTTCAGCGTGTCGAAACCTTCCGGCAGCTCCACCCAGAGCATGAAGCTGCCCTGCGGGCGACTGGCGCGGGTGCCGGCGGGAAAGTAGCGCGTCACCCAGTCGATCATCGCGTCACGATTGCGTTGGTACTGCATGCGCATACGCCGCAAGTGCGGCTCGAAATGGCCGGCCTTGATGAATTCGGCGATGGCGATCTGCGGTTGTGGTGCGGTGGAGCCGGTGCTGATGTATTTCATGTGCAGCACTCGCTCCAGATATCGGCCCGGCGCCACCCAGCCGATGCGCAGCCCCGGCGCCAAGGTTTTGGAGAACGAGCTGCAGAGCAACACGCGGCCGTCTTCGTCGAAGGATTTGATCGTGCGCGGGCGTGGGTAGGTGTAGGCAAGTTCGCCATACACATCGTCTTCAATGATCGCCACGTCGAAACGCTGGGCCAGGGTCAACAGCGCGCGTTTGCGCGACTCGGGCATGACGTAGCCGAGCGGGTTGTTGCAGTTGGGCGTGAGCTGAATGGCCTTGATCGGCCACTGTTCCAAGGCCAGTTCCAAGGCGTCGAGGCTGATCCCGGTGAGCGGGTCGGTGGGGATTTCCAGGGCTTTCATGCCCAGGCCTTTGAGGGTCTGCATGGCGCCGTGGAAGCTCGGCGAATCCACCGCGACGATGTCACCCGGCTCGCAGATCGCGTGGATGCTGGTGGACAGCGCTTCGTGGCAGCCAGTGGTGATCACCAGATCGCTGGCGCTCAACTGGCAGCCGGAATCGAGCATCAGCCGTGCGATCTGTTCGCGCAGTTCGAGGTTGCCGTGGATGTTGTCGTAATACAGACCGGGCATGTCCTGCCGCCGGCTGATTCGCGCGAGTCCGCGCAGCAGCGGCTTCATGGTCGGCGAGCCGACATCGGGCATGCCACGGCCCAATTGCACGACGTCCTTGCGCGGTACCGCGCGAATGAGTTCCAGCACCTGATCCCATTGCGAAATCTCCACTGGCCGTTGCGCGGGGCGGCCTACTGCGGGTAGCTCCGGCAACTCGCGGCCGACTGGAACAAAGTAGCCAGACTTGGGTTTCGGCGTGGCGAGGCCGCTGTCTTCAAGCACGCGATAGGCCTGCTGCACCGTGCTCAAACTGACTCCGTGCTCGACGCTCAAGGCTCGCACCGACGGCAAGCGATCGCCAGGACGATAGAAGCCTTGTTCGATGCGGGTGCCGAGCAATTCGGCGAGATTTACATACAGAGTCATGGTGGCCTCGGTGCGTCTTGGTGGAAACCAGTACAGATGCGGCAAAAATCAGTCATTCAGTCGGTGAATCGGCAAATCTGTATGGAGTTAATACAGGTTCTTTGAGTCTGTAATGGTTTTGCTCGCCCGCGCATCATGGAATCTCTGGCTACCCAAGTAAACAGGAGCAACGAAAATGAACGGCTTGAGCGATGTGCGGCTGACATTACACAGTCAGGAACTGGCGGCAGGGCAGAAGGACAGCGCGCGCAATCTGCTGCGTAACGCACCGTCCGGCCTCAGTCGCTGGGGTCTGTTCTGGCATCGTCTGCACACGCGCAAGGCGTTGCTAGGCCTGACACCGGAGCAACTCAGGGATGTCGGGTTGACGCTGGAGCAGGCAAGGGAGGAGGGATTGAAGCCGTTTTGGCGGATATGAATACCACAGAGCGTTCCCACGCTCTGCGTGGGAACGCCGCCCCGGACGCTCTGCGTCCGCTGTGACGCAGAGCGTCACTGGATGCATTCCCACGCGGAGCGTGGGAACGATCCTGATTCGTCAGACCAACTCTTTCAGCCGATGCCACAACATCCCCAACGCCAACAACGGCGAGCGCAAGTGCTTGCCGCCCGGGAAGGTGATGTGCGGCACCTTGGCGAACAGATCAAAGCCGCCGCTGTGCCGCCCGCTGATTGCTTCGGCAAGCAGCTTGCCGGCCAGGTGGGTGGCATTCACGCCATGTCCGGAATACGCCTGGGCGTAATACACGTTCGGCTGCTCGGCGAGCCGGCCAATCTGCGGCAGGCGGTTGGCACCGATGCCGATCATTCCGCCCCACTGATAATCGATTTTCACCCCGGCCAGTTGCGGGAACACTTCAAGCATCTTCGGCTGCATATAGGCGCCGATGTCTTTCGGATCGCGTCCCGAGTAATGACACGCGCCGCCGAACAGCAAACGTCGATCCGCCGAGAGCCGGTAGTAATCGAGCGCCACCCGCTGGTCGCAGACCGCCATGTTCTGCGGCAGCAGGTTGTGCGCCTGCTCTGCGCTCAGCGGTTCGGTGGCGATGATGTAACTGCCGGCGGGCAGGACCTTGCCGCTCAGTTGCGGGTTCAAGTCATTGAGATAGGCATTGCAGCCCAGCACCAGGGTCTTCGCCCGCACCGAGCCTTGCGCGGTGTGCACCTTCACTTCGGGGCCGTAATCGATGCGCGTCACGGCCGAACGCTCGAACAACTGCACGCCCAGTTGCTGCGCCGCTGCCGCTTCGCCCAGCGCCAGATTCAGCGGATGCAGATGTCCGGAGCCCATGTCGATCAAGCCGCCGACATAGCGCTTGGAACCGACCACGGTGTGCATTTCACTGGCCTGCAACAGACGGGTTTCGTAGCGGTAACCGAGGCCGCGCAACTCTTCGGCATCTTCGGCAAAACCGTCGAGATCGGAAGGCTTGTTGGCGAGGTCGCAGTAGCCCCAGGTCAGGTCGCAGGCAATGCCGAAACGCTCGACGCGCCGGCGGACAATCTCCACCGCTTCCAGGCCCATGAGTTTCATCTCGCGCACGCCTTCGGCACCGATGACATTGGCGAACTGATCAAGGCCGTGACCGACACCGCGAATCAACTGCCCGCCGTTGCGACCGCTGGCGCCCCAGCCGATCCTGTGCGCTTCCAGCAGCACCACGCTGAAACCGCGCTCGGCGAGTTCCAGCGCCGTGTTCAGCCCGGAAAAGCCACCGCCGACCACGCAGACATCCGCCACCACCTCGCCTTGCAGCACGGGATGGTCAGGCTGCGGCAGGCTGCTGGCGGCGTAATAAGAGGCAACGTGGGGTTGGCTCGCGGTGGTCTGGGCGCGGGCGGTCATGGGCATCATCCAACGGCTGAGTGTCGAGAAAATTTGACGGAGCATAAGCCGCACGCCCGAACGTGGGCAACATCGGTCGGCCTGCGGTGTCTGGATCCGGGCTTTTGCGGCACAATCATCAGCCCGCCACTTTGGTCACCGTTTCGATGAGCTGCAACAGCCAGAAAATCCGCAACCTGCGTCAGCAGATCCCCACGTTCGACTGCGTGCCGGGCTGCCACGACTGCTGCGGGCCGGTGACCACGTCGCCCGAGGAAATGGCCCGGCTGCCGCGCAAGACCCGCGCCGAGCAGGATGCCGCGCTGGAAGAACTCAATTGTGTGCACCTGGGGCCGAATGGCTGCACGGTGTATGAAGAGCGACCGCTGATCTGTCGATTGTTTGGTACGACCAAGACGCTGCCATGCCCGAACGAGCGGCGGCCGGTGGAGCTGATTCATCCGCGGGTGGAAAAGCATATATTCGAGTACATGGCGGCGAATCGGCAGGTGTTGGTGTAAGCGATCGTTCCCACGCAGAGCGTGGGAACGATCATTACGGTGATCAATCCGGAATCGGCAGGCACAGGCTCTCTTTCACCTCTTCCATGACGATATAGCTCTTCGATTCACGCACATGCGGCAGCTTCAACAGAATGTCGCCGAGCAGTTTGCGATACGAGGCCATCTCGGAAATCCGTGCCTTCACCAGATAGTCGAAATCCCCTGACACCAAATGACACTCCAGCACATGCGGCAGCTTCAGCACCGCGCGTCTGAATTCTTCGAATGTGTCGCCGGATTTGTAGTCGAGGCTGATCTCGACGAACACCAGCAGGCTACCCTTCAAATGCTGCGGATTGAGCCGGGCGTTGTAGCCCATGATGATCCCCTCGCGCTCCAGACGCCGCACACGCTCGGTGCACGGCGTGGTCGAGAGGCCGACCTTTTCCCCCAGTTCGGTGAAGGAAATCCGCCCGTCCGCTTGCAGGATGCGCAAGATGTTGCGGTCGATCTTGTCCAGCTCACGTTTGGTCTGAGTGTTGGTACGCATAGGGGATGCGCCTCCGTGAAAAGGGTTTTTGCCGAGAATTGTCGCCAAATATAGGCGCTTATATAGTGAAAAGCACTGGCATTTCTTTTTTACACTGCGCCCATCATTGCTCTAACAAACAGTTCGGCGAAAAGCCGCGATGAGGGATTGAAAATGCGCGTCATGGTCTTGGGTAGCGGCGTCATCGGTACCGCCAGTGCTTACTATCTGGCCCGTGCCGGGTTTGAAGTGGTGGTGGTCGACCGGCAGCCTGCTGCGGCCATGGAGACCAGTTTCGCCAACGCCGGCCAGGTCTCGCCGGGTTACGCCTCGCCGTGGGCCGCGCCGGGCGTGCCGCTCAAGGCCATCAAGTGGCTGCTGCAACGCCACGCGCCGCTGGCGATCAAAGCCACTGCCGACATCGAACAGTACCTGTGGATGGCGCAAATGCTGCGCAACTGCACCGCCAGCCGTTACGCGGTGAACAAGGAGCGCATGGTGCGTCTGTCCGAGTACAGCCGCGACTGCCTCGATGAATTGCGCGCCGAAACCGGTATCGCCTACGAAGGCCGCAGCCTCGGCACCACGCAGTTGTTCCGCACTCAGGCGCAGCTGGATAACGCCGCCAAAGACATCGCCGTACTGAAAGAATCCGGCGTGCCGTTTGAAGTCCTCGACCGCGCCGGTATTGCCCGCGTCGAGCCGGCGCTGGCAGGCGTGACTGACATTCTCGCTGGCGCGCTGCGTCTGCCCAATGACCAGACCGGCGACTGCCAGATGTTCACCACCCGTCTCGCCGAAATGGCGCGCAAGCTCGGCGTGGAATTCCGTTTCGGCCAGGACATCCAGAAACTCGACTACGCCGGGGATCGCATCAACGGTGTGTGGATCGACGGCAAGCTGGAAACCGCTGACCGCTACGTGCTGGCGCTCGGCAGCTACTCGCCGCAACTGCTCAAGCCGCTGGGCATCAAGGCCCCGGTGTATCCGCTCAAGGGCTACTCGCTGACTGTGCCGATCACCAACCCGGACATGGCGCCGACGTCGACCATTCTCGACGAGACCTACAAGGTCGCGATCACCCGTTTCGACAACCGCATCCGCGTCGGCGGCATGGCCGAGATCGCCGGTTTTGACCTGTCGCTGAACCCGCGTCGGCGCGAAACCCTGGAGATGATCGTCAACGACCTTTATCCTCAGGGCGGCAATCTGGCCGAAGCGAGTTTCTGGACCGGCCTGCGTCCGACCACGCCGGACGGTACGCCGATCGTTGGCGCCACGCCGTTCAAGAATCTGTTCCTCAACACCGGTCACGGTACGCTCGGCTGGACCATGGCCTGCGGTTCCGGCCGTTTGCTCGCCGACCTGATGGCGAAGAAAAAGCCGCAGATCAGCGCCGAAGGCCTCGATATTTCCCGTTACGGCAACCAGACCCAGGAGTCCGCAAAACATGTCAATCCAGCGCCAGCTCACCAATGAGCGCATGAGTCAGATCGTCAGCCACAACGGCACCGTGTATCTGGCCGGGCAGGTCGGCGACGACTTCGACGCCGGAATTGAACAGCAGACCCGCGAGGTGCTAGCCAACATCGAGCGCCTGCTCGATCTGGCCGGGACGGACAAGCAGCATCTGTTGTCGGCGACGATCTACCTGAACGACATTGAAGCGCACTTCGCCGGGATGAACGCGGTGTGGGACCAGTGGCTGCCAAAAGGCGCCGCACCGGCCCGTGCCACCGTCGAAGCGAAGATGGCCAAGCCAAGCATTCTGGTGGAGATCTCCATCGTCGCCGCGCTGCCATAACGTTTTACAGATCCCTCTCCCGGTGCTGTTGGCGGTTCACGTCGTCAGTCAACGCCGGTTTTTCTTCCCATGACCGCCCAGAAGTCTGCCGCCATGCGTCCTGCCCGTGCCCTGATCGACCTTGAAGCCCTGCGCCACAACTACCGAATTGCCCGCGAAGTCACCGGCGCCAAGGCGCTCGCCGTGATCAAGGCGGACGCCTATGGCCATGGCGCGGTGCGTTGCGCCCAGGCGCTGGAAGCCGAGGCTGACGGGTTTGCGGTGGCCTGCATTGAAGAAGCATTGGAGCTGCGTTCCGCCGGGATTCGCGCGCCGGTATTGCTGCTGGAAGGCTTCTTCGAAGCTGACGAGCTGGCGTTGATCGTCGAGCATGATTTCTGGTGCGTGGTGCATTCGCTGTGGCAACTCGAAGCGATCGAGCAGGTAGTCCTGAGCAAACCGATCACGGTATGGCTCAAGCTCGATTCCGGCATGCACCGCGTCGGCCTGCATCCGAAAGACTACCCAGCGGCCTATCAGCGTCTGCTGGCCAGCGGCAAAGTGGCGAAAATCGTGCTGATGAGCCACTTCGCCCGCGCTGATGAACTGCATGCGCAAAGCAGTGCCGAGCAGGTCGCGGTGTTCGAAGCGGCGCGTCAGGGGCTGGCGGCGGAAGTCAGCTTGCGCAACTCGCCAGCGGTGCTCGGATGGCCACAAATCCAAAGCGACTGGGTACGTCCGGGCATCATGCTCTACGGCGCGACCCCGTTCGAAGAAGCCAACGCCGTCGCTGAACGCCTGCAACCGGTGATGACTCTCGAATCGAAAGTCATCAGTGTGCGTGAATTGCCGGCCGGCGAACCGATCGGCTATGGCGCCAGATTCATCACCGACAAGCCAATGCGCATCGGCGTGGTCGCCATGGGCTACGCCGACGGTTACCCGCGTCAGGCGCCGACCGGCACACCCGTGCTGGTGGCGGGCAAACCCAGCCGCCTGCTGGGGCGCGTGTCGATGGACATGCTCTGCATCGATCTGACCGACGTAGCGGAAGCGGGGCTTGGTTCAACTGTCGAGCTGTGGGGTAAAAACATCCTCGCCAGCGACGTGGCAAAGTGGGCCGATACCATCCCGTATCAGATCTTCTGCAACCTGAAACGGGTGCCAAGGCTCTATTCCGAGGGTTGACGCCGCTGCGGGGGCCAGCTGTTGTAAATACTGAACGCTGTCGCCATGATAACGCTCAATATTCTTACAACATCAGGAGGCTCCCGCCTTGGACGTCGGTGAACGACTGCAATCGATCCGCAAGCTCAAAGGGCTTTCCCAGCGTGAACTCGCCAAACGCGCGGGCGTCACCAACAGCACCATTTCGATGATCGAAAAGAACAGCGTCAGCCCTTCGATCAGTTCGCTGAGAAAGGTGCTCGGCGGCATTCCCATGTCGATGGTCGAGTTCTTTTCCGAAGAGATCCTGCAGGACCAACCGACCCAGATCGTCTACAAGGCCAATGAGCTGATCGACATCTCCGACGGCGCCGTGACCATGAAACTGGTCGGCCGCGCCCACCCGAGCCGCGCCATCGCCTTCCTCAACGAAATCTACCCGCCGGGCGCCGACACCGGCGAAGAAATGCTCACCCACGAGGGCGAGGAAACCGGAATTCTGGTTGAAGGTCGCCTGGAGCTGGTGGTGGGGCTGGAAACTTTTATCCTCGAAGCCGGCGACAGCTACTATTTTGAAAGTACCAAGCCGCATCGTTTCCGTAACCCGTTCGACGTGCCGGCGCGACTAATCAGCGCAGCCACGCCGGCGAATTTTTAAGCAGAAGGCGCCAGGCCGATATGGCAAAGGCCCCCGAACCGATTTACCGATGGGCAACAAGACCCCTCTAACCATGGGGTTGTTTCAGTACAGCGGCCTACCCGCTATACTTGCGCCCGCCTGCGAACCGTGGCCGCAGGCGTGAATAGCCACCATTGAGGGTGAACGCGTGAACCTAATTATGAAAATGCTGGCTGCACCAGCAACCGTACTGGCCCTCTGGGCTGTCAGCGCTCAAGCTGCGACAAATGACGACATCGCCAAACGCCTTGAGCCCGTCGGCCAGGTGTGTGTTCAAGGGCAGGAATGCAAGGGTATGGAAGTGGCTGCTACCGCTGGCGGTGGCGGCGGAGCAAAGGCCCCTAAAGACGTGATCGCCAAGCACTGCAACGCTTGTCACGGCACGGGCCTGCTCGGCGCGCCGAAGATCGGTGACACCGCAGCCTGGAAGGAGCGGGCCGATCACCAGGGTGGTCTGGATGGCATCCTTGCCAAGGCCATCACCGGCATCAACGCCATGCCGCCAAAAGGCACCTGCGCCGATTGCTCCGATGAAGAGCTCAAGGGCGCGATCAAAGAGATGTCCGGTCTGTAATCAGCGGCGCCTTTGAAAAAAACCGTCTTCGGACGGTTTTTTTGCGCCTGCAATCTCACTGCATGTTTTTCGTGATGTAGGCGCCGGCAGAATTGAGCACCGCTTTGTACACGGCGTAAGCATCGGTATCTTCAGGCGCTATTTGCTCGCAGCGCCCTCCTGATATCTGCCTGAGATCACATCCTGGGATCGACATGATGAGGGGAGAGTGAGTAGCGATGATGAACTGCGCGCCGCCGCGCGACAGCTCCATTATCCGGTTGATAAAAACCAATTGCCTCAACGGGGATAACGATGCTTCCGGCTCGTCGAGCACATACAGACCTTGGGCTTTGAATCGATGTTGAAACAACGCCTCCATGGCTTCACCGTGCGACAGGCAATGCATATCCACGCCGCCGTAGTAGCTCTTTATTTCGGGATCAAAGCTCGCCTCTGCATCAAGCTTGCGAATTGCAGTATTCAAGTTGTAGAAGGTTTCTGCCCTGTAGAAAAAAACGTCCTTCTCCCTTCGGTAGCCTTTTGAGAGCGTCAGGCTTTCGTACAGTTTTGAATGAGTATTCTCAGTCGAGAAATTGAAATTCTTCCCACCGCCTTCTGGATTGCAGCCTGACTTGATGGCAATAGCTTCAAGTAATGTGGATTTCCCAGCACCATTTTCGCCAATAAAAACCGTTATCGAGTTGCGCAGTTCAACGGGGAAGAGGTTTTGCAGCCGGTCACCCACCGTCATGTCTGGCTTCAGGCGTATTTGCTGGATAAACAGATCATTCATATCGATGCCCTCTGAAGATTCTATCGACGGATACCTTCACGCCAATCACCGTTATGCCGAGTCTTATCGAACCAGTGCTGGCCATGGTAAAAATTCCGATATAACCGAGACAGGCAATAAGACGCTCGCCAAATAATTCCGGCGTGGCAGCGGCGCTGAAGAAAATAACCGATACCGTCCCCGCCGATATAGCCATTTCCGGCCAGAAGGATTGTATGGCGCTTGCTTTCAGATACTTGTAGCGTGCTCTTACCGTGTCCTTCAAATATCCATAGCTTCTGATGAGTTGCATTTTACTTTGCTTGCCATCGCTGGAAGCGTTGAAAGCGCTGATAAGCGACTCCTTGTACAAATCTTCCTTCGACATTTCCGCTGCATATAGCCGCTGAATTACAGGCTTGGCAAATCTCAACTGCACGCACGTCAACACAATAATTAAAGCGATGGGCAGGAAGAAATAGATGTTTTCCCGGAGCAGAATATAGGCTGCGGAAACCGTCAAAATGCAAGAGCCCATGAGATGGATTGTGTCATGAATGACGGAAGCAATTTTTTCCGCGTCTTCTTTTATCAATGTCACCCGAGAACATAATGGAGAGGGGCGTTTATCATGCACAATGAAGTTGATAAGTAGAAAGCGGGATCTTGCTTCTATGAGCGTTGCCAAGGAATTGCCCAGAGCTTGGCTTGATAGCTTGGTTAGAAAAACAGCGATAAGAGTGAAATAAAATTCAGCGTTAATGGAGCCAGTAGTAAGAGCCGACAGGCTCTTTGCGATGACTGATGGTATTAACAATTGACATATACTTGCTACGGTAAGGCAAATAACCGAAAGCAGAAAAACGGTCAGGTTATTTCGCAAGCATATAAACATAGTTCAATGCCCCTCGTGCTGCAGTTCGTAGCTACGAATTCGACTACGTCTATAAGATGCCTCTCTGCTCGAGTAGTAGATAGATATCAGTGACATCGTGGGGCTCAGAACGAGTTCAAGATAGATGGCTGAGGCAAAAATTGAGCCTATATTCGTTTCGCCAACGCTTAGCAGATGGGCCGATACCAATAATAAAAACACTATCGCTACCGGATAACATGTGCTTGACATTGATTCGAATGTTGTGGCTTTGAGACTTGAGCGAAAAGCGAGGCGCTCGATATTTTTTATATCGATCTTGATCCTGTTGGTGTATGGCTTCGCATTAAGCAAAAGCTCACAGATGGCGCCTATTGTTACGGTGTTTTCTTGAACGTACTCAGCAAACAGTGAGTTGCTATTTTTTCGAGTTATAAGGTATGCCGCAATAGCATAAACGAGGCCTATAAGTGGTGCGAGTGCCAGAAGTGGATGATAGTGGGCAGTCACCAGGAGAGCAGCGATAATGATGCTGCAGTTCAGCGATACATCCAGATAAATTGAGTGATACAAATATATCGAGCCATCAACGTCGCCATCGATGAGTTCGATCCGCTCGCCTGGTTTTTGCGTATGCTCGAAGCTTCTGTCTAGTAGGTGATTCAGGATTGCCTTCTTCAGAATAAATCTTGTTTTGGACGCGGTTTTTTGTAGATAGATGTTGGCTGCCAGCTTTAATGGGGGCGTGGCGATGAGGAGGAACGAAGCGCCCGCGAGCGCGTACAAATAAAAGCTGTCGCTTGCCAGATACAGATTGATTGAGGCGCCAATTAAATAGGGGGGTGCGCTCGTTAAAATCGCAATGCCTACACCAAAGCAGCAGAGTATCAGGTTGCTTTTCATTAGAGGTCAGCGCTTCCGAAGCGAGAGGTCCTTTTTTGCAAAGCGTTTGAATCTTGCGTCCAATGCTAGCTATGTATGAAATAAGTACAATTGAGACGCGTCTGGTAGTTGCGCGTGATTGAATTACAGGTGATGTAGGAAAAAAGCTGTGCGCTTGTGAGGCAGTTCGTCTTGCTGACTCAACAGAGGCGATTCGCCCTATGTCGAAACTTTGGCCATTTTTTCGCACCAATCACCTTCCCTCGGAAGTAATTCCCCGGCAATCTCGGTCTACCCCTATCAACGGAACGGGCGGGAGGCTTCAGATGGTGCAGTTGTGTTCGATCGAACAGGCGGTGGACGACGTATTGGCGCGTTTGCCTGCGCACATCCACATGGGCCTGCCGCTGGGGTTGGGCAAGCCGAATCACTTCGTCAACGCGCTGTACCAGCGCATCAAGAACCTGCCCGAGCGGCAGCTGACGATCTATACCGCGTTGTGCCTCGGTCGGCCGAATCTGGGCGATGGCTTGCAGAAGCGCTTTATCGAGCCCTTTGTCGAGCGCGTGTTTGGTGATTATCCGGAGTTCGATTTCCTCGCCGATCTGCAGCGCGACAGCCTGCCCGCCAACATCCGCATCCAGCAGTTCTTCATGCAACCCGGTAGTCTGCTCAACAGCGCGCCGGCGCAGCAGGATTACGTCAGCAGCAATTACAGCCATGCCGCCCGCGACATCAACGCAGCGGGTCTCAATCTGGTGGCGCAATTGCTCGCCAGCAGCAGCGAACACCCTGATCGCTTAAGCCTGAGCTGCAACCCGGACATCACCCTCGACCTGTTGCCGATGATCGCCAAGCGTCGCGAAGCGGGGGAGACCATTGTGCTGGTCGGCCAGGTGCATACGGATCTGCCGTACATGCCCGGCGATGCGGAAGTCGACATCGACACGTTTGATCTTCTGATCGACGAGAAGGACAGCAGCACGCTGTTTTCAACGCCGAACATGCCCGTGGGCTTTCAGGATCATTTCATTGGCTTGCACGCCAGTACGCTGGTGCGCGATGGCGGCACATTGCAAATTGGTATCGGCTCGATGGGGGATGCGTTGACTGCTGCGCTACTTGCCCGTCAGGCCGATAACGCCGGTTATCAGGCGTTGCTCGGTGACATCAACCTCAGTCAATGGGCGCAATTGATCCAGCGCGAGGGCGGCACCACGCCATTTGCCAAAGGCCTTTACGGTTGCAGCGAGATGTTCGTCAACGGGCTGTTGGTATTGGCGGATGCCGGGATCATTCGGCGCAAGGTCTATCCGGATGTGCCGACTCAGGAGCAGGCCAACGCCGGTACCCTCGACGAAGCCGCGCAGCCCGACGGTATCTCGGTGCACGGCGGCTTCTTCCTTGGCCCGCGCAGTTTTTATGAGCGGCTGCGCGAGTTGCCGCAAAGCAAGCTGCTGGAATTCAACATGACCCGCATCAGCTACATCAACGAGCTGTACGGCCAGGAAGAGCTCAAGCGCTTGCAGCGCATCGATGCGCGCTTCATCAACACCGTGTTCACCATGACACTGCTCGGCGCCGGCGTGGCTGATCAATTGGCGGACGGACGCGTGCTCAGCGGGGTAGGCGGCCAGTACAACTTTGTTGCTCAGGGCCACGCGCTGGAGGGCGCGCGATCGATGTTGATCCTGCGCAGCTGGCGCGAGTCCGGCGGCGAAGTCAGCTCCAATATCGTCTGGGACTACGGCCACTGCACGATCCCGCGGCACCTGCGCGACATCGTCGTCACCGAGTACGGCATCGCTGATCTGCGCGGCAAACCCGACGCGGCGGTGATCGAAGCGTTGCTCAATATCAGCGACTCGCGGTTTCAGCCGGGGTTGATCGAACAGGCGCAGACAGTCGGCAAGCTGCCGAAGGACTTCCGTCTCGATCCACGATTTGCCGACAACACACCGCAACGTTTGCAGGCGATTGCCGCACGGCATCCGAACCTGTTTCCGGAGTATCCGCTGGGCTGTGATTTCACCGCCATCGAACGGGATCTGCTGCGGGCGCTGAACTGGCTGAAGAGCAAGTTCAAGCTGACGGAGATTCTGGAATTGGGCAAGGCAGCGCTGGATGCGCCGGAGGCCTCGCAATTTCCGGAACACTTGGAGCGCATGCAGCTCACCAATCCGGAAGGCCTCAAGGAAGACCTGTTCCAGCGCTTGCTGCTCACCGGCCTGAAAGCCACCGCGCAGTAACGGCTCACCGCAAAACCTGTAGGAGCTGCCGAAGGCTGCGATCTTTTGATCTGTTTCAAGATCAGGATCAAAAGATCGCAGCCTCGTTTCACTCGACAGCTCCTACAGGGGAGCGGTGGTGTGGCGTTACTCGATGAAGGTGACGACGCCATCCTTCAGCGATTGCACGCGAGCCAGCGACTCGACGCGGTAACCCTGCGAGTCCAGTTCGGCGCGGCCGCCCTGGAACGACTTTTCGATGACGATGCCCAGACCGGCAACGGTGGCGCCGGCCTGTTTGATGATCGAGATCAGCGCTTGCGAGGCCTTACCGTTGGCCAGGAAGTCGTCGATGATCAGCACGCGGTCGCTGCTGGTCAGGTGGCGCGGGGAGATGGCCACGGTGCTTTCGGTCTTCTTGGTGAACGAGTAGACGGTCGCCGAGAGCAGGTTTTCAGTCAGGGTCAGCGACTGTTGCTTGCGGGCGAAGATCACCGGCACGCCGAGGTTCAGACCGGTCATGATCGCCGGGGCGATGCCCGAGGCTTCGATGGTGACGATCTTGGTGATTCCCGAATCCTTGAACAGCGCGGCGAATTCGTCACCGATCAGCTTCATCAGGGCCGGGTCGATCTGGTGGTTCAGGAAAGCGTCGACTTTCAGGACCTGATCGGAAAGCACGATGCCTTCTTCGCGGATTTTTTTGTGCAGTGCTTCCACAACAGCTTCCTCTGTTGGCGCGATGGGCGCCGAAGGTAGATTAAAAAGTAGTCGATTCTAGCGCTTTAACATCGCGCGTATGTCAGCCAATGCGCTATTGCCACGCACGGCTTTGACTTCAGTCGGGGTGTCGTCGTTGCCTTCCCAGGCCAGATCGTCCGGCGGCAGTTCATCGAGGAAGCGGCTCGGCGCGCAGTCGATGATCTCGCCGTACTGCTTGC
The DNA here is from genome assembly GCF_004307505.1 of Pseudomonas sp. Sample_11. Lineage (NCBI taxonomy): Bacteria > Pseudomonadati > Pseudomonadota > Gammaproteobacteria > Pseudomonadales > Pseudomonadaceae > Pseudomonas > Pseudomonas sp. Sample_11. The sequence continues at coordinate 221,065 of NZ_RCOD01000049.1, forward strand.
GCTTGGCGGCGAAGGTGAATGCCAGGGTCTGGCGGGCGCGGGTGATGCCCACGTAGGCCAGGCGGCGTTCTTCTTCGATGGTGTCGGCTTCGATGCTGGAGCGGTGCGGGAGGATTTCCTCTTCCATGCCCATGATGAACACGTAGGGAAATTCCAGCCCTTTGGAGGCGTGCAGCGTCATCATTTGCACACCTTCGGCGCCGTCCTCTTCTTCCTGCTGGCGCTCGAGCATGTCGCGCAGCACCAGTTTGCCGATGGCGTCCTCGACGGTCATTTCGCCGTCTTCGTCTTTTTCGAGGGTGTTTTTCAACGCCTCGATCAGGAACCAGACGTTGCCCATGCGGTAGTCCGCAGCCTTGTCGCTGGAGCTGTTGGTGCGCAGCCAATTCTCGTAATCGATGTCCATGACCATGCTGCGCAGCGCCGAGATCGGATCTTCGCCGGCGCACTGCTCGCGGACCTTGTCCATGAAGCGCTTGAAGCGCGCCAGGCGATCAGTGAAGCGGCTGTCGAGATGTTCGCCGAGGCCAATTTCGTCGGTGGCGGCGTACATCGAGATCTTGCGCTCGGTGGCGTAGTTGCCGAGCTTTTCCAGGGTGGTCGAGCCGATCTCGCGACGCGGCACGTTGATCACGCGCAGGAAGGCGTTGTCGTCATCCGGGTTGACGATCAGGCGGAAGTAGGCCATCAGGTCCTTCACTTCCTGGCGACCGAAGAAGCTGTTGCCGCCGCTCAGGCGATACGGCACCTGATGGTGTTGCAGCTTCAATTCGATCAGCTTGGCCTGGTAGTTACCGCGATAGAGAATCGCAAAATCGCTGTACGGGCGGTCGGTGCGCAAGTGCAGGCTGAGGATTTCCATGGCCACGCGCTCGGCTTCGGCGTCCTCGTTGCGGCAGCGAATCACGCGGATCTCGTCGCCGTGGCCCATCTCGCTCCACAGCTGTTTTTCGAATTCGTGCGGGTTGTTCGAGATCAGCACGTTGGCGCAGCGCAGGATGCGGCTGGTGGAGCGGTAGTTCTGCTCCAGCATCACCACTTTCAAGGACGGATAGTCGTCCTTGAGCAGCATCAGGTTTTCCGGGCGCGCGCCACGCCAGGCGTAGATCGACTGGTCATCGTCGCCGACCACGGTGAACTGGTTGCGCTTGCCGATGAGCATCTTCACCAACAGGTACTGGCTGGCGTTGGTGTCCTGGTATTCGTCGACGAGCAGGTAACGGACCTTGTTCTGCCATTTTTCGAGAATGTCGGCGTGTTCTTCGAAGAGCTTTACCGGCAGCAGGATCAGGTCATCGAAGTCCACCGCGTTGAACGCCTTGAGCGTGCGCTGATAGTGGGTGTAGACGATGGCAGCGGTCTGTTCCTTGGGGTTGCGCGCGTTTTCCAGGGCCTGGGCGGGCAGGATCAGGTCGTTTTTCCAGGCGCCGATCATGTTCTTGATCTCGTCGACGCCATCATCGCCCGCGTATTCCTTCTGCATGATGTCGGTCATCAGGGCTTTGACGTCGGTCTCGTCGAAGATCGAGAAACCGGGTTTGTAGCCCAGCCGCGCATGCTCCTTGCGGATGATGTTCAGGCCCAGGTTGTGGAAGGTGCAGACGGTCAGGCCACGCCCTTCGCCGGCACGCAACAGGGTACCGACCCGCTCTTTCATCTCGCGCGCGGCCTTGTTGGTAAAGGTCATGGCGACGATGTACTGGGCGCGGATGCCGCAGTTCTGGATCAGGTGCGCGATCTTGCGCGTGATCACGCTGGTCTTGCCGGAGCCAGCACCGGCGAGCACCAATAGAGGGCCGCCGACGTAGTTCACGGCTTCTTGCTGCCGGGGATTGAGTCGGGACATACGAAAATTCGGGAGTCGTTGACGAAATGGGCCGGCATTTTAACAGGCTCAGCGATTTCTGCTGCTCTGTCCGACTTGTGACGCAGCACGCGATTCAGATTTGCCGCTTTTGTTACTTTCACGCAGGATACGCGGGGATTTTGCGGCTAATGTTCTCATTCGTGACACAAAATAACGTTTAGAGGTCGTTGTCATCAGACAACGCATTGGTCATTGTTCAGCACACCGGCATAATGCCCCGCCTACATCATTGCAGAGTCTAGGGAGTCAGCTTGTCTACGCCTGTCGAACCCTTGCGTTTGCTGCTACTGGCCGAAGAGCCAGCGTGGACAGCGTTGTTGCGTGAGTGTCTGGCTCCGATGGGGAGCGCGGCGGTGCTGATCAGCGCGCCGAACTGGGATTCGGTCAGCCGCCTGTTCGAGGACAACCGCCACGCGGTACTGCTGACCCTGCCAGCGTTGCAACCGGCGCCCGGGCGCTGCAGCCTGCCGACCGTTCTGCTGCTGGAGCACGAGCCGGCCACCGCGCCGGTCGGTGTCAGCGACTGGCTGGTGTTCGACGCCCTCGACGCCGGCATGCTCCAGCGTTGCCTGCGCCATGTGCGCGAGCGCGGCGTGCTGGAAAACACTCTTCAGCGCCTCGCCGAACAGGACCCGCTGACCGGTATCGCCAACCGTCAGGGCTTCCAGACTCTGCTCACGGCGCGCCTTGCCGAAGGCGACGGTCGCGGTCTCGCCCTCGGCCATCTCGATCTCGACAATTTTCGCCATGCCAACGACGCCCTCGGGCATCAGGCCGGGGATCGTCTGATTCTGCAGGTCGTCGCGCGGCTGAAAAGTCAGCTGGAGGCCGGCGATCAACTGGCACGGCTGGGCAGCGATGAATTCGCTCTGCTGATCGATACCCGCCGCGCGCCGCAACGCGCCGAGTGGATGGCCGAACGCATCACTGAGGCGTTGGCCGAACCTTATTGGATCGACGGCGAGAGCCTGCTGATCGGCTCCAGCCTTGGCATCGCCCATGCCCGTGCCAACGGCGGTGCCGATCCACTGATGTGGCACGCGCATATCGCCATGCAGCAGGCCAAGAGCACGCAGGGCTGCACCTTTCATATCTTCAACGAACGCATCAACCGCAACGCGCGCAGCATGGCCGACCTCGAAAGTGAACTGCGCCGGGCCTTGCGCCGCGATGAGCTGGAACTGCATTACCAGCCACGCCTGAATCTTGAAGACGGCCAGATTGTCGGCCTCGAAGCGCTGGTGCGCTGGCGTCATGGCGAGCGCGGTCTGTTGCCACCGAGCGAGTTCGTCCCGCTGGCCGAGCAGAGCGGTCTGATCGTGCCGTTGGGCTACTGGGTCATTTCCCGCGCCTTGCGCGATATGCAGGCGTTGCGCGAGCAGGGGCTGCCGGCGCTGCACATGGCGATCAATCTGTCGTTCCGCCAGTTTCAGGACAGCCAGTTGCTGCCGACACTCAGCCGCCTGATCGCCGAGCGCGGCGTCGAGGCGCAGTGGCTGGAATTCGAACTGACCGAAACCGCCGTGATGCGGCGCAGCGATCTGGTCAAACAGACCATGGATGCGCTCGGCCGCCTCGGTGTGCGCTTCTCGCTGGACGATTTCGGCACCGGGTTTTCGTCGTTCGTGCACCTCAACAGCCTGCCGATCACCTTGCTGAAGATCGACAAGAGTTTTGTCGGCGGCATGGAACAGCGCGAAGAGAATCGCAAACTGGTGCACGCGATGATCAACCTTGCGCACAACCTGCACCTGGAAGTAGTTGCCGAAGGGGTCGAGACGCCGGAGCAACTGGAGTTGCTGCGCGGGTTCGGCTGCGATCAGGTGCAGGGTTACCTGATCAGCCGACCGCTGCCGCTGGATGAGTTGGTGGAATATCTGACCTTTGGAGCCAGTCAGCAGGCTTCGGTGGAAGCCATTTAAAAGATCGCAGCCTTCGGCAGCTCCTACCTTGGAATGTGTTCCCTTGTAGGAGCCGCCGAAGGCTGCGATCTTTTGATCTTAATCCGCGCCGATGGCCTCGAACCTCTCTGCAACTGGCTCGCGCCGAATCATCCGCTGCATCTTCCATTCGAACGCCAGCGTCAGGCTCACCGCCGCGCACGCCAAGCCCAGCGCCAGACCCCACCAGACACCCGTCGGCCCCCAATTGAGATGGAACGCCATCCACCACGCCGCCGGCGCGCCAATCAGCCAATAGCAAGCGAGCCCCACCAGAAACGTAGTCTTGGCATCCTTGAGCCCACGAATACAGCCCATGGCAATCGTCTGCGTGCCGTCGAACAGCTCGAACCACGCCGCTACTGCCAACAGGCTCACCGCCAGACGGATCACCTCGGCAAACGCCGGATCGTTGTGGTCAAGGAACAGGCCGACCAACTGGTTCGGCCACAGCCAGAACACCAGGGCAAAACCGAGCATCACCACGGCGCCGAAGGCGATGCCGACACGCCCGGACATGCGCGCATCCACCAGTTGCCCGGCGCCGTAGTGTTGGCCGACGCGCATGGTGATGGCGTAAGACATCCCGGCCGGGACCATGAAGGCCACCGACACGATCTGCAGGGCGATCTGATGCGCACCCATTTGCGTGCTGCCCATTGTGCCCATGCACAACGCGGCAAAGGCAAACAGCCCGACTTCCACCGCATAGGTGCCGCCAATCGGCAGGCCCAGACGCCACAGTTCTTTCAGGTATTGCCGGTTCGGCCGCGACAGGCCGGCGCGCAACGGATAAGCGTCATACGCCGGATGCCGACGGATATGCCAGGCCAGCGCCAGTGCCATGCAGTTGGCGACAATCGCCGTGACCAGACCGATACCGGTCAGGCCCAGTTGTGGCAGGCCGAACATGCCGGTGATCAGCGCGTAGTTGAGCAGGAAGTTGGCCACCGTACCGGCGAGGCTGATGACCATCACTGGCGTCGCCCGGCCAATCGCACTGGTAAAACCGCGCAGGGCCATGAAGCTCAGGTAACCGGGCAGGGCGAAGGGCAGGGCGATGAGAAATTGCCCGGCGGCGTTGACGTTGGTTTCGGTTTGGCCGAACAGCAGCAACACCGGTTTGAGGTTCCACAACAACAGCCCGGCGCCGAGGGCCATCAGCCAGGCCAGCCACAGTCCGGCCTGGGTCAGGCGCGCGGCACCGATGATGTCGCCGGCACCCTGACGGATTGCCACCAGTGTGCCGACCGCTGCAATCACGCCGATGCAGAAAATCGACACGAACGAGTAGCTCGCGGCACCGAGGCCGCCACCGGCCAGCGCTTCGGGGCTGAGGCGCGCCATCATCAGGGTGTCGGTCAGCACCATCAGCATGTGCGCCAACTGCGAAGCAATCAGCGGCCCCGCCAGCCGCAGAATGGCCCAGAGTTCGGTACGCACAGGATGCTGCATGGTCATCACCACCCAAATTTCAGAGGGAACAGAAGAGCGTCGATTCTCGGCGCTTGGCAGGCTTTGCACAAAGGGATAAAAAGGATGGGTGGCATGATTAATACTCATCCTGAATCGTCCTGCCGAATTGGCTGTATCCCCGCTATTGGAGCTTTGTGTATGTCCCGACGCCTTCCGCCGTTGTATGCCCTGCGCGCATTCGAAGCGGCAGCGCGACACAGCTCGTTCACCCGCGCGGCGGAAGAACTGTCGATCACCCAGAGCGCGGTCAGTCGGCACATGCGCACTCTTGAAGAACACTTCGCCTGCCGGCTGTTTCATCGCAGCGGGCGCAACCTGCAACTGACCGAATCGGCGCGTCTGCTGCTACCCGGTATCCGCGAAGGCTTCGCCGCCCTTGAGCGCGCCTGCAACACCTTGCGCGCCGAGGACGACATCCTGCGCATGAAAGCGCCATCGACCCTGACCATGCGTTGGCTACTGGCGCGGTTGAGTCGCTTCCGCCATTTGCAGCCGGGCAATGAGGTGCAACTGACCAGCGCATGGATGGATATCGATTCGGTGGACTTCAACAACGAACCATTTGATTGCGCAGTTTTGCTCAGTGACGGGCATTTCCCGCCGGACTGGGAAGCGAGCCTGCTGTTTCCCGAGGAATTGATTCCGGTCGGCGCGCCGAACCTGCTCAATGATCAACCTTGGGATGTAGCGCGTCTGGCGGCTGCTGAGCTGCTGCACCCGACCCCGGATCGCCGTGACTGGCGCAGTTGGCTGGAGCGCATGGGTCTGTCCGAGCAGGTTTCGCTCAAGGGCGGGCAAGTGTTCGATACGCTGGAGCTGGGCATGATCGCCGCGGCGCGTGGCTACGGCGTTTCGATGGGTGATCTGTTGATGGTTGCCGAAGATGTTGCGCAGGGGCGCTTGAGCCTGCCGTGGCCAACGGCCGTCGCCAGTGGCCTGAATTATTACCTGGTCTGGCCGAAACCGCGTCCGGGAGGTGAACGTTTGCGCCGTCTCAGCGATTTTCTCCAAGGCGAAGTCCGCGCCATGCAATTGCCGGCGGTAGAGCGCTTGAGCTGAAACGTTAGAGCCGGCACAATGCCATCACTGCGATATACCCACGCAATGCGCTCAAGTATTCGGTTTTACCGCCGACTACGAGCTTGTGGAACCGTCGTGCCGGTTTCGCGCTACACCCCACTATTAGAATATTTTCCGGGCAATTACCGCGATCAAGGAGGATTCGGTGGCTCGGCCAGGAGCTGTTCATGTCTCAACCTCGTGCTCGGATCGCCTCGCAGCTGGGCCTTGCCCTTGCTGTGATACTGGCGATAGTCATCAGCGGCAGTACGGTGTTCGCCTTGCGTTCGCTGGATTCCGCCAACCTCGCCACCCGTGAAGAGCATCTGGCCAGTGAGGCCCGGCTGCTGGCCGATCAGCTGAGTACCTTCCACGGTACGTTGCGTGAAAGCACCCTGCGCCTGAGCGGGCTGTTCGAAAAGCGCTTCGGCAGTGGTTTGAGTGTGCACCCCGATCAGCCAGTGACCGTGGCCGGCGTGCAGACCCCGGGCCTGCATCTGGGCAACGAGGTGCTGAACAACAACTTCAAGGAAGTTGACGAGTTCAAGCAGATGACCGCTGGTGTGGCCACGGTATTCGTGCGCAGCGGCGAAGACTTCATTCGCGTCAGCACCAACGTCAGCAAGCAGGACGGCACCCGTGCCATCGGCACCGTGCTCGATCATGCCAACCCGGCGTACGCGAAGTTGATGGCGGGGCAGAGTTATGTCGGCCGTTCGTTGCTGTTCGAGCGCTACTACATGTCGCAGTACACCCCGGTGCGCGATGCGGGCGGCAAGATCATCGCCGTGCTGTACGTCGGCTTCGACTACACCGATGCGCAGAACGCGCAGTTCGCCAATCTCAAGCGCTTCCGCATTGGCAAGACCGGCTCGCTGGCGCTGCTCGACGAGCAGAACAAATGGCTGGTGCCGATTGCCGGTGTCGAAAACCTGGATCAAGCCGCCCCGACCATCAACAACCTGGTGAAAACCCCGGGCAAGGGTGAGTTCTGGAGCGACAAGGGTGAGGACTTCTACAGCATCGCCGTGCCGTTCGAAGGTGGCCCGTGGTCGGTGGTGGCGAGCATGCCGAAAGCCGAGATCCGCGCGGTGACCTGGAGTGTCGGTACGCAACTGGCGATCGGCAGCCTGCTGGCGATGTTGCTCGCGGTCGGTTCCGTGGTCTGGCTGCTGCGCAGCAAACTCGCACCGCTGGGCGATCTGGTGCGTCAGGCCGAAGCCTTGGGCGCGGGTGATCTGAGTGTGCGGCTGAACGTATCGAGCCACGATGAAATCGGTCAGCTGTCCCGCGCGTTCAACCAGATGAGCCAGGCGCTGTCGACCATGGTCGAGCACATCCGCCGCGCTTCGGAAGAGGTCAACAGCCGTGCGCAGGCGCTGTCCGGTTTGTCCGGTGGTGCTTACGAAGGCATGGAGCAGCAGTCGGGCGAAATCACCAGCATGGCCGGCGCCGTGGAAGAGTTCAGCGCCACCTCGCTGAACATTGCCGACAACATGGGTGCGACCCAGCGCCTGGCGCAGGAAAACGCTCAGCAGACCCAGATCGGCCGCAGCTCGATGGAAGAAGCGTCGTCGTCGCTGGAGCAGATCGCTGGCGCGCTGAACAGCACCGCCAGCGTGATCAACACGCTGGGGCAGCGCTCGCAGGAAATCGGCGGGATTGTCGGCGTGATCACCTCGATCGCCGAGCAGACCAACCTGTTGGCACTTAACGCTGCCATCGAAGCCGCGCGTGCCGGTGAGCAGGGTCGCGGTTTTGCCGTGGTCGCGGACGAAGTGCGCAGCCTCGCCTCGCGTACCCGTCAGGCGACCGATGAAATCTCCAGCATGATCCACAGCATCCAACAGGAGACCGGCAACGCGATCAGCACCATGGAGCAGGGCAATGTGCTGATGCAGGAAGGCCTGTCGCGCAACGCCAATGTCGCCTCGGCACTGGCGCGGATCGATGAGCAGAGCCGTTCGGCAGGCCAGCAGTTCGCCGCGATCACCACCGCCACTCAGGAGCAGAGCAGCACTGCTACGTTGCTGAGCAGCAATTTGCAGAGCATCGCCTTGGCCAACAGCGAGCAGCGTGAGGTGGTGTCGAACCTGGCTGTCACCGCTAAAGAGCTGGAGAAGCTGGCGGCGGATCTGCGTTCCGAGGTTGACCGCTTCCGTTGATGCGTCTCTGAAACAGCTACCGCGAGCAGGCTCGCTCCCACAATTTCCGGGGTAGTTCACAAATGGTGTGAACACCCGAAAAACCTGTGGGAGCGAGCTTACTCGCGAATGCTCTTGAAGAAACCGACCTTTGCACTTGCTGAAACGTTTCCGCAGCGCTATAAAAATGGCACAACTCCAATAAAGGCTGCTGCCATGACCCCGCTCAAACTCCTCGTCGCCCTCGGCGCATTCTCTGCCGCTTCTCATGCCATGGCTTGGGACTATGTCCTGCTCGACGCCAGCACTCCGGCAAAAAACTGGACGATCACCAGTGAGCAACTCGGCGTAAAAACCGCCAAACCGTTTTCCGTGACCCTGCGTACCCTGCATGGCGGTCGTCAGGAGGGCGTCAGCATTGTCGATATCGATAACGGCACGATGAAGCTGTCGGTCGTGCCGACCCGTGGCATGAATGTGTTGCAGGCTTCGGTGGGCGACGTGCGGATGGGCTGGGATTCGCCGGTCAAGGACGTGGTCAACCCGGCGTTCATCGAACTCAACGGTCGCGGTGGCCTGGGCTGGCTCGAAGGTTTCAATGAACTGGTCACCCGTTGCGGTTACGAGTGGGTTGGCCATCCCGGCATGGACAACGGCGAATTGCTGACCTTGCACGGTCGCGCCGCCAACATCCCGGCCAGCACCGTCACTTTGCACATCGACGAGAAGCCGCCGTATGCCATCACGCTGCGTGGCGAGCTGAAAGAGCAGGCATTCAAGAAAGTCGATTTCTCGGTAGCGACCGAACTGGTCACCGAACCGGGAACCGCCAGCTTCGCCCTCAACGACACCCTGACCAACAACGGCGACTATGCGAAGGAATATCAGGCGCTGTATCACAGCAACTTCAGCACGCCGTTTCTTGAGCAAGGGGCAAAATTCGCTGCGCCGGTGAAGCAGGTGTCGCCGTTCAACGAGAAGGCCAAGGGTGATCTGCCCGACTGGCAGACCTATCGCGGGCCAACCAAGGACTACGACGAAACCGTCTACAACGTCGTGCCTTACGCCGACGCCAAGGGCGACACCTTGACCGTGTTGCACAACAAGGCCGGTAGCCTCGGCGTATCCGTTGGCTTCAACACTCAGCAGTTGCCAGTGTTTTCGCTGTGGAAAAACACCGACACCCAAGGGCAGGGCTACGTCACCGGGCTGGAGCCGGGAACCAGTTTTTCCTACAACCGTCGCTATCAGCGGCCGTTGAATCTGGTGCCGACCATTGCCCCAAAAGAACATAAACAGTTCCAGATCAGCTACAGCCTGCTGGCCGACAAAGGGGCGGTGGACAAGGCCCTCAAGCGCGTGACCGAGATTCAGGCCGGTCGCGACACTGAAGTGCGTCAGGCACCGCTGGTTGATCTGACTGAGCATTAAGGTGTCGCCGGCCGGTATTGCAGTGCCTCGGCCAGATGCTCGCGGGTAATCGCATCGGCCTGTTCAAGATCCGCCAGCGTGCGCGCGACCTTGAGCAGGCGATGCGCCGAGCGCAGCGACAGGATCAGTCGCTCGCAGGCCGCCTCCAGCCATTTCTCGTCAGCTGTGGATAACTTGCAGTGACGCTTGAGCCCCGGCAGATCGAGAAACGCATTGGCACAGCCCTGACGTTTCTGCTGACGCTCCCGCGCTTCGGCCACCAACGCCGCAGCGCTGGCGCTGTTTTCGCCGGGCTTGGCTGCTGGATTCAATGCGGTTGCCTCCCGCGCCACGGTCAGGTGCAGATCGATCCGATCCAGCAGCGGCCCTGACAGCTTGTTGCGATAGCGCTGGACCATGTCCGGTGTGCACGAGCATTTGCCGCTGGGTTCGCCAAGATATCCACAGGGACACGGATTCATCGCTGCCACCAATTGAAACCGTGCGGGGAAACGCACGCGATCCTTGGCCCGAGCGATGACGATATGCCCGGACTCCAAGGGCTCGCGCAGCACTTCCAGAACCTTGCGATCAAACTCCGGCAACTCATCGAGAAACAGTACGCCATGGTGGGCGAGGGTGATTTCGCCGGGTTGCGGTTTCGAGCTGCCACCGACCAATGCCGGCCCTGAAGCCGAATGGTGCGGTTGCCTGAACGGCCGCTGCGGCCAGTGAGTCAAGGGAACCCCGCTGGCGACCGATTGAATCGCTGCCACTTCCAGCGCTTCGCATTCGGATAGCGGCGGCAATAATCCTGGCAGACGACTGGCCAGCAGCGTCTTGCCGGTTCCCGGAGGCCCGCTGAACAACAAGTTGTGCGCCCCCGCTGCGGCAATCAGCAGTGCGCGTTTGGCGGCTGTCTGCCCCTGCACCTCGTTGAGGTCGGGATAGGGTTTGGCGGCATGCATCAAGCCATCTGATGTGTACGGCTCGACCGGCGTGTGCCCATTGAAATGCGCCACCGCTTCCAGCAAGTGATCGACTGCGAACACTTTCAGCCCCGAAGCCAGGCACGCCTCTTCCGCATTCGCTCGAGGCACCACCAACGCCCGCCCGGCCTTGCGCGCCGCCAGTGCCGCCGGCAGCACGCCACGCACTGGTCGCACGGCACCGGACAATGCCAATTCACCCAGACATTCCACCTCGTCCAGCGTCAGACACGGCACCTGCACGCTGGCCGACAAAATCCCCAAGGCAATCGCCAGATCGAAGCGCCCGCCATCCTTGGGCAGATCCGCCGGCGCCAGATTCAAGGTGATCCGCCGCGCCGGAAATTGCAGCCCGGAATTGATGATCGCACTGCGCACCCGATCCTTGCTCTCCTTCACCGCCGCTTCAGGCAGGCCGACCATGGTCAGCGAGGGAAGACCGTTGGCCAGATGAACTTCGACGGTAACAGCGGGGGCTTCCACGCCAATCTGGGCGCGACTGTGGACAATGGAGAGGGACATGGTCGTTCCTTGAGCTGAATCGGGGAGCCGCTTCCTGCGGGTTTTTGAAGGGTAGTAGGGCGAAGCCATTTTAGTGGGGTGAGTGGAGCGCAAAAATTTCGCAGGATGTTGCCGCAAGAAATGCCAGGAACTCGCCAGGCCATGGCAAACGGGAATAGGGGAGAGTTTGTGTAGGAGATAGCAACGGGTTCAGTAAGAACCAGCAAGCATGCGTAGTCCGTTTCTGAAAGTCCTGAGAGAACACCCAAATCGCAAGATCATCTGTTTGCGCTAATGATTTTCACGAATTAACTCAGCGTTAATGCATAACGTTAAGCTTTAAACTATGATCGTTAGCTTCAGATGTCCTGAAACCGAATACCTGTTCCGAAGTGGTAAAACCCGTTTCTGGTCAGCCATATTGAGTGTCGCGGAACGTAAGCTGACGATGCTTGATGCGGCAGCTGCGTTGGCTGATCTCCGATCTCCTCCCGGAAATCGGCTCGAGTCTCTGGGAGGCGATCGGAAGGGGCAATGCAGTATTCGTATCAACGCCCAATGGCGAATTTGCTTCGTCTGGGGCCTGAATGGGCCCGAGGATGTTGAAATCGTCGATTATCACTGAGGTGAATATGACCAAGAATGGTATGCGTCCGGTCCATCCCGGCGAGATCCTCAAAGAGGAGTATCTGGAGCCTTTGAGCCTTACAGCCGCTGCGTTGGCGAGAGCATTGAGCGTGTCTACTCCGACGGTGAACGATATCGTGCTACAGCGCCGGGGCATCAGCGCTGACATGGCTATAAGACTTTCAATCTGTCTGGACACCACTCCTGAGTTTTGGCTGAACCTCCAATCGACCTACGATCTGCGAAAAGCCGAAATTGAAAGAGGAGCTGCAATCCGTGATCAGGTCGAGCGGCTGGCACATTGCGCTTGATAGTGAATCTAGGCAGTGGAGCTGAAGGCTGCTTGAAGGAAAACGCTTGAAGGTTTTTTTTTCGACGCCTTCAAAGCTGAAGAGCGTGCCCAACCTTCACTGTCAGTAGTGGTGCTATTCAGCCGGCGGATTCAGTTTCGCCTCCATCTCCGCCACCTTCGCTTCAAGACTCTCAAGCCGTGCCCGCGTGCGAGCCAACACCACCATCTGACTATCAAACTCTTCCCGGCTGACCAGATCGAGTTTGCTGAAGGCACTTTGCAGGAGCATTTTGAACTGGCTTTCGATTTCGGCTTTCGGCAGCGGGGTGTCGCCGTTGAACAGGCGGGAGGCGGTGCCGCTCAGGGCGTCGAGGAAGTCTTTGGGCGCGAGCATGGGAAATGTCCTGGAAACAATGGCCGGCAGTGTATCACGCAGTGTCTATAGTCAATCCCGTTGCACGGATGCACGCTTTTCGCGCAGGGGGACGGACGGTGGCGCACCGTTGTTGTGCGTATCGGCAAAAGCTTTTCTGCCCGAGCGCGTGCAACAGGGGCCAAGCGATTGAAATGCAGGGTTTTTGCCGAGCTGGCAAGGTTTCTGCTTAGTCACCCTCGACCCATGCACTGATGCAGTCGCTGTGACGAATGCAGTGCGGCAGACGAAGCGGGGAGTTTCGTCTGATGCGGTTAGCTGGCGTCAACGATGCGTTACAAAGCCAGGCACTGCGCTTAGACTTGAGACGGGTTTGTTTTCCTGGGGCAAGTCCACCAATTCGGGAGAGAGTTTCATGAAGCTAGTCACTGCCATCATCAAGCCGTTCAAGTTGGACGACGTGCGCGAGTCGCTGTCCGAAATCGGCGTGCAGGGCATTACCGTTACTGAAGTCAAAGGCTTCGGCCGGCAGAAGGGTCACACCGAGCTGTATCGCGGCGCGGAATATGTGGTCGATTTTCTGCCCAAGGTGAAAATCGACGTGGCCATCGACGACAAGGATCTGGATCGGGTTATCGAGGCGATAACCAAAGCGGCCAACACCGGCAAGATCGGTGACGGCAAGATCTTCGTGGTCAATCTGGAACAGGCGATCCGCATCCGTACCGGCGAAACCGATACCGACGCGATCTAAGCGCCGCCACAAACCCAACGCCCCAGGAGAAAACAATATGACTCTGCGTAAATTCGCAGGGCTAGGCGCCCTGTTGTCCATCGTAATGCCCGGCATCGCCATGGCGGCAGACGAAGTGGCAGCGCCAGTCCTCAATTCCGGCGACACCGCCTGGATGCTCACCTCGACAGCGCTCGTGCTGTTCATGACCATTCCCGGCCTGGCGCTGTTCTACGGCGGTATGGTTCGCTCGAAAAACATTCTTTCCGTGCTGATGCAGTGCTTCGCCATTACCGGTCTGATCAGCATCCTGTGGGTCATTTATGGCTACAGCATTGCCTTCGACACTACCGGCATGGAGCAGGGCGTCGTCAACTTCAATTCGTTCTTCGGCGGCATGGGCAAGGCGTTCCTCGCCGGTGTCACGCCTTCGAGCATCACCGGCCCGGCGGCGCTGTTCCCTGAGGCGGTGTTCATCACCTTCCAGATGACCTTCGCGATCATCACCCCGGCGCTGATCGTCGGTGCGTTCGCCGAGCGCATGAAGTTCTCCGCGATGCTGATCTTCATGGGCATCTGGTTCACTCTGGTTTATGCACCGATCGCGCACATGGTCTGGTCCGGTAACGGCGGCCTGATGTGGGACTGGGGCGTGCTCGACTTCGCTGGCGGCACCGTGGTGCACATCAACGCCGGTATCGCCGGTCTGGTCGCGTGCCTGGTACTGGGCAAGCGCAAAGGCTTCCCGACCACACCAATGGCTCCGCATAACCTCGGCTACACCCTGATGGGCGCGGCGATGCTGTGGGTCGGCTGGTTCGGCTTCAACGCCGGTTCCGCTGCTGCTGCCAACGGCACTGCCGGTATGGCCATGCTGGTTACCCAGATCGCCACTGCCGCTGCGGCACTGGGCTGGATGTTTGCCGAGTGGGTCACCCACGGCAAGCCAAGCGCACTGGGTATTGCTTCGGGTGTGGTCGCCGGTCTGGTCGCGATCACTCCGGCCGCTGGCACCGTGGGCCCGATGGGTGCACTGGTGATCGGTCTGGCCGCAGGCGTGGTGTGCTTCTTCTGCGCCACCACCCTGAAACGCAAACTCGGCTATGACGATTCCCTGGATGCCTTCGGCGTGCACGGTATCGGCGGTATCCTCGGCGCGATCCTCACCGGTGTGTTTGCCGCACCGGCACTGGGCGGCTTCGGCACCGTGACTGACATCGGCGCGCAGGTCTGGATTCAGATCAAAGGCGTCGGCTTCACGGTGATCTACACCGCGATCGTCACCTTCATCATCCTCAAGGTGCTGGACGCCGTCATGGGTCTGCGCGTAACCGAGGAAGAAGAGTCGGTCGGCCTCGATCTGGCACAACACAACGAACGCGGCTACAACCTGTAAGTACGCGCGATAAAAAACTGCCCGGTTCGCCGGGCATTTTTTTGTCCGGGATTTGTCATTCAAGGTGCGGCTGAAAGGATTTTTCTTACGGCTTTGGTCGTCTTTACGACGAGGCTTTTTCTGCGGGCAATCGCTTACATCGCTGCAGGAATATTAGGGCCTTTGTTTTTTTTCAGAGCACGCTAGAATGCGCCCCGAACGAGCGGAGAACTGTATGTGGCAACAGACTCTGATAACCCTGCGGGCAAGGCCCCGGGGCTTTCATCTGGTGACGGACGAGTTGCTCGCAGGCTTGCCTGAACTCAAGACCTGTCGGGTCGGTCTGTTGCATTTGTGGCTGCAGCACACGTCGGCGTCGTTGACCATCAACGAGAACGCCGATCCGGCAGTTCGTCGCGACTTCGAACGATTTTTCAATCGCCTGATCCCACAAGGAACAGACGGCTACGAGCACAACGACGAAGGCCCGGATGATCTCCCGGCGCACTTCAAGGCCAGCGTGCTTGGTTGCCAGATCAGTCTGCCGGTTGCGGCAGGGCGGCTGGCCCTGGGTACCTGGCAAGGGATTTATCTGGGCGAGCACCGTGATCATGGCGGTGCCCGTAAAGTCCTCGCCACCTTGCACGGTGAACAGGCATGAGCCGCTGCCGGGCAGCGGCAGAAGATTTTTCAACGGCGGCTTCGACAGTCGCCAAAGCTGGTCTATAACTAATCTGCTTTTGGCAAGTCATGAGGTAGAACATGAGCGACGATGATCTGGAAAACGACGACCTCGAAGTAGGCGACGAAGACGAGGCCGAGGAAGGCCTGGAAGCGGCAGCGGAAGACGTTGCCGAAGACGATGGCGGTGACGACACGCCGGCCCCGGCTGCCAAAGGCAAAGCCAAGGCTGCGGTCTCGGTCGACGAGTTGCCGAGCATCGAAGCCAAGAACAAGGAGCGTGACGCCCTGGCCAAGGCCATGGAAGAATTCCTTGCGCGCGGCGGCAAGGTGCAGGAAGTGGAGGCCAACGTGGTCGCCGATCCGCCCAAGAAGCCGGACAACAAGTACGGCAGCCGTCCTATCTGAGGCGCGTCGCTCGCTTGCTGAAAAAGCCCGCCGTCGCTGCGGGCTTTTTCATGCCTGAAATAAATCCGTTGAAAACAAATGCAGTCCCCTGTGGGAGCGAGCCTGCTCGCGAAGGGGGCATGTCAGCCGACATACATGTTGAATGACACACCGCATTCGCGAGCAGGCTCGCTCCCACAGGGCTGTAGATCAGTTCGAGGAAGCATTCCAGCGGGAGAGGACGGCTGGCAGTTCAGTGAGGCTGCGAATTTCCGCATCCGGCAAGCGCTCCGCTTCCCAGACCTTGCCCGTCGGGTTGAACCACACCGCGCGCAAGCCTGCCTGCTGTGCCCCGGCAATGTCATCGCCCGGATGATCGCCGACATGCACCGCCGCTGCGGGGCTTACACCGCCGCGCTGCAACGCTTCATGAAACAGCCGCGCATCCGGTTTGGCGATGCCGATGTCTTCGGCGCACAAGGCGAACTTGAAGTAATCCGCCAGCCCCAGCCGACGCACGTCGGCATTGCCATTGGTGACCACGCCGAGGGCATAGTGATTGGCGAGCAGCTCCAGCAGCGGCTCGACTTCCGGGAACACCTCGATCTGATGCCGCGCATGCAGGAACACTTCAAAAGCCTTGTCAGCCAGCTCCGACGCCTCGCCGTGGGCATACCCGGCTTCTTCCAGCGCGTGGAACAGCACACGTCGACGCAGCGCGCTGATGCGGTGCTTGAGGCCCGGTTCGCCCGCCAGCACTCGCTTGCGAATCGACCACAAATGCTCCACCGGCACCGCGCCCAGGTTCGACGCATGCTCGCTCAGCCATTCGCGCAACACGGTTTCGGCGCTGGCGATCACTGGAGCGGTGTCCCACAGGGTGTCGTCGAGGTCGAAGGTGATCAACCGAATACTCATGAATCATCGCCTTTCATGCGTTTGGCCCGGGGATGGGCGCTGTCGTAGACCGCCGCCAGATGCTGGAAGTCGAGGTGGGTATAGATCTGCGTGGTTTTGATATCGGAGTGGCCGAGCAATTCCTGCACCGCGCGCAGATCCTGTGAAGACTCTAGCAAATGGCTGGCGAACGAGTGCCGGAGCATGTGCGGATGCAGGTTCTGCCCCAGTTCGCGCTCGCCAGCCAGTTTGACCCGCACCTGAATCGCCCGCGGGCCGAGACGCCGACCTTGCTGGCTGACAAATACCGCATCGTCCGCAGGATTGGTCATGGCTCTAAGCGGCAACCACTGTTCCAAGGCTTCGCGAGCCTTGGTGCCAACCGGCAACAGCCGGGTCTTGCTGCCCTTGCCGAGCACCTGAACCATGCCGTCGGCGAGGTCGAGTTGATCGAGATTGAGCCCGGTCAGCTCGGACAGGCGCAGGCCAGAGGAATAGAACAGCTCGAGAATCGCCTGATCACGCCGGGCGAGAAAATCGTCCTCGACCGCACCTTCAAGCAGCTGCAATGCGCGATCGGTATCAAGGGTCTTCGGCAGGCGCCGTTCGCCTTTCGGCGGGGCCAGGCCAGTGGCCGGGTCGTGGTCGCACAGGCCTTCGCGATTCAAGTAGTGATAGAGCCCGCGCACCGCTGAGAGCAGGCGGGCGAGGCTGCGCGAGGACTGGCCTTGCGCATGCAACCGGGCGATCAGGCTGCGCAGGCGCTGGATGTCCAGCGCGGCCCAGCTGCCGATGTTCTGCTTCATGCACCAGCCGAGGACTTTATCGAGGTCGCGGCGATAAGCCGACAGGGTGTGCGGCGACACCTGTCGCTCACTGCGCAGATGTTCGCAGTAAGCGTCCAGTTGTCGTTCCATGGTCAGCGTACCGAGCGCAGCGAGCTGTTGACCCGTGGCAGCACGCGGCCCATGACCTCGGCGATGTAACTGAGGAACAGGGTGCCGACCGAACTCTTGTAATGCTGCGGGTCGCGGCTGGCGATGGCCAGAATACCGTGAATGCCCTGATGGCTGACGGCAACCACGGCGGTCGAGCCGATCTGCTGGCGCTGTTCTTCGCCAAAGAGGAAGTCCAGCTCATGTTCACGCAGGCTGCCGCTGACGCTTTTGCCTTCGGTGAGCAGGCCGCCGATCGCGGTTTGCGCATCGGCGTGGGTAACCCAGCGGCCGACCGGGGCCGGGTTGTCGCCGAGCAGGATCAGGCTGACGAAGGGCACCTGGAAATCCTGACGCAGGCTGTCTTCAACGCTGATGACCACGTCTTCCAGGGTCGATGCATCCATCAGCGCGAGGATCAGTCGGCGGGTCTTTTCGAACAGGCGATCGTTGTCGCGGGCTACGTCCATCAGATGCGAAAGGCGATGGCGCATCTCGATATTGCGGTCGCGCAGGATGGTCATCTGCCGCTCGACCAGCGACACGGTGTCGCCACGTCGGTGCGGAATGCGCAGCGACGGCAGCAGCTCTTCGTGCTCGACGAAGAAGTCCGGATGAGCCTCCAGGTAGGCGGCAACCGCGGCTGCCTCAAGGCTCTCGGACGCTGATTCGTCGGCTGGTAGGGCGGGTACCTGTGGCTTGTCGGTCATGATTTCTGCTCGCTCAAAGACGCACTTGTCCTTCGTATACACGCACTGCCGGACCGGTCATCAACACCGGTTCGCCCGGGCCGGCCCACTCGATGGACAGACGCCCGCCGGGCAGGTCGATCAACAGCGGCGAATCCATCCACCCCTGACTGATGGCTGCCACCGCCGCCGCACAGGCGCCGGTGCCGCAGGCCTGGGTTTCCCCGGCGCCGCGTTCCCAAACACGCAGTTGCGCGCGATGGCGGTCGATGACCTGAAGGAAGCCGACATTGACCCGCGCCGGGAAGCGCGGATGGTGCTCGATCTTCGGCCCCAGCTCATGCACCGGTGCGCTGTTGATGTCGTCCACGCGAATGACCGCATGGGGATTGCCCATCGACACGGCGGCCAGTTCGACCGTGGTGCCATCGACGTCCAGCGAATAGCTGCTGGCCTGGGCTGGCGCCTGGAATGGAATGTCCGCCGGCACCAGGCGCGGCGCGCCCATGTTCACGCCGATCTGGCCGTCGTTACGCACGTCCAGTTCGATAATGCCGCCCTTGGTCTCGACGCGGATCTGCCGCTTGGCGGTCAGACGCTTGTCGAGCACGAAGCGGGCGAAGCAGCGCGCACCGTTGCCGCACTGCTCCACTTCCGAACCGTCGGAGTTGAAGATCCGGTAGCGGAAATCCACATCCGGGTTACTCGGTGCTTCGACGATCAGCAACTGGTCGAAACCGATCCCGGTGTGGCGGTCGCCCCATTGCTTGGCGTGTTTGGGCTGAATGTGCGCGTGCTGGCTGACCAGGTCGAGGACCATGAAGTCGTTGCCCAGGCCGTGCATTTTGGTAAAACGCAGCAGCATGGGTTACTCCGGCAGCAGGCTTTCGCCGGCAAACAGCTCGGCCACGGTTTCGCGGCGACGCACTTCAAAAACCTGATCACCATCCACCAGCACCTCGGCAGCACGGCCACGGGTGTTGTAGTTGGAACTCATGACAAAACCGTAGGCACCGGCCGAATGCACTGCCAGCAAGTCGCCTTCTTCCAGCGCCAGCTCGCGGTCCTTGGCGAGGAAGTCGCCGGTTTCGCAGATCGGGCCGACGATGTCGTACTTGCGTGCAGCGCTGTCGCGCGGTTTCACCGCGGTGACGTCCATCCACGCCTGATACAGCGCCGGGCGGATCAGGTCGTTCATCGCCGCGTCGACGATGGCGAAATCCTTGTGCTCGGTGTGCTTGAGGTATTCGACCTGGGTCAGCAACACGCCGCCATTGGCAACGATGAAGCGACCCGGTTCGAACACCAGCGCCAGATCACGCCCGTCGAGACGCTCGCGCACGGCTTTGATGTAGTCGGCAGCCAGGGGCGGCTCTTCATCGCGATAACGCACGCCCAAGCCGCCACCGAGATCGATGTGGCGCAGGTGAATGCCGCAATCGCCCAGACGGTCGACCAGATCGAGCAAGCGATCGAGTGCATCAATGAACGGCGGCAGGGTGGTCAGTTGCGAGCCGATGTGGCAGTCGACACCGACCACTTCCAGGTTCGGCAGATGCGCGGCGCGCACGTACACGTCTTCGGCGTCGGCAATGGCGATGCCGAACTTGTTCTCTTTCAGACCGGTGGAAATGTACGGGTGGGTGCCGGCATCGACGTCCGGGTTCACGCGCAGCGAAACCGGGGCGCGAACACCCAGCTCGGCGGCGACCACTTGCAGGCGCTCGAGCTCGTCGGTGGATTCGACGTTGAAGCAGTGCACGCCGACTTCGAGGGCGCGACGCATGTCGTCACGGGTCTTGCCGACGCCGGAGAAAACGATCTTGTCGGCGCTGCCACCAGCGGCCAGTACACGTTCCAGCTCGCCACGGGAAACGATGTCGAAACCGGCGCCGAGACGGGCCAGGACATTCAGTACACCGAGGTTGGAGTTGGCTTTGACCGCGAAGCAGACCAGATGCGGCATGCCGGCCAGCGCATCGGCGTAGGCCAGATACTGCGCTTCGATGTGGGCGCGCGAGTAGACATAGGTGGGCGTGCCGAAGCGGTCGGCGATGGCGGACAGCGCCACACCTTCCGCGAACAGCTCCCCGCCACGGTAGTTAAAAGCGTCCATGGCGATCCCTTAGTAAACGTCGTGCTTGTGAGCCTTGGATGGCTGCTTCTGCGAAGACTGGGCTTGTTCGGCCGGGTCCTGGTCGTCATCGGGCAGGTACAGCGGGCCTTTTTGACCACAGGCCGAAACCAGGCAGGCAACCGCGACGAGCGCAGCAAGGGAAGAGATCAGGCGCTTCATGGCGAAATCCTTGAAAATGCATTAATTGCGCCGGAGTATACCGGCCACCCGGCAGCTTGCCTATGCGAGGGGGTTCCCGTCCGGCGGGGCTTGCTGGATACCGGATGGATACCTGCAATACCTGTGGGAGCGAGCTTGCTCGCGAAGAGGTCGTCACATTCGATATGTTTGTTGCCTGACACACCGCTTTCGCGAGCAAGCTCGCTCCCACAGAGTGCGATGTTGGATGGAAACTGGTGCTTGGTCGTTAATCTTTGCAATCGGTCGGCAGCGTCCGTATCTTTCGGCGCTTGAGCCTGATCAGACATTTTTGAGGTTGCCGCAATGAGTTTGTCCGAAGCCCGTTTCCACGATCTGGTCGATGAAACCCAGGAAAAACTGGAAGACATATTTGACGAAAGCGATCTGGACATCGATCTGGAAAGCTCGGCTGGCGTGCTGACGGTCAAATTCGAAAACGGCAGCCAGTTGATCTTCAGCCGCCAGGAGCCATTGCGTCAGCTGTGGCTGGCCGCTGTGTCCGGTGGTTTCCACTTCGACTATGACGAAGAAAGCGAGCGCTGGATGTGCGACAAGAGCGAAGAGCAATTGGGCGAAATGCTTCAGCGCCTCGTCAAGCAGCAGGCTGACGCCGAATTCGATTTCGAAGGTCTGTGATTCGTGACGGATGCCGCGCCTGTTCGCCCGCCGAAACCGCTCTACAGCAACGTCAGCCCGGCGGTGCCTTCGCCCTGCACGGGCGTATGCCGATTGGACGAACAGAAAGTCTGTCTCGGCTGCGCGCGTCACGTCGAAGACATTCGCGAATGGCGCTCGGCCGATGATCAACGGCGCCGGGTGATTTGCCAGCAGGCTGCCGCACGAAAATCCCAAGCCTGTTGATATCGTGGCGAGGGGATTTATCCCCGTTGGGTCGCGTAGCGGCCCCAGAATCTATACGGCTGCTGCGCAGCCGAACGGGGATAAATCCCCTCGCCACAAGGGTTTCACCCAGGCAAAAAAGGGCGTGACTTGTATATTTTTTGAGCTGTGATAGTGTCCGCGAACGCCTCAAACCACCGAGGCACGGTGAAAACCCCGTCTTTTTTGGCGGGGTTTTGCTTTTTTTGTGCAGAAGAAAGGAGTCTGCCTGGATCATGACCGCACCTTCCATCACCCTTACCCGTCTGGACGTGCAACGTCTGCAGCGCCTGATCGACAACCTGATCGATAAAGACCAGGCAGCGCCGGGCGTGATTGCGCTGCAAACCGAGCTGGACCGCGCCGATACCGTGGTCGGCCACGATGAAGTGCCCGCCGATGTCGTGACCATGAATTCCCGCGTGCATTGCCGCGAAGAAGGCAGCGGCAAGGATTACCACCTGACGCTGGTCTATCCCAAGCACGCCAACGCCGATGAAGGCAAGATTTCCATTCTGGCGCCGGTCGGCAGTGCGCTGCTGGGTCTGAAGGTCGGTCAGCACATCGATTGGCCGGCCCCGGGTGGCAAGTCGCTGAAACTGACCTTGCTGGAAGTGGAATCGCAACCGGTCAATGGCGGCGCCTTCCCCGAATAAATCCCCGCTTCAAACCTGTTCGAGCGCTTCATTCAACGAGCGCTCCAGGTCTGCCTTGTAGCGCAGATACAGATTGCTTGAACTGTGCCCGTCACCGAGCAGCCCCGACAGGTCGAGGTCGGTGATGTAGCAGCGATAGCGTTCGGTCTCGCGGCGCTGCTCGACGATCTCTCGGGCGACCACGCTGAACAACTGGTCGCCATGCTCCAGCTCGCTGAATTCGCGCTGATTGCAGTACAGGGTGACCTGCACTTCGCCGGGCGCGGCTTTACCGATGATCGCCTGTACGTCATAGAACGGTTTGTTCACCGGGGTCTGCGGTGCCGGCCGGGTTTCGACCCTGCGCGAGCGCCCCGGGCCTGACGGCAACAGCTGGTAATACAAAGTCTCGGGGCTGCCTGCAGGGCCACCGTCCATCGGCAATTGCGCTTCACGGCGGTACTGGATCGATTGCAGAAAACGCTGCAGCGGTACCAGCAGACTCTGCTCGTCGTGGTACGGCAGTTGCTGCTGCCACAGCGCATTGAATTCATCCAGCACGTACAGCTCGGCCTGCTGTTCGCTGATGCGGTAGAACACCTGAATGCACTCCGGCTGACCCATCGGCAGGATCAGCGCGAGGTCATGGTCCTCCAGTGCCATCGGGTCGAGGTGCAGCGGGCTGTAGCGCGGTTGTTCTTCGCCCAGATAATCGAGCAGTGCCGGCAGAGTGGCGAGGGCGACATGGTTGACCTGACCCGGCACCAGCTCCAGCACGTGATAGTGCTGCTGCACCTGAATCAGGTAGCGGTGATTCAACTCGCTGAGCAACAGGGTCTGCGCGGTGTCGACGATTTCCTCGACGCGGCGGGCAATGAATTGCGCGCGGTTGTGGCAGAAACAGCGCACCTTCAGCGACGGCTGCACCGGGCCGCGCGGCAGGTTGTTGAGGTAATCGCGCAGGCAGTCGAGCAGCGCATGGGGGCCGTCGAAACGATTGACCAGCACTTCGTTCCAGCTGTTGAGCGTGACCTGATCGAGGGTCAGCACCAGGTTCTCGCGCACGCCGGCATAGCTCAGCGAGTCGGTGCGTTCGGTGGTCATCAGGATGTTCAGATCACGGTGATGCTTGAGCGGGTCGACGCCGACGTTGATCAGCAGCAGCACTTCGCTGGGCACAGCGGCACGCAGCAAGGGCTCTTCGGCGACGGTGGACAAGGGCAGGGCGATGCACTGCTGCAAGCTGCCGAGCAGGTTGAACAGCTCGAACTCGCTCAAGTCGCTGGTGCCCGGATGCAGGGCCAGACGTGTGCTGCTGTCGATCACGCCGTTGCGGTGGCACCAGGTCAGCAGTTCAAGCAGCTCGCGACTGCGCTTGATCGGCGCGAAGTGTTCCCACTCCAGTGCCGTCAGGCTGCCGTTGTACAGGCCCCACTGGGTCTGCCCCGGCTCCTTTTTGTTCGGCGACTGCACCAGGGTCAGGGTGTCTTCCGCCAAGTCCGGGGCGATGCCCGGATTGATGAATTCGACCTTGTCGGCCTTGCGCTCGAACGCTGCGTACAGGCGCCTGCCGAGGACATTGAGGTCGCGCTTGTTGATCAGGCTGACAGTCTGTTCGCTGCGGGCGAACTGTGTCAGGAAGCGATAGCTGTAATTGAGTTCGTTGACCAGCGCGCGGCGCTCGGCGCTGACCTGGCGGACTTTCCACTGACTGCGGCTGTCGAGCAGCGCCAGTTGCCGTTGATCCCAGTGCCACTCGCCGGCCAGGCGTTCAAGCAGTGTGCGTTGCCAGCCCTGGCTGCGGCTGTTGCCGGTGAGCTTGCGGTTGACCTTCAGATACAGCGCGCGGCGCACCAGCTCAAGACGTTCCGGTTCGTTGCGGGCGATCAGGTATTCCTCGATACGCCGGTACACCACCATGTACGGGTCCAGCTCATCGAGATCGAGCTGATTGGCGAACACGGCTCTCTTGAAGCGCAGGCTCAGGCACTGCACGTGCGGATGTTCGCTGGCGTACACCTCGGTCAACAGCAGTTTGAGCACCGATTTGTAGGGCGACTCGATGCCTTTGAACAACTGCCACAACCCGGCGCCGATGAATTCTCCGGGCGGAATGGTCGCCATCGGCCCGAGGTCGAGGGTCTCGTCGGCGCGAATAAAGCGTTTGGACAGCAGGGTGTGGGTGTAGGCGTCGTAGGCCGTTTCTTCATAGACCGGCACCAGCCACCAGATCGGCGTGCGCCCGGCCAGCCAGATCGCCGTGCGATAAAACTCGTCTAGCAGCAGATAGTGCTGGGTGCTGCCGCAGTTGTCCGAACTGAGCTTTGAATCGCGTTCGCCTTTGACGAAGCGCGCCGGGTCGATCAGGAAGAAATGCGCTTCGGCACCCTGGCTTGCAGCCCAGGCTTCCAGCAATTGGCACTTCTTGCTCAGCTCGGCGAGCTCGCTTTCGCTCAGATCCGGCCCATGGCAGACCCACACGTCCATGTCGCTCTGATCGGCCTGGGCCAGTGTGCCGAGGCTGCCCATCAGGAACAGGCCGTGGATCGGTCGCGGCGGGTTGCTGCCATGGCGCGGCCTGTAAGAGAACGAGCGAGTCAGGCGCTGCGCCTCGGTCAGCGCATTGGCGTCCGGCTCATAATTCGAGAGCCCGGCCGGCGTACTGCCCGAGACATAGCCGGGCAGCAACGGATGATTGACGTGAAAGAACAGCGGCAACAGCGTCAACACGCTTTGCTGGCGCGTCGACAAGCCTTCGAGGGCGCGGCCGAGGCGGCCGTCATTGAGTTTGAGAAAACGTGCGCGCAGTTGGCTGAGAACCTTGCGGTCGATGCCTTCGTCCAGGTCGGGGCGGATTTCGTGGGTGCGGGTCATGTCAGCTCAAACCGGCTTGCAGGCTCGGACGTAGAGGGTCTCGGAATGGCCGCAGTTTAGCCGCTGCGCGGCAGGACGTTTAAGCTGAATTTGTTTTTTGACGTCAGATTTTCATCGGCAGTGATCAGGCTGGCCCGCGGAAATCCCGTGGCAGGAGTTTCCGTGGGCAAAGTCGGAAATAATCAGGCGGTTTCCTGCTCTCTCAGAATCGTCAGTACGGTCTGCACGTTTTGCGCGGCATCGCGGCCGAGGCTGGTCAGATAACCGCCATCGGGCTGGTCGGTGAGTTCTTTTTCAAAGAGGCGCTGGGCAGCAGCGATGTGTTTCGGGGCAGCGGTCTGGTGAATTTTCAGACCTTCCTGGGAACTGTCCAGGTTGAAGAGTGCAAGGACTTCCAGTTCGGCAACCAACTCAGGGGTAAGCGACATAAGGACTCCAGACTTTCTAGGAATTGGACGACAGCGCCTCTAAGGTGAACCCGCTGGTGCAGCATGTCCAGTGCTCGGATCAGGGGATTTTGTCTTGAGGCGAATTCCAGTGTAGTCCGCATAAAAAAGATCGCAGCCTTCGGCAGCTCCTACAGGAGATCGGTGTAGGAGCTGCCGAAGGCTGCGATCTTTTGATCTTAGAGCTTTTCCGGTGGCAGCTCTGGCAAAGCGCGCAGTGCCGCTTCGTACCACTGGGTGTCGAACGGGCGATCTTCATCGAGCATCGCGTCAATTTCGAAAGCCAGCACGTGGGCCATCAGATTGAGGATCTCCTCACGGTCCATGCCGACCAAAGTCAGCTTGTTCAACGTCGCCTTGGCCGCCGGCGGGTTGTCGCTTTCAATCTGGTTCTCGATGGCTTCGATCAGCGTCGCTTCGGTGAATGCTTCTTCGTCGTCATCGTTGACGATATCTGTCGGCTCGCTCATGGCAGGCTCCTCAGGGAAAGGCGCCAGTTTACCCGCATTCAGCGGCGTGATGCTGCTGGCGGGAAACGCCGCGGCGATCTATAAACAGGCACTGCCCACCCCGCACGGCCTGGAGGCTCTGTGATGTTCAAGCTCTACGGATTTGCTGTCAGCAACTACTACAACATGGTCAAACTGGCGCTGTTGGAAAAAGGCCTGCCCTTCGAAGAGGTGACCTTCTACCCGGCGCAAACCCCGGAGTCACTGGCGATCAGCCCGCGCGGCAAGGTCCCGGTGCTGGGTGTCGACGCCGGCTATATCAACGAAACCGCGATCATCCTCGAATACCTCGAACAAGCACAAAAGGGCACGCCGCTCCTGCCCAGCGACCCGTTCGAGCGCGCGCAGGTATTGGCAATTGCCAAGGAGATCGAGTTGTACATCGAGTTGCCGGGGCGTGCCTGCTATGGCGAGGCGTTTTTCGGTATGACATTGCCGGAGGCGATCAAAGAGAAGACCCGGACCGAGCTGCTGCTGGGCTTCGCGGCGCTGGGCCGTCATGGCAAGTTCGCCCCGTACGTGGCGGGTGACAGTCTGAGCATTGCCGATTTGTATTTCCTCTACAGCGTGCCGCTGGCCTGTGCGGTCGGGCAGAAGCTGTTCGGGATTGATCTGCTGGCCGAGATGCCGCAGGCGAAAGCGCTGCTGGAGCGGCTTGAGCAGAATCCGCACGTGCAGAAGATTGCGGCGGATAAAGACGCGGCGATGCCGGCGTTTTTGGCGATGATTGCTGCCAAGAAGTGAATTTTGTAGCGCTCTGAAGTCAGTCATCGCTGGCAAGCCAGCTCCCACAGGGCTATGGGGCGAACGCAAAATTGTGTTCCACAAAGAACCCTGTGGGAGCGGGCTTGCCCGCGATGCTTCTAGCGGCTGGCCAGCAGGGCCTGGCCGCGCGCCACCGCAGCCTTGACCTGCGCCGGCGCAGTCCCGCCAATATGGTCGCGGGCATTCACCGAGCCTTCGAGGGTCAGCACGGCAAACACGTCCTGCTCGATCTGATCGCTGAACTGACGCAGTTCTTCCAGGCTCATCTCGGCCAGATCCTTACCCGTGTCGACGCCGTATTTCACCGCGTGGCCAACGATTTCATGGCAGTCGCGGAACGGCAGGCCACGGCGCACCAGGTAATCCGCCAGGTCAGTCGCGGTGGAGAAACCGCGCAGTGCCGCTTCACGCATGATCGCGTGTTTCGGCTTGATCGCCGGGATCATGTCGGCGAACGCGCGCAGCGAATCGCGCAGGGTGTCGGCGGCGTCGAACAGCGGCTCCTTGTCTTCCTGATTGTCCTTGTTGTAGGCCAGCGGCTGGCCTTTCATCAGGGTCAACAGGCCCATCAGCGCGCCGAACACACGGCCGGTCTTGCCGCGCACCAGTTCGGGCACGTCGGGGTTTTTCTTTTGCGGCATGATCGAGCTGCCGGTGCAGAAACGGTCCGGCAGATCGATGAACTGGAACTGCGCGCTGGTCCACAGCACCAGCTCTTCTGAGAAGCGCGACAGGTGCATCATCGCGATGCTTGCGGCCGAGCAGAATTCGATGGCGAAGTCGCGATCGGAAACGTTGTCCAGCGAGTTGCCGCCGACGGCGTCGAAGCCCAGCAGTTGCGCGGTGTATTCGCGATCGATCGGGTAAGTGGTGCCGGCCAGCGCGGCGCTGCCCAGCGGCATGCGGTTGGTGCGCTTGCGGCAGTCGACCAGACGCTCGTAGTCGCGGCTGAGCATTTCGAACCAGGCCAGCATGTGGTGCCCGAAGGTCACAGGCTGCGCGGTCTGCAAGTGGGTGAAGCCGGGCATGATGCTCGCCGCTTCACGCTCGGCCTGCTCCAGCAGGCCTTTTTGCAGGCGGGTGATCTCGGCGAGGATCAGGTCGATTTCATCGCGCAGCCACAGGCGGATATCGGTGGCGACCTGGTCGTTGCGGCTGCGCCCGGTGTGGAGCTTTTTACCGGTGACGCCGATGCGGTCGGTCAGGCGTGCTTCGATGTTCATGTGCACGTCTTCGAGGTCGACGCGCCAGTCGAACTGGCCGGCCTCGATTTCGCCCTGAATGGTCTTCAGGCCATCGATGATGCTGTCGCGCTCGGCATCGGTCAGCACGCCGACCTTGGCCAGCATGGTGGCGTGGGCGATCGAGCCCATGATGTCGTGGCGATACAGGCGCTGGTCGAAAGTGACGGAGGCGGTGAAGCGGGCGACGAAGGCGTCGACGGGTTCACTGAAGCGGCCGCCCCAGGACTGATTGGTCTTGTCAGTGCTCATGAATTCGCTCGTATCGGCTTGAAGAAATGGCGTGAAACGCTGGCGCGGATAATAACAGGGTTGCCAATCCTGTCGCTGACACCGGTCGATACGTTTTTTCGCGGATGTGTCAGGCGTGTCCGGCGCGGTCTGCAAGGAATTTACAAAAGGATATTTTTTGATTGAGCAATATCGTTCCGACGAACGTCTACAGTGGACATAAGGGTCGGTGCGAATGCGGATCATGCAAAGGTCCGGCCACTGGCTATAAGAAGAGGGGGCGGGTGAGTTGTACAACGGTCACCCACCGTGAGAAACGCAGGAAACACTGGGCTCCGAGCGGTACGACCCGGACGCTGGCAAATATTGCTGGCCGACGTACGGCACTTTTTGGCGCTCGGGCTAGTCTTAGCGTGGATCGCGGTGACGGAGGTCACTACACCTGTCTACGCTATCCTTGTGCGAGACTCACGCAGGAATCCAGCGCAATATGAATGTCCTGATCGTTGATGACGAACCCCTGGCTCGCGAGCGCCTAAGCCGTATGGTGAGCGAGCTCGAGGGTTACACAGTCCTGGAGCCCAGTGCCACGAATGGCGAGGAGGCGTTAGCGCTGATCGACAGCCACAAGCCGGATATCGTGCTGCTCGATATCCGCATGCCGGGCCTCGATGGCCTGCAGGTTGCTGCCCGACTGTGCGAACGAGAGACGCCGCCGGCCGTGGTGTTTTGCACCAGTCCCGATGAATTTGCCGTGGAAGCCCTGCAGGCCAGCGCCGTGGGCTATGTGGTGAAACCTGTGCGAACCGAACACTTGAATGAAGCCCTGAAGCGGGCTGAACGTCCCAACCGGGCGCAACTCTCGGCCCTGACCCGTCCCGCTGCCGAAAGTGGCAACGGCCCACGCAGCCACATCAGCGCACGGACCCGTAAAGGCATCGAGCTGATTCCGCTGGATCAGGTGGTCTACTTCATCGCCGACCACAAATACGTGACCCTGCGTCACGAAGCCGGCGAGGTGCTGCTCGACGAACCCCTCAAAGCCCTTGAAGACGAATTCGGCGAACGCTTTGTGCGTATCCACCGCAATGCGCTGGTCGCTCGCGACCGCATCGAGCGCTTGCAACGCACGCCACTGGGACATTTCCAGTTGTTCCTCAAAGGCCTCAATGGCGATGCACTGATTGTCAGCCGGCGGCATGTTGCCGGTGTGCGCAAGATGATGCAGGGGCTTTGACCTGGTCCTCACCGGGCTTTTCGTGTTCTTTTATCCGGCATGGCAGGCCAGGGAGGCCGCGCCGGTTCTGATTCAGGTCAAAGTGAAATTGACTGAGCTGTTATTATCCGCCGTATCTATTCAGTACGGATTGTTCCATGTCCCCTCGCGAAATCCGCATCGCCACCCGTAAAAGTGCGCTGGCCCTCTGGCAGGCCGAATACGTCAAAGCCCGTCTCGAGGCGGCCCACCCGGGCCTGCTGGTGACGCTGGTGCCCATGGTCAGTCGCGGCGACAAGCTGCTCGACTCGCCACTGTCGAAGATCGGCGGCAAGGGTCTGTTCGTCAAGGAACTGGAAACCGCGCTGCTGGAAAACCAAGCCGACATCGCTGTGCATTCGATGAAAGACGTGCCGATGGACTTCCCGCAAGGCCTGGGTCTGTTCTGCATCTGTGAGCGTGAAGACCCGCGCGATGCATTCGTCTCCAACACCTACGCCAGTCTTGAAGCGCTGCCTGCCGGGGCCATCGTCGGCACTTCGAGCCTGCGTCGGCAAACGCAATTGCTGGCGCGGCGTCCCGACCTGCAGATCCGTTTCCTGCGCGGCAACGTCAACACCCGTCTGGCCAAACTCGACGCCGGCGAGTACGACGCGATCATCCTCGCCGCGGCCGGTCTGATCCGCCTGGGTTTCGAAGAGCGCATCACATCGGCGATCAGTGTCGATGACAGCCTGCCGGCCGGTGGCCAGGGCGCGGTCGGCATCGAATGCCGCAGCGCCGACCACGAAATTCACGCCTTGCTCGCGCCTTTGCATCACGCCGATACCGCTTCGCGGGTGACCGCCGAACGCGCCCTCAACAAACATTTGAACGGCGGCTGCCAAGTGCCGATCGCCTGCTACGCCGTGCTTGAAGGCGAGCAGTTGTGGTTGCGCGGTCTGGTCGGCGAGCCGAGTGGTGGCAAGCTGCTCAGTGCCGAAGCCCGGGCGCCGCGCGCGGACGCGGAAACCTTGGGTGTGCAGGTCGCTGAAGACCTGCTCACGCAAGGCGCCGATGACATTCTCAAAGCGGTGTACGGCGAGGCGGGGCACGAGTGACGGCCTGGCGCCTGCTGCTGACGCGCCCGGCAGACGACTGCGCGGCGCTGGCCGAACAGTTGGCCGGGCACGGGATTTTCAGCAGTTGCCTGCCGCTTTTGGACATTGTTCCGCTGCCGCTCTCTGACACTATTCGCCAGGCGATTTCGCGATTGCCCGCTTGCAGCGCAGTAATCGTGGTCAGCAAACCGGCGGCGCGGATCGCGGTGGATCTGCTCAAGTCCCAAGGCACGGCGCCGTTGAGCATGCCGTGGTTCAGCGTCGGCGCGGCGACCGCAGGCATTCTTCGCGAGCATGGTCTCGATGTCAGCTTCCCGGCTGACGGCGATGACAGTGAAGCCTTGCTGCAATTGCCGCGTCTGCGCGAGGCGCTCGACCAGTCCGGCGCGAAGGTGATGATCCTGCGCGGCGAGGGCGGTCGTGAACTGCTCGCCGAGCGCCTGCGCGCGCTTGGTGCTAGTGTCGAGTATCTGGAGTTGTATCGCCGCGACCTGCCAGCCTACCCGCCAAACGAGCTGCCACGGCGGATCGAAGCGGAACGCTTGAACGGGCTGGTGGTCAGCAGTGGACAGGGTTTCGAGCACCTGCGGCAGATGGCCGGCGATGCCTGGCCGAAGATCGCGCAGTTGCCGTTGTTTGTTCCAAGCCCGAGGGTCGCCGAGCTGGCACGTGCCGCCGGGGCTCAAACAGTTGTGGATTGCCGCGGCGCAAGTGCCGCGGCTTTGCTGACGGCGTTACGGGAATGTCCCGTGCCGTTTTCTAATGCAAAGGATGGATACGTGAGCGAAACAGCCTTGCCAAAAGATGACGTCCAGCCTGCGCTTGATGCCCAGGTTGAAACTCCACCACCGGCCAAAGAGCCGCGCCGAGGCAATGGACTGGCAATTGTCGCCCTGCTGCTCGGCGCCGCCGGTGTCGCCATCGGTGGTTGGGGTGTCTGGCAGGTGCGCCACCTGCAGAGCAACACGCAGCAACAGTCGGGTCAGGTGCAGGCGCTGAACGATCAGGCGCAGAGTCTGAAGCTCAACGAACAGCGTCTGACCGAGCGTCTTGCACAGTTGCCCGGTGCGGACGAACTCGCCGAGCGCCAGCGTCTGGTCACGCAACTGCAGGGCGATCAGCAGCGCCTCAATCAACGTCTGGAAACCGTCCTTGGCGCCAGCCGCAAGGACTGGCGTCTGGCCGAGGCCGAACACTTGCTGCGTCTGGCCAGCCTGCGCCTTTCAGCGTTGCAGGACATCAGCAGCGCCCAGGCACTGGTGCAGGGCGCCGATGAGATTCTCCGTGAACAGAACGATCCGGGCTCCTTCGCCGCGCGCGAGCAAGTGGCGAAAACCCTGGTCGCCTTGCGCAGCACCGAACAGCCGGATCGCACCGGGCTGTTCCTGCGTCTCGGCGCGCTGCGCGATCAGGTCATCGACCTCACCGAGCTGGCGCCGGAGTACAAGGACCGCGGCGAGTCGCTGCTGGGCCTGACCAACGATGGCGATGGCGCCAGTCGCTGGGCGCAATGGTGGGACAAGGTATCGCGCTATATCCGCATCGATTTCAACGCTGACAAAAACGTCAAACCGCTGCTGGCCGGACAGAGCCTGAGCCAGGTGCGCCTGGCCCTGAGCCTGGCGCTGGAGCAGGCGCAGTGGGCCGCGCTCAACGGTCAGGCGGCGGTGTACACCCAGGCGCTGGCCGAGGCACGCGATGTGCTCAAGGGCAATTTCAACCCGGACAATCCGCAAAGCAAAGTCATGCTGGAACAGGTCGCCGAGCTGAGCAAGGAACCGGTCACCGTCAAGACGCCGGATCTGGCCGGCACCTTGAGTGCGGTGCAGGGGTATCTGGAGCGACGTAACGTCAATGCCGAGGAATCGGTGAAACCGTTCGCCAAGCCTGCCGCCAATGCTGCGCAGGAGGCGACCCCATGAAGCGCCTCTATGTAATCGTGTTTCTGGTCATCGCCGCGACGGCAGCGCTGGGCCTGGCGATTGCCGAGCATTCCGGTTACGTGCTGATGGCGTACAAGAGCTTCCGCTACGAATCGAGCCTGTGGGCGACCCTGGCGGTGATCGCGGTGCTGTGGCTGCTGTTCTGGGGGATCAAGGTGCTGGTCGAGCTGGTGATGACCTCCACCGGCGTGGTCAATCCGTGGTCGCGACGCAATCGCAGCCGCCGCGTGCAAGTGGCGATCGAGCACGGCCAACTGGATCTGGCTGAAGGTCGCTGGGCCAGCGCGCAGCGGCATTTGACCCGCGCAGCGGAAGCCGAGCGTCAGCCACTGCTGTATTACCTTGGCGCCGCCCGTGCGGCGAACGAGCAAGGTCAGTACGAAGAAAGTGATCGTTTGCTCGAACGTGCGCTGGAGCGTCAGCCGCAAGCCGAATTGGCGATCGCCCTCAGTCACGCGCAACTGCAAACCGATCGTGGCGACACCGACGGTGCGCTGGTGACCTTGCAGGCAATGCATGAACGGCATCCGCGCAGCGCGCAGACATTGCGTCAATTGCAACGTCTGCATCAGCAGCGTGGCGAATGGCCGGCGGTGATTCGTCTGCTGCCGGAGCTGCGCAAGGACAAGGTCCTGCCGCCGGCGGAACTGGCCGAACTCGAGCGCCGCGCCTGGGGTGAGAACCTGTCCTTGGCAGCGCATCGCGAAGAAGACGGTACGGTGGGTCTGCAATCGCTCAAGCGGGCGTGGGAACAGCTGACTTCGGCGCAGCGTCAGGAAGCACCCTTGGTACTGGCCTATGCCGAGCAATTGCGTCAGCTTGGCGCTCAGGTCGAGGCCGAAGAAGTGCTGCGCACAGCGCTCAAGCGCAATTACGACAGCCATCTGGCGCGGCTTTATGGACTGGTTCGTGGCAGTGATCCTGCGCGTCAGTTGCAGACGGCCGAAGGCTGGCTCAAGGAGCACCCGGCCGATCCGAGCCTGCTGCTGACCCTTGGACGTCTGTGTCTGCAAACCAGCCTGTGGGGCAAGGCTCGCGACTATCTGGAAAGCAGTCTGCGCGTGCAGCGCAATCCGGAGACCTGTGCGGAGTTGGCCCGTCTGCTTGCACAGCTTGGCGATACCGAGCGCAGCAATCAGTTGTTCCAGGAGGGTCTGGGGCTGCTGGATGAACGCCTGCTCGCGGCGCCTTTGCCGGTTGCGGCGAAGGTCTGAATGGCGAGGGAGGTTGCTCCCTCGTGCACTTCGATGTCCGAAAATTCCCCTTCTTTGCGCTCTAGAGACAAAGTCCTACAGAGCGCTTCACCGTTTCCTATCGAGCCTGTCGGGTTTTCCCTACACCTGCGGTGAACTGTCGGCAGGCCCTTGCCTTGAAAGGCTGACACGCTTTCCTCTACCGTAACCGTCTGTCTCTACTGTTACGGAAAAGCCATGTCGTTGGCCTGCTCACGCTCCTTGTTCTTCATGGCTTTCATTGCGGGGGCCTTTGCTCTGGGAGCTTCCTATTACCTCGAATATGCGGTCGGACTGACGCCTTGCAGTCTGTGCCTAGTGCAGCGATTGTTCCTCACATTGCTGTGCATCGGCTGCGGCGTGGCGGCGGTGCATGGCCCCCGGCGCGTTGGCTTATGGTGGTACTGGCTGTTTGCACTCGGCGCCAGTCTGGGGGGAACCACCGCTGCGTGGCGGCAGGTGTTGATCCAGAGTGACTCGATGCTGCAACTGGTCAAATGCTCGCCAACCGTGGAGTCGCTGTTCAGCGACCTGCCGTGGATCTGCGCCTTGCAACGGATGTTCAACGGCGGCGCCGATTGTGCGGACATCTCCTGGACACTGTTCGATTTGAGCATCCCGGAATGGAGCCTGCTGTTTTTTGTCGGCGTGTCGATCCTTGCGGTTTATCAGTTGTTGCGTCTGATCTGGAGCGCTCTGCAACGACCGGTCAGCGACGAAGCGTCGCACCACCAGCTGGTCAGGGATTAAACACTTGTATGAACTTTATCTCCTGCGTACCTTGAAGCCATAGGCGTGCGGGCATAATCTGGCCGGCACGTGTCATTGGATTTATGTTGCTCGATGACGCTCTGCCCGATCGTCCTCCAGTCAAATCAGAACAGGGGCGCGGGTGTAGAGCAGCATGACCCACAAGGGAAGAGAGATCGCCATGCTCGAAAGTTGTCAGAATGCTCAGGAACGTTGGGGTGGGGTTCATCTGCTGATCGACCGCTGGTTGCAGGAGCGTGAAGAGCTGATCGGCGCCTACGACAAGCTCGGTGCGCAGCCTGAGTCGCTGTCCGAGAGCCGCAAGCCTTTGCAGGAATTCTGCGGCGTGCTGGTCGATTACGTATCGGCGGGGCACTTCGAAATCTATGAACAGCTGACTGGCGAAGCCAAGGCGTTCAACGACAAGCGCGGTCTGGAACTCGCCGAGACCATCTACCCGCGCATCGACGTCATTACCGAGAAGCTGCTCGCGTTCAACGACCTGTGCGATGAAGGCAAATGCGTTGCGGAGAAATTCAAGGAATTGGGCGGCTTGCTGCATGAGCGCTTCGAACTTGAAGACTGCCTGATCGAAGTGCTGCACACGGCACACAAGGCAGAAGATCCGGTTCAGGCCTGATCCACGTCCTTCATGAAAAAACGGTGCGCCCGAAAGCGCACCGTTTTTTTATGCCTGATCAGCTCGTCGCGCCACGCAATTCCACTTCGAAAACCAGAGGCGTGAACGGCGCGATCAGGTCGCCGGCACCGTCGGCGCCATAGGCTTGATCCGATGGAATCACCAGCCGCCATTTCGCCCCCACCGGCATGTTCTGCAAGGCGGTGCGCCAACCGGCGATCACGCTGTCGAGGTTGAACCATTGCGGCTGGGTGTTCTGATCGAACACGGTGCCATCCGGCAGCTTGCCGACATACAGCACCTGCACTTTGCCGTCCGGGCCGGCCTTGGCGCCAGTGCCCGGAACCAGTTCAGTCAGAAGGATGCCGTCGGCCAGTTCCTTCACCCCCGGTTTGGCTTTTTCCGCACTGAGAAAGCGTTGCTCGTTTTCCATCGCCGCGTCGCTCGATTGCCGTGATGCCTGCTCGGCATTGCGCGATTCGTGGTCGGCCAGAATCTGTTCGATACGCGCTTCACTCAGCGCCAGCGGCTTGCCCTGATACGCCTGTTGCAGACCTTCGATCAGCGCCTGGATCTGCAACTGCGGCACCTCTTGGCGCAGCCGTTCGCCGAGGCTGGCACCGAGGCTGTAAGCCAGATCATGAGCATCGTTGGCCGTGGTTTTTTCATCGGCATGCGCCGCCGAAAAAAACACGCAGAGGGACAAAATAAGGTAGCGCGACATGGGCACTCTCCGACCTGGGATGCGGGGGATTATGCCAGTGCAAACGTCTGCATCGGTGAACTGCTTTTTCCCGCGCGCAGAACATTTCGGCTTCGGTGCAACGCAACGGTGCAGATACTGTCAACATGCCCTAGCGGCGGTATCAGCAGAGGTCTAGTATGAGCCGCACTCACGTCAGCCAGGAGGTAAACCATGTCGGCCACCAAGAAGCCTGTAAATACTCCGTTGCACTTACTCCAACAGTTGTCGGGCAGCCTGCTCGAGCATTTGGAAAACGCTTGCTCGCAAGCCTTGGCTGATGCTGAAAAACTGCTCGCCAAGCTGGAAAAGCAACGCGGCAAGGCGCAGGAAAAACTGCATAAATCGCGCACCAAATTGCAGGACGCCGCCACCGCCGGCAAAGCCAAGGCACAGAACAAGGCCAAGGCTGCCGTGAAAGAACTCGAAGACTTGCTCGACGCTTTGAAAGATCGTCAGTCCGAAACCCGCAGCTACATTTTGCAACTCAAGCGCGATGCCCAGGAAAGCCTGAAACTGGCCCAGGGTGTTGGCCGCGTGCAGGAAGCAGTGGGCAAGGTTCTGTCGTCGCGTTCGGCCAAACCGGCAGCAGCACCAGCGAAGAAAGTCGCTGCCAAGCCTGCTGCAAGCAAAGCCCCGGCGAAGACCGCTGCGGCGAAACCTGCTGTCGCGAAAACCGCCGCCAAACCAGCGGCCAAGGCGCCAGTGAAAGCGGCTGCCAAACCAGCGGCGAAAACTGCAGCGAAGAAGCCGGCGGCGAGCGCGGCAAAACCGGCGGCTAAAACCACCGCAGCCAAACCTGCTGCAGCCAAGCCAGCAGTGAAAGCCACCCCTGCCAAAGCCGCTGCAAAACCGGCCGCGAGCAAAGCTGCACCGGCGAAAACCGCAGCCGCCAGACCTGCTGCCAAAGCAGCAGCGAAACCAGCAGCGAAACCAGCAGCAAAACCTGCTGCGAAGACCGCCGCTGCGAAGCCTGCTGCCAAGCCGGCCGCCGCCAAACCTGCTGCGAAAGTGGCGGTAAAACCGGCTGCCAAACCAGCCGCAACATCGGCAGCAAAACCTGCGGCAAAAACCGCTGCGAAACCGGCCGCCAAGCCAGCTGCTGCCAAGCCTGCCGCTGCTGCAAAACCGGCCGCCAAGCCAGCCGCAAAACCAGCGGTGAAAAAGCCTGCAGCTGCCAAGCCGGCCGCGACCAAACCGGCTGCCGCTCCAGCAGCCAAGCCTGCCGCTGCCGTTACCCCGGCTGCTCCAGCTGCGTCGGCACCGTCGTCCGCCACTCACTCGACCCCTTCGACTGCGCCAGCGCCAGCCGCTTCGTCGAACGTCAGCAGCACCCCGACCAGCGCTTCCTAAGTGCCGGTTGCCGCGACGCGCAGCACTTGCAGCGCGTCGCGGTTCAGGCTGGCGGCATTGCCGGCCAAGCCCTCAAGCCAGGTCACCGAACCTGCATCGTTGCGCGTCCACTCCTGCGCCACACCTTCGAGCCGTGACAGCAAGGTGCGCTCAGCTTCAAGCTCCAGTGATTTGATCTGCTCGCGCATGCCGGCCACCACCGCATCGTCGACGGCCCGCGCTTTCCATTGCATGCGCAGGGTTCGCAGCGGCTGCACCACTTCGATATCCCACGGCGCGGTCAAGGCCTTGAGCAGACGTACGCGCGGTTCATCGCACGCCACCGCGCGCTGCTCCAGCCATAAACCGCAGAGCAGCAGGCAGACATTGGCGCCCGCCGTTTGCAATTGCAGGCAGGCATCTTCCACGCCCGGCCGGGCGTAGACATCAAGGGCAAAGCTCCACAGGTCAGAGGACATCGTGCTACTCGCGCCAGTTGTGAGCGAAGCTGGTAGACTCCGCCGCCATTATGATCCGACTTCAGAACCTGACTTTACAGCGTGGCCCGCAACGTCTGCTAGAAGACGCCGAGCTGACCCTGCACGCCGGCCACAAAGCCGGCCTCATCGGCGCCAACGGTGCCGGCAAATCCAGCCTGTTCGCGTTGCTGCGCGGCGAGTTGCACCCGGATTCGGGCGACTGCCTGCTGCCGGCTGACTGGCGCATCGCGCACATGCGTCAGGAGGTCGACACCCTCGAGCGCCTGGCGGTCGATTATGTGCTCGATGGCGACCTGCGTCTGCGCGAGGTGCAACGCGAGCTTGCCGCCGCCGAGGAGGCCCATGACGGCACCGCACTGGCGCGCCTGCATGCCGAACTCGACAGCGCCGACGGTTACACCGCCGATGCGCGGGCGCGCAAGCTGCTCGCCGGTCTTGGGTTCACCAATGAGCAGATGGACCGTCAGGTGGGCGATTTCTCCGGTGGCTGGCGGATGCGTCTGAATCTGGCGCAGGCACTGATGTGCCCGTCGGATCTGCTGCTGCTCGATGAACCGACCAACCACTTGGATCTCGACGCGATCATCTGGCTCGAAGAGTGGCTGAAAAGTTATCCGGGCACCTTGTTGCTGATTTCCCACGACCGGGATTTCCTCGACGAAGTGGTCGATCACGTCGCCCATGTCGATCAGCGCAAACTGACCCTCTACCGGGGCGGCTACACCGCGTTCGAACGCGCCCGCGCCGAGCGTCTGGCCCAGCAGCAACAGGCCTACGAGAAGCAGCAGGCGCAGCGTGCGCACATGGAAAGCTACATCGCCCGCTTCAAGGCGCAAGCGACCAAGGCCCGTCAGGCGCAGAGCCGGATCAAGGCGCTGGAGCGCATGGAAGAATTGTCGGCGGCCCACGTCGATTCGCCGTTCGACTTTGTTTTCCGCGAGTCGACCAAGATCTCCAGCCCACTGATCGACTTGTCCGATGCGCGCCTGGGTTATGGCGACAAGACCATCCTCGAGAAGGTCAAGCTGCAACTGACCCCGGGTGCGCGGATCGGTCTGCTTGGGCCGAACGGTGCGGGTAAATCGACGCTGATCAAGAACCTCGCCGGCGAGCTCGAACCGCTGGCCGGGCGCCTGACCCGTGGCGAAAATACCGTGGTCGGCTACTTCGCTCAGCATCAGCTCGACTCGCTCGACTCCAAGGCCAGCCCATTGCTGCATTTGCAGCGTCTGGCGCCGGGTGAGCGCGAGCAGACCCTGCGCGACTTCCTCGGCGGCTTCGACTTCCGGGGCGCACGCATCGATGAGCCGGTGCTGAATTTCTCCGGTGGCGAGAAGGCCCGTCTGGCCCTCGCGCTGATCGCCTGGGAGCGGCCGAACCTGTTGCTGCTCGACGAACCGACCAACCACCTCGACCTGGAAATGCGTCTGGCGCTGACCATGGCCCTGCAGGAATTCAGCGGTGCGGTGCTGGTGGTTTCTCACGATCGGCACTTGCTCAAGAGCACCACCGATAACTTCTATCTGGTCGCCGACGGCAAGGTCGAAGAGTTCGACGGCGATCTCGAAGACTACGCACGTTGGCTGGTGGAATACCGTCAGCGCAATGCGCCGGTCAGCAACACGCCGGTCAACCCGGACAAGACCGACAAGAAAGCTCAGCGCCAAGCGGCTGCAGCGTTGCGTCAGCAACTGGCGCCGCACAAGCGCGAGGCGGACAAGCTTGAAGCCGAACTGGGCAAGCTGCACGAGAAACTGGCCAAGGTCGATGCCAGCCTGGGTGACAGCGATGTCTACGAGCCGGCGCGCAAGAATGAATTGCGTGATCTGCTCGCCGAACAGGCGAAATTGAAGGTGCGTGAAGCCGAGCTGGAAGAAGCCTGGATGGAAGCGCTGGAAACCCTGGAAAGCATGCAGGCGGAGCTGGAGGCGTTGTCCTGATGGAAGCCTTCAAGCTGCCCTTTGCGGCGGTGTGGGTCGAACCGCTGTGGTTCACCGCGCAGATTCTGCTGATTCTGCTGGCCGGTTACCTGACCCAGCGTTTCGTCGCCAAAGGCCTAACTCGCCTGGGTGAGCGCTATCCGTTCCCACCGCAGTTGCTGATGCCGCTGCGTGGCGTGTTGCGCTGGCTGATCATGGGCAGCGCGCTGCTCTTCGTGCTCGAGCGCCTCGGCGTTTCGGCCACGGTGCTGTGGACGGCGCTGTCGGGATTTGTCGCGGTGGCGGCGGTGGCGTTCTTCGCCATGTGGAGCGTGCTGTCGAACCTGCTCTGCGCCATTCTGATCTTCACCGTCGGGCCGTTCCGCCTCGGCGACGTGGTCGAGCTGGTCGACACCACCGACAAGCCTGGCGTCAAAGGCCGGGTGAT
Organism: Pseudomonas sp. Sample_11; assembly: GCF_004307505.1. Classification (NCBI taxonomy): domain Bacteria; kingdom Pseudomonadati; phylum Pseudomonadota; class Gammaproteobacteria; order Pseudomonadales; family Pseudomonadaceae; genus Pseudomonas; species Pseudomonas sp. Sample_11. The sequence goes on from NZ_RCOD01000049.1 coordinate 261,159, forward strand.
CGCAATCAATCTGCTCTACACCACGCTGGTCGAGGCCGAAGAACTCGGCACCGGCAGCGCCATGGTGCAGGTGCCGAACAGCCTGTTCTTCCAGCGATCGGTGCGGCGTTGGCGCGGGACCGATGTGTTTCCTTCCAGCGGGTTCGAGAAGTAGCTTTTTCAGCAAGATCGCAGTCTTCGGCAGCTCCTACATTTGGAATACGATCCCTGTAGGAGCTGCCGAAGGCTGCGATCTTTTGCTTTTAGCCCCAAACAGCATTAGTTTTGACGACTTGTCACAAGCATCAGCCGAGGTGTGCGATGGAGCTTCAAACATGGCTGGCATTTTTTGCCGCCTGCTGGGTGATCAGCCTGTCCCCGGGCGCGGGCGCCATCGCGTCGATGTCCAGCGGTCTGCAATACGGGTTCTGGCGCGGTTATTGGAACGCGTTGGGCCTGCAGATCGGTCTGGCGGTGCAGATCGCGATTGTCGGCGCGGGGGTTGGCGCTGTGCTCACCGCTTCGGCCACGGCATTCCATGCGATCAAATGGTTCGGCGTTGCCTATCTGGTTTATTTGGCAATCAAGCAATGGCGGGCGCTGCCCATGGACATGAGCGATGACGCCGCGGTTCGGCCGATCGGCAAGCCACTGGCCCTGGTGTTTCGCGGCTTTCTGGTAAACATCAGCAACCCCAAAGCGTTGGTGTTCATGCTCGCGGTGTTGCCGCAGTTCATCAATCCCCATGCGCCGCTGCTGATTCAGTATCTGGTGATCGGCGTGACCATGGTATTCGTCGACCTGATTGTCATGGCCGGCTACACCGGGCTGGCGTCGAAGGTGCTGCGCCTGTTGCGCACGCCCAAGCAGCAGAAACGCATGAACCGCACCTTTGCCGGGCTGTTCATCGGCGCAGCGGCGTTTATGGCGACGTTGCGCAAAGCGGCGGCGTAAAACGCTCGGGCACAAAAAAGGCGACCTCAAGAGGTCGCCTTTTTCATTTCTACCGAGACATCGGGGCAAGCGAGCTTTTGTGGCGAGGGAATCTATCCCCGTTGGACTGCGCAGCAGTCCCAATCGTCTTGAATCAATAGCGAGGGCCGCTTCGCGACCCAACGGGGATAAATCCCCTCGCCACAGAGCCCTTCGCCACAAAAGTCCTCAGATCCGGCTCAGCGTAAGATCACCGGTGCCGTATCACGCGGCAGATTGTTGCGCTGCGGCGCTTCACGCGGCTGCTCATAACCGTCACCACCTCCGAGCTGCATGCTCAGTTGCCCGGCCACGTCTTCGCCCAAGGCCTTGGACACCTCACGCACCACCCGCGGACGGTTCAGCGAGATCTTGATGTCGCGATGGTTAACCAGTTTGGTGTCCTGCGCTTCACCCATCGCCGTGAAGGCCGAGGTGATCTCGTAGGTCCTGGTGTTGATCAGACTGAAATCCGCCACCAGCGTCAGGCCCAGTACCGCCGAGTAGCTGTCGGTGTGCGCCAGCTCGTTGATGTCCTGGGTGAAGTCGATATCGGACACGGTGCCGAACAGCACGTAGTCGGCGCCTTTGAAGTTGCCGGCCTTGATGCGCCTGATCACGTCATACACATCGCCTTTGGATGAGGCGGTATACGGCGTGCCCTGCACCAGCTGGAACATGCCGGTACGCAGGATTTCACCCTTGATGTCGCCGGTGAATTTGCGCAACTCGCCCTGTTCGATATAGCTGGTGGTCGCTTCGATCTCGTTGTAGCTCGAAGAACCACTGGCGCTGTAGTAACTCTCGCGGTGATTGCTCTGCGCCGAAACGATGTGGATGTATTGCTCCACGCGCTCCTGATACGCCAGATCCGTCACCGCCACTTTCGGGGCCGCCTGCGCGCTGAACGCGCAAGCCAGGGCCATCATGCCAATCCATGTGCGCATCGATCAACGCTCCGTGGTCTTGCGGATCTCTTTTTCGTCCATCCACTCGGCCAGACCGCTTTCGACGTCGATCAACTGCAGGCTGAATTTGTAGAAGACGTCCTTGTAGTCGCTGCTGCGCTTGACGATCGAGCTGATCGAGCCTTCGATGCGGTACTTGGCGGCAACCATGTTGCCGGTCTTGGCCACGGTGCTTTTCTTGTACAGGCCGCTCTGGTTTTGCAGCTTGAGCTGGTCAACCTGGCTCTGCATCGCATTGTTGTCGCTGGCGAAGCGCGCAACACCGGTCTTCATCAACTGAGTCTTGATGCTGGTGGTGATTTCGCGGGTGTCGATGTACTCGCTGGTCTTGTTCTTCACATCGTAGACCTGAACTACCGGACGACCCTGCAGGATGCCGGACTGGGCCAGCGAGCGGGTCATCGACTCGGCGATCATTTGCAGGTCGGTCGAACCGAATTCGTTGGTCACGGTTTCAACCGCTTTGGTGTCGCCGTAGCTGATGTTCTTGCTGCCCAGGGTCGGCGAGGTGTTGGCGCAACCGGAGGCGAGCAGGGCGATGACGGCGATGCAGGAAAAGCGTGCAAACATGAGAAAGCTCTCTCAATCAGAAATAGGGTGGCGGGCTTAAGGCGTCTTGATTTCCAGACGGAAATCCACGGCTTTCGGGGTCGGCGCGATGGCCTGAATGAAGCTGGTCTGGGCGCCGTACATCATCTGGCTTTTCCACACTTCTTCTTCGGCAACCGGGAAACCTTCGGCGCCAAGCCAGGCGAAGCGGTAGTAGAAAATCTTGTTGCTGTTGAGGGTGTTGCTCAACTGCACGTTGACGGTCATGAAGCCGTTTTCACGAGCCACGCGCATGGCGCCGACGACGATGTGTTTCTGCGGGCCCATGGCCACGACTTTGCTCGCGGCGCTGCCCGGCTCCGGCGGTGGCGGGGTGGCGCAGCCTGCCAGCAAGGCGAGGGCGGCGACGGCGATGATCTTCAAGCGCATTGCAAAGACTCCGTTCTTAAGGTTGTTTGAGGCTGGCGACGTTGGTCGCGGCAGCGCTCGGCATTACGTGAGCAGCGATGCCGCCAGCGAATACCTGGTTGCCCACGGCACGCAGGCTGATCACTTGGTAGCGCTGGTCGACAGTGACCTTGACCACCGAGCCGCCGACGGCGCTCGGCAGGGTAACCTGATGCTCACCTTTTTTCAGGCGCAGACGCACCACTTGGGTGTTGTCCGGCAGGGTGCGCCATGTGCGGGTATCGGCACCTTCAAGCACCGCTGAAGAAATACCCACGGCGAGACCGGCCAGCGGATTGGTTTCGTTGATCTGCTTCTGCGCCACGCCTTTGGTGATCGCGCGCACGGTGGTGCGCACGATGATCCCCGGCATGTCATCACGCAGAGCGCGGCGGGACATGGCTGTGGTGCTGTTCAGCGCGGTCAGGTCGACTTGCTTGCCGTCGACGCCGATCTGCGCAAACGGCGCTGTGGAGGTGTCCGGTTTGATGATCGGGAACGACAGCGGAGTGATCACCACGTTGTTGGAAATCGGCAGCGGCAGCGGCACACGAATCGAGTCGCGGGCCGGGGCCAGACCGCTCTGCACGACGATGAGAATGTCGCTGTCATCGGATTTGGAAGGCTTGTCGAGATTGACCAGCGCCTGCTCGAGCAGCGGCGTGTTCGGACGCAGTTCGGCAGCCTTGCGATAACCCGGCGCGGCCAGATCCTTCTCGCCCAGGGCTTCGTAAACGAAACCGGCCAGGTAATGGCTGAACGCACTCTGGTAGCTGTTCTTCAGGCCGACCACTTCCGGCGCGTCGAGGCTGGCCACCGGATAACCCTGCAAATCCTTGTACTGGGTCTTGATGCCTTCTTTCTCGGCCTCTTCTTCGCTCTTGAGGTATTCCTTGTCGCGCAGATCGGCGATCACTGCTTCGCGTTCGTGGGTCTTTTTGATCGCCGTGCGGGCGCCATCGAAATCGTTGACCGCCAACAGGTTCAGGGCCATCTGCGTGGTCAGCATGACTTTTTCGTAGTCATAGCCTTCGTAGCGACGCACCTTGTCGTTGACGATGAAGCTGCCGAACTGTGCCAGGTACTTGGCCGAGTCGAGCTTGACCGCGTCTTCCCACTGGCCGACCACCTGATCGGCACTGCCCCAGGCGTTCTGGCTGCCCGACAGGTCGCCCTTGGCGCGCAGCAGTTCACCTTTCTCGAAGTAATAGAGCAGGTCTTTGTCGGTGCCGGTGTTGTTCTTTTCCAGCAGGGTCAGCGCCGCGTCGACGTTGCCGGATGCCAGTTGCTGATTGGTCTGGGCCAGTTCGGAATCGTAGTTGCGAAACGCTGCGCAGCCGGACAACAGCGTGACAGCGCTGAGCGCGAGCAGCATGGGAGCGCGGAATGCCATGGGTACTTCTTCCCTGAGTAACAAAACTTGCAGCCGCGTGTGCTGGTCGGGCTGGTGTGACCTATCGACGGCGGCGCTGGCCTCCTGCCAATTCCTCATGGGTGAGGAGCTTTTGATGCCGGCTCGCTGGGCGAGGGCGCGGCATTATAAACGTGGCGTGATGGCTATGTAATAGCTTTTTGGGTGCATTTTCAGATGTGGTGCCATCACTTCTCCGCAGAAGCGGGTTTATCCGAAGCGGGTTTTTGATTCGGTACAAAGGCTGATCCGACGGTATAGACCTGATCCCGGAATACCCGCAGGTGCAGAATCTGGCGGTCTTGGTCGACGCGCATTTCAAAAGGGTGGTCGATGGACGCAGGCGCAAAACGGAAGGTATGCAGGCCTTTCTTCAAGCGCAGGCGGGCGACCAGAGTCTTGTCCGGCAACGCTCGCCATGTGCGGGTGTCGGCTTCTTCGAACGGATCATGCTGAGTGACGATCAACGAGGCTTTCGCCGGGTTGCGCTCGTTTTCCTGCGCTTGACCGATGGCGGCCATGTTGGCGCGGAACATCGCCCGCGAGATGATTTGCGGCATGTCGTCGCGCAGTGTGCGCATGGACATATCGGTCACGCTATTAATCACCACCAGCGGCTGTTTGCGACCGTCTACGGTGATATGGCTGAAGTTGGGCGTAACTGCGTCCGGCACCATCACCGGGAATGAAATGGGCGCGATGATGACCAGCGTTTCGTTCAGACGAACCGGGATCGGCACTTGCACTGAGCTGCGAGCCGGAGCCAGGCCACTCTGGATAATCAGCAACACATCGCTTTCATCGGCTTTCGCTGGCGGTTTGTCGAGATTGCTCAGGGCCTTTTGCAGCAAGGGCATGTCCGGCCGCAGTTCGATCGCCTGACGATAACCGGCCGCCGCGAGGGCGCGCTCGCCGAGGGCTTCATAGGTGAATCCGGCCAGATAGTGGCTGAACGCACTTTGGTAGCCGTTTTTCAGCTCAACGACGTGCGGCGCATCAAGCAAGGCGACCGGGTAGCCTTCCAGTTCTTTGTAATGGAGAATTTTGCCCTGAGCTTTTGCCTGTTCCTCGGCCGCTTCGTATTGCTTTTCACGCTGGCGGGCGATCAATGCTTCGCGTTCGTGGGTTTTCCTGATGTCTGCGCGGGCGCCGGCAAAGTCATTGACGGATAGCTGGTTCAAGGCCATTTGCGTAGTCAACATGACCTTTTCGTAATCGTAGCCTTCATAGCGCCGCAGCTTGTCGTTGACCAGCATCGTGCCCATTTCATCGCCGAAACGCGCCAGTAATTTCATCGCGCCGGACGGGTTGGCTTCCTCGCGCTGGAAGATCATCCGGTCGGCATTGCGCCAGGCGTCCTGGCTGTCGGGCAGGGCACTGCCAGCGCTGAGGATCGCGCCTTTTTCCAGGTAATACAGCAGATCCTTGTCTTCCCACGGGTTGTTCATTTCCACCAGTGCCAGAGCCCCGGTCAGATTGCCCCGGGTCATTTGCTCGGTGGTCTGCTGCATTTCAAGATCGTAGTTGCGATAGGCGGCACAACCGCTCAACTGAACAGCGACGCAAAGCAGCAAAACGAACGGAAGACTCCGCATTGAGGTTGATTCCTTGCGCGCAAATGCTCTGGGGCGGGCAGTATAAAGTGGATGGTGGCAAATGGCTGCGATCTTGATCGAGCGTCAATCGGCAGCGGGCAGTGCGGCAATAGTCGGCGACAAACGCTGCTGCCGTCTGCCGGGTATTTCCTGCCAATCAAAGCGAAACGCCGACAAAGCTTGAGAGAAATGTCTTCGAAGTGAACAATATGTAACTTCGCATTTCCATTTGAGATTCGTTCATGACTGCCTCGTCCCGATTGCTGGCCTGGCTGCTGTTCCCGTTATTGTCCCTGAGCAGCCTGCCGCTGCTGGCCGATACCGTGGAAGGCGCGCCGCAAGCGTTGCACCTGCTCGATTACATCAGTGCCGATTACCCGCCAACGGTCGCGGCAGGCAAAGTCATCGACGATGGCGAATACCGCGAGCAGCTGGAATTCACCCAGGTTCTGCAAGGCTTGATCACTGCATTACCGGCCAAAGCGGAAAAAGCCGCGCTGGAACAGGGCGTCGAATCTTTGCACGCCGCCATCACTGCGAAGCAGGACGGCGCTGATGTCGCCCGTCAGGCCCGACAGCTGGGGGCGAAACTGGCGGTGGCTTATGAAGTCAGTCAGGCACCGATCATCACCCCGGACCCGACACGCGGCGCGCCGTTGTATGCGCAGAACTGCTCGGTGTGCCACGGCGACACTGGCGCTGGCGACGGCCCGGCCGGCCTAGGTCTGACTCCCGCGCCAGCCAACCTGCGCGACGCTGCGCGCATGGATCACTTGAGCCTGTACGCGATCTACAGCACCCTCGGCCAGGGCGTCGAAGGCACCGACATGCCGGCGTTTGCCGATCAGCTCGATGATCGCCAGCGCTGGGATCTGGCCACCTACATCGCTGGCTTCAGTGCCGATGCGGCGGCCGCCAAGTCCGACAAGGTCTACAACATCGCCGACCTGGCCCGGCAGACCCCGGCCGAGGTGCAGGCTGCCGAGGGCGCAGAGGTCGCGGAGACGTTCCGTGCCCAGCGCGCACAACCACCGCAGGTCAAACGCGGGCCGGCGCAGTTGCTCGATTACACCGCCGCCACGCTGGACAAGAGCCTCGCGGCCTACCGCGCCGGGGAACATGATCAGGCCTATGACCTGTCGGTAGCGGCGTATCTGGAAGGCTTCGAGCTGGTGGAAAGCTCGCTGGACAACGTCGATGCCAACGTGCGCAAGGACACCGAAAAATCGCTGATGGCTTACCGGCAGTCGCTGCAGGACGGTCTGCCGGTCGAGCAGGCCGAGCAGCGTCTGGACGCGGCCAAGGCCAAGCTCAAGGAATCCGCCGGCCTGCTGGGCAGCGATGGTCTGAGCTGGTCGCTGAGCTACATCTCTGGTCTGTTGATTCTTTTGCGTGAAGGCCTGGAAGCGATTCTGGTGCTGGCGGCGATCCTCGCCTTCTTGCGCAACACCGGCCAGCAATCGGCCGTTCGCAGTGTCAACGTTGGCTGGGGCCTGGCCTTGCTGGCGGGCTTGGGCACCTGGGCGCTGGCGGCGTATGTGATCGACGTCAGCGGTTCGCAGCGTGAGTTGCTGGAAGGCGCCACCGCACTGTTTGCCAGCGTCATGGTGTTGTGGCTCGGCGTGTGGATGCATGACCGCCGTCACGCGGCGGCCTGGCAGGATTACATCAAGAGCAGCCTGGTCGGTGGCGGTGGTCGTTTCGGTTTTGCGATCCTGGCGTTCTTCTCGGTCTATCGCGAGTTGTTTGAAGTGATCCTGTTCTACGAAACCCTGTGGCTGCAGGCCGGGCCTTCTGGGCACAACGCCGTGTTGGCCGGCGGTGCGACGGCGCTGGTCCTGCTGGTCGGTCTGGCCTGGGTGATCCTGCGCGGCTCGGCGAAACTGCCGCTGACGCTGTTCTTCAGCATCAACGCCGCGCTGTTGTGCGCGTTGTCGGTGGTGTTTGCCGGGCATGGCGTCAAGGCCTTGCAGGAAGCCGGGATTTTCGGCACACGGCCGGTGGCGTTCTTTGAATTCGACTGGCTGGGAATCCATGCCGATGCCTATTCGCTGACCGCGCAGGTGGTGGCGATTGTGGCGATTGCTGTGCTGTATGGGCGTAGTTGGGTGGCGGAGAAGCGTCGGGTTTCGGCTGCATAAAGGCATTCGCTGCGCTCATATTCGCGAGCAGGCTCGCTCCCACAGGTTCGGTCTGTATCCTGTGGGAGCGAGCCTGCTCGCGAATTTTTTGGAGGCAAGAACATGCGTGTATGGATCGATGCCGACGCCTGTCCGCGGGCGGCGAAGGATCTGGTGGTGAAGTTCGCGTTAAAGCGCCAGTTCGAAGTGGTGCTGGTAGCCGGGCAGCCGCAGATCAAACCGGGGCTGGCGATCGTCAAATTGATTGTGGTGCCGAGCGGGCCGGATGCGGCGGATGATTATCTGGTCGAGCACGCCGTGCCGGGCGAACTGGTGATCTGCAGCGATATTCCGCTGGCCGATCGGCTGGTGAAGAAGGGCGTGGCGGCACTGGATCCGCGCGGCAAGGAGTTCGATGCGCAGAACATGGGCGAGCGGCTGGCGGTGCGTAACCTGTTTACCGATCTCAGGGAGCAGGGCCAGATGAGCGGCGGGCCGGCGCCGTTTGGCGAGCGTGAAAAGCAGGCGTTTGCCAATGCGCTGGACCGGATTCTCACCCGGCTCACCCGCAAGCCCTGAAAAGATCGCAGCCTGCGGCAGCTCCTACAGGGGCGGTGTATGCCGCAATATCACGGCGCGACACGAAACCTGTAGGAGCTGCCGAAGGCTGCGATCTTTTGATTTCAAGCGTCGTTTTCGTGAGTCAGTTCGAGCACGCGGTCGACCAGTTTGTTGATCCCCGAAGCCGCTTCACTGATGGTCTGCGCCAGCATGTACGCCGGGGTGGTGACCAGTTTGCGCGCCTTGTCTTCGACGATTTCGGTGACGGCGCATTCTTCGTGGGTGGCGCCCATCTTGCTCATGGCCGCAGCGGTGTCGGCGTCGTTGCCGATGGTGCAGGTCACGCCCGGGCCATAGATTTTCGCTGCCAGCGCCGGGGAGATGCAGATCAGCCCGACCGGTTTGCCCGCTTCGGCAAATGCTTCGGCCAGGGCCAGCACTTCAGGTTGCACGGTGCAGCCGGCGCCTTCGATGGCGAAGTTCGACAGGTTCTTCGCCGCGCCGAAACCGCCGGGCACGATCAGCGCATCGAAGTCTTCGACGTCGGCGTCGCGGATATCCTTGACGTTGCCCCGGGCAATGCGCGCCGATTCCACCAGCACGTTGCGCGATTCCGGCATTTCTTCGCCGGTCAGGTGGTTGATCACATGCAATTGCGCGATGTTCGGCGCGAAGCACTGCACCTGTGCGCCGCGCTGGTCGAGGCGCAGCAGGGTGATGACACTTTCCTGGATTTCGGCGCCGTCGTACACGCCACTGCCGGACAGGATCACTGCAACTTTTTTGCTCATGGGCTTCTCTCCAGATTCATGGCGCTCAATGTCCCTCAAATCGTCGCGCGTGGCCATAGGGGCATGGCTGACGCGCGCGGGGGCAGAGCGCTCTCTCAATGGATCGCAACGGAGGCGGGGTGTTCATTATTTGCCTGGGCTGCGCGTGGCAGCCGCCAGCGAATGGCTTATTCGGCTGGCGTTTTCGGCCCGGCAGGAGGGGTCGCTTCGGCCTGGCGCAACTGCTCTGCCTCGGCGGCCTTGGCGAGCAGCTCGTCCTGATAGATTTTCTTCGCCAGTTGCGCATTCTTGAAGCGGCGCCGCAGCCACAGGCCCAGCCCGAGGATCAGCAATGCGCCGAGCACCCACAGCTCGTACTTCTTGATGCTGCCGAGCATGCCTTCCAGCACTGCGCCGAAGTGGTAAGCCGCCGCAGCCAATGCGGTGGCCCAGATCGCCGCGCCGATGCCGTTGAGCAGCAGGTAACGTCCCGGTGGATAACCGGACAGGCCGATCGCCACCGGCATCACGGTGCGCAGGCCATAAACGAAGCGGAAGCTCAGGACCCAGATGTCCGGATGTTTGCGGATGTGCTCCAGCGCGCGGTCGCCCATCATCTGCCAGCGCGGTTTGCGCGCAAGCAATTTGCGCCCGTGCTTGCGCCCCAGGAAGTACCACAGCTGATCGCCGGCATAACTGCCGAAGAATGCCACGACCACCACCAGGTTGATGTCCATGTATCCACGGAACGCAAGGAAGCCTGCGAGCACCAGAATGGTTTCGCCTTCGAAGAACGTGCCGAGAAACAAGGCAAAGTAGCCAAAGTCGTGCAGAAATTGTTGGAGCATTGTCTGGGTGCTGGCGAAATGAACGCGCAGCCTAACCCTTCGGGCACATTCATGAAAGTGTCCAAATGTGTCTCGACGTGAACATTTCCTACATCGACAATGGATTGCGGCTACCTGTCACAGAGCACACATAACTGTCATCTGTTAGTCATAATGGCCGTCTATAACTGTCACGCTCGCCCGTTTGCCCGGGCTCAGGAGTCTGCCGTGAGCTTTACCCCCGCCAATCGTCTGTTCCCTGCCACTCGTCTGCGCCGCAATCGTCGTGATGATTTTTCGCGGCGCCTGGTGCGTGAAAACGTATTGACGGTCGATGATCTGATTCTGCCGGTGTTCGTGCTCGACGGTGAAAACCGCCGCGAAGCCGTGGCCTCGATGCCGGGCGTCGAGCGACTGAGCATTGATCTGCTGCTTGAAGAAGCGGCGAAATGGGTCGAGCTGGGCATTCCGGCGTTGGCGCTGTTCCCGGTCACCCCGCCTGAGCTGAAATCCCTCGATGCCGCCGAAGCGTGGAATCCCGAAGGCATCGCCCAGCGCGCCACTCGCGCCCTGCGTGAGCGGTTCCCGGAGCTGGGGGTGATCACTGACGTCGCGCTGGATCCGTTCACCACCCACGGCCAGGACGGCATTCTCGACGAAGACGGCTACGTGCAGAACGACATCACTGTCGATGCGCTGGTGCGTCAGGCGCTGTCCCATGCCGAAGCCGGCGCGCAGGTGGTGGCGCCGTCGGACATGATGGACGGTCGCATCCAGGCGATTCGTGAGGCCCTGGAAATTGCCGGTCACGTCAACGTGCGCATCATGGCCTACTCGGCCAAGTATGCCAGCGCCTACTACGGGCCTTTCCGCGATGCTGTGGGTTCGGCGTCGAACCTGGGCAAGGCCAACAAGGCTTCTTATCAGATGGACCCGGCCAACAGCGACGAAGCGCTGCACGAAGTCGGTGCCGACTTGTCCGAAGGTGCGGACATGGTCATGGTCAAGCCGGGCATGCCCTACCTGGACATTCTTTTTCGCGTCAAAGATGCCTTCAAGGTGCCGACCTTCGTCTATCAGGTCAGTGGCGAATACGCCATGCACATGGCCGCTATCCAGAATGGCTGGTTGAGCGAAGCGGTGATCCTCGAGTCACTGACCGCCTTTAAACGTGCCGGTGCAGATGGCATCCTGACTTACTTTGCCGTTCGTGCCGCTCAATTGTTACGAGAGCAGAAATAGCCCTCCCAGGAACATTCCATGAATACCGAAGGACTCACTGAAGTTGCCGTAAAAGAAGCTCAGCCGGTGGTCGAGCAAATCACCGAAACCCCGCCGGAACTGGAGCCTGCGCCACCCGCGCCGGTTGCCGAAACCGCTGTGGCGGTACCGGCGATCGCCATTCCCGGCCTGGATGACAGCAGCCTGTACATCCACCGCGAGCTTTCGCAATTGCAGTTCAACATCCGCGTGCTGGAACAGGCGCTGGACGAGTCCTACCCGTTGCTGGAGCGGCTGAAGTTCCTGCTGATCTTCTCCAGCAACCTCGACGAATTCTTCGAAATTCGCGTCGCCGGGCTGAAAAAGCAGATCACTTTTGCCCGCGAACAGGCCGGCGCTGACGGCTTGCAGCCGCATCAGGCGCTGGCGCGGATCAGCGAACTGGTTCACGGTCACGTTGACCGCCAGTACGCGATCCTCAACGACATCCTCCTGCCGGAGCTGGAAAAGCATCAGGTGCGCTTCATCCGTCGGCGCAACTGGACGACCAAGCTCAAGACCTGGGTCCGCCGCTATTTCCGCGACGAGATCGCGCCGATCATCACCCCGATCGGCCTCGACCCGACGCACCCGTTCCCGCTGCTGGTGAACAAGAGTCTGAACTTCATCGTCGAGCTCGAAGGCATCGACGCCTTCGGGCGCGACTCCGGTCTGGCGATCATCCCGGCGCCGCGTCTGCTGCCGCGGATCATCAAGGTCCCGGAAGAAGTCGGCGGCGCTGGCGACAACTATGTATTCCTGTCGTCGATGATCCACGCCCACGCCGATGACCTGTTCCAGGGCATGAAGGTGAAAGGCTGCTACCAGTTCCGTCTGACCCGAAATGCCGACCTGGCGCTCGATTCCGAAGACGTCGAAGACCTTGCTCGCGCCCTGCGTGGCGAGCTGTTCTCGCGGCGTTACGGTGACGCGGTGCGTCTGGAAGTTGCCGACACCTGCCCGAAACACCTCTCGGACTATCTGCTCAAGCAGTTCAACCTGAGCGAGACCGAGCTGTATCAGGTCAACGGCCCGGTCAACCTGACGCGGCTGTTCAGCATCACCGGTCTGGACAGCCATCCGGAGCTGCAATACACGCCGTTCACCCCGCAGATCCCGAAACTGCTGCAAAACAGCGAAAACATCTTCAGTGTGGTCAGCAAGCAGGACATCCTCCTGCTGCACCCGTTCGAGTCGTTCACCCCGGTGGTCGACTTGCTGCGTCAGGCCGCGAAAGACCCGCACGTGCTCGCCGTTCGCCAGACCCTGTACCGCTCCGGCGCCAACTCCGAGATCGTCGATGCGCTGGTCGACGCCGCGCGTAACGGCAAGGAAGTCACTGCGGTGATCGAGCTGCGCGCGCGCTTCGACGAGGAATCCAACCTGCAACTGGCCAGCCGTCTGCAAGCGGCCGGTGCGGTGGTGATCTACGGCGTGGTCGGCTTCAAGACCCACGCCAAGATGATGCTGATCCTGCGCCGTGAGGCTGGCGAGATCGTCCGTTATGCGCATCTCGGTACCGGCAACTACCACGCCGGTAATGCCAAGCTCTACACCGACTACAGCCTGCTGACCTCCGACGACGCCTTGTGCGAAGACGTCGGCAAACTGTTCAGCCAGTTGATCGGCATGGGCAAGACGCTGCGCATGAAAAAGCTGCTGCATGCGCCGTTCACCCTGAAGAAGGGCATGCTCGACATGATTGCCCGCGAAACCCAGTTCGCCCTCGAAGGCAAACCGGCGCACATCATCGCCAAGTTCAACTCGCTGACCGATCCGAAGATCATCCGCGCGCTGTACAAGGCCAGCCAGTCCGGCGTGCGCATCGATCTGGTGGTGCGCGGCATGTGCTGCCTGCGTCCGGGCATCGCCGGGGTTTCGCACAACATTCATGTGCGCTCGATCATTGGCCGCTTCCTCGAGCACACGCGAGTGTTCTACTTCCTCAACGGCGGCGACGAGCAGATGTTCCTCTCCAGCGCCGACTGGATGGAGCGCAACCTCGACAAGCGCGTCGAGACTTGCTTCCCGGTGGAAGGCAAGAAGCTGCTGACTCGGGTCAAGAAGGAGCTGGAGCTGTACCTGACCGACAACACCCACAGCTGGAGTTTGCAATCGGACGGCCGCTACATTCGCAACACGCCCACCGGAAACCAGAACCCGCGCAGTGCGCAGGCGACGTTGCTGGAGCGGTTGGGCAGCCCGATATTGCCGGTGAGCAGCTGACCTTCAGCCCAATAAAAAGGCGATCCCTCGGGATCGCCTTTTTTGTACCTACACTGATTCCGACCTGTGGCGAGGGGATTTATCCCCGTTGGGCGCGAAGCGACCCCTTGAGTCAAAATCGGGCCTGCTGCGCAGGCCAGCGGGGATAAATCCCCTCGCCACAATCAGTGTCAGTGCACCGTGAGAACAATCCCCACCCGCGTCAACCAGTCCGCCTCAAGCCCGAAATCCGCCTGGGTCAGCTGATTTTCATCCAGCCAGTTCTCCGGGAATTCCACATCGAGATGATCGCCACTCGCATGCAGCGCCACCTGCGGCATCGCCTGGGTTCCGCGAATGTGATGGAACAGAATGGCGAACCGCAGCAGCACGCACAGGCGAATCAGCTTGATGCCGTCATCGCCGAATTCGGCGAACTTGTCCTTGGGAATATTGCGCCGGTGCCCGCGCACCAATAGCGCGAGCATCTGCTGATCTTCTCGCGAGAAGCCGGCCAGATCGGAGTGCTCGATCAGGTAGGCACCGTGCTTGTGGTAGTGATAGTGAGCGATGTCGAGGCCGACTTCGTGCACTTTCGCCGCCCAGCCGAGCAGTTCGCGCCAGATGCCGTCATCCAGCTCCCAGTCGACGGCGACCTGATCGAACGCGTGCAGGGCCTTGCGTTCGACCCGCGCCGCCTGTTCCAGGTCGACGTGATAGCGCTCCATCAGCGAGGTCAGGGTGCGTTCGCGCACGTCTTCGTGATGATGGCGGCCGAGCAGGTCGTAGAGCACGCCTTCACGCAGCGCGCCTTCACAATGATCCATGCGTTGCAGTTCGAGGGCGTCGAAGATCGCTTCGAGAATCGCCAGGCCCGCCGGGAAGATCGCCCGGCGGTCAGGCTTGATGCCTTCAAAATCGATCTTGTCGGCGTCGCCGAGCTTGAACAGTTTGCGCTTGAGCCACGCCAGGCCTTCGGCGTTGACCTCGCCGCTGCCGTGGCCGCCGGCCTTCAGGGCCAGACCGATGGCGCGAATCGTACCGGAGGAGCCAATGGCTTCATCCCAGGTCAGGCGATGCAGGGCGTGCTCGATGCTCATGATCTCCAGGCGCGCCGCCGTGTAGGCCTGGGCGTAGCGGGCCGGGGTGATCTTGCCGTCCTTGAAGTAGCGCTGGGTGAAACTGACGCAGCCCATTTGCAGGCTTTCGCGCAGCAACGGCTCGAAGCGCTGGCCGATGATGAATTCAGTACTGCCGCCGCCGATGTCGGCGACCAAACGTTTGCCTGGGGTATCGGCGAGTGTGTGCGAAACGCCGAGATAGATCAGGCGCGCTTCTTCACGGCCGGAGATGACTTCTACCGTGTGGCCGAGGCTTTCCTCGGCGCGGCGGATGAATTCGCCACGGTTGCGCGCTTCACGCAGGGCGTTGGTGCCGACGATGCGCACGGCGCCGAGCGGCATGCCGTTGATCAGTTGGGCAAAGCGCTTGAGGCAATCGAGGCCGCGCTGCATCGATTCTTCGTTGAGCTGGCGCGCGTCGTCGATGCCGGCGGCCAGTTGCACCTTCTCGCCGAGGCGCTCGAGGATGCGGATTTCGCCGTTCTGGGCCTTGGCCACGACCATGTGAAAGCTGTTGGAGCCCAGGTCGATTGCGGCGATCAGGGACAGATTCTTGGCTTGGGATTGCGGCATGGTCAGGGGGTCTCGGTCGATAACCCCGACATCGTGCCACGATCAAACGCTGGCGCCAACGCGCATGGTTCAAACCTGATCGTTCCTACGCTCTGCGTGGGAATGCAGCCCGGGACGCTCCGCGTCCCAAAAGCGGACGCAGAGCGTCCGGTGAGGCATTCCGACGCGGAGCGTGGGAACGATCAGGATGAGGCTGCTTCAGGCTGTCGCTTCCACCGTGCCAATAAAGTTCGCCAGCTCGGCCGTCTGCGGATTGGCAAACAACACCTTCGGATCGCCCACCTCATGCACCTTGCCATGGTGCATGAACACCAGTTTGTCGCCCACCTCTCGGGCAAAGCGCATCTCGTGGGTGACCATGATCAGCGTCATGCCTTCCTTGGCCAACTGCCGCACCACGCTGAGCACTTCATTGACCAGTTCCGGGTCCAGTGCCGAAGTGATTTCATCGCACAGCAGCACCTTCGGCGACATCGCCAAAGCCCGGGCAATCGCCACCCGCTGTTGCTGCCCGCCGGACAGACGATCCGGAAAGGCATCGAATTTCTCCCCGAGCCCGACTCGCTCGAGCATTTCCCGCGCCAGTTCGGCAGCCTTGGCCTTGGGTACTTTCTGCACCACTTGCGGCGCGAGCATGACGTTCTCCCCGACGGTCAGGTGCGGGAACAGGTTGAACTGCTGGAAGACCATGCCGACCTTCTGTCGCAGGCTGCGCAGATCAGCGCGGGCGGCGTCGAGGTATTCGCCGTCGACTTCGATCACGCCGTCGTTGATCGACTCCAGGCCGTTGAGTGTGCGCAACAGAGTCGATTTGCCCGAGCCGCTGCGGCCGATGATCGCCACGACCTGGCCTTCCTCGACGCTGAGGTCGATGCCTTTGAGTACGTGGTGATCGCCGTAATATTTATGCAGGGCGGAAATTCTAAGCAGAGGCATGCAGTCTCCTTTCCAGGTAGCGCGCACTGAGGGACAAGGGGTAGCAGAGCAGGAAGTAGCCGAGGGCGACGAGGCCGTAGACCATGAACGGTTCGAACGTGGCGTTGGCGAGCATGCCGCCGGTCTTGGTCAGTTCGGTGAAGCCGATGATCGAGGTCACCGCTGTGCCTTTGACCACTTGCACCGAGAAGCCCACGGTCGGCGCCACGGCGATGCGCAGCGCTTGCGGCAGAATCACGTAGCGCAACTGCTCCAGCGGATTGAGCGCCAGGCTCGACGAAGCTTCCCACTGACCGTGGGGAATGGCCTCGACGCAACCGCGCCAGATCTCCGCCAGATAGGCGCTGGTGAACAAGGTCAAAGCGATCGCGGCGGCCATCCACGGCGAAATCTCGATCCCGGCCAGCGCCACACCGAAGAACACCAGAAACAGCTGCATCAACAGCGGCGTGCCCTGGAACAGCTCGATCCAGGTGCGGGCGATGCTGCTGGGCAGCGTGTTCTTGGAGATGCGCATCACCAGAATCAGCAGGCCGACGAGGCCGGCGCCAATGAACGCCACCAGCGACAGCGCCAGCGTCCATTGCAGGCCGGTGAGCAGGTTGCGCAGGATGTCCCAGAAAGTGAAATCGCTCATTGGCTGCTCCTCGAAATGAACCGCCGGCCGAACCAGTTGAGCAATTGGCGGATCAGCAGCGCCATGCACAGGTAGATCAGGGTGGTCAGCGCGTAGGTTTCAAAGGCGCGGAAGTTGCGTGACTGAATGAAGTTGGCGGCGAAGCTCAATTCTTCCGTGGCGATCTGCGAACACACCGCCGAACCGAGCATGACAATGATGATCTGGCTGCTCAGCGCCGGCCAGACCTTGCCCAGCGCCGGCAGCAGGACGACGTGGCGGAACGCTTCGAAGCGGGTCATCGCCAATGCCGCAGCCGCTTCCAGCTGCCCGCGCGGAATCGCCTGGATGCCGGCGCGGATGATTTCGGTCGAATAGGCGCCAAGGTTGATCACCATCGCCAGCACCGCCGCCTGCCACTCGGAAATCTGCACGCCGAGCGACGGCAGGCCGAAGAAGATGAAGAACAGTTGCACCAGAAACGGCGTGTTGCGGATCAACTCGACGTAGACGCCGAAGATCGCCGAGAACGGGCGGATCTGCCACGCCCGCACCAGCGCCCCGACAATCCCGACGCCGACCCCGAGCAGCGCGCCGATGGCGGTCAGCTCAAGGGTGAACAGTGCGCCGCGCAGCAGTAGGTCGGTGTTTTCTACCACCGGCATAAAATCGAACTGATAAGCCATGAACGTCTCCCGCGCAGTCGATCAGAGATCGGCCGGCAGCGGCTCTTTCAGCCAGGTCTGCGAGTTCTTTTCCAGCGCGCCGTCAGCCTTGGCGGTATTGAGGATGTCGTTGACCTTGGCCAGCAGCGCCGCTTCGTTCTTGTTCACACCGACGTAGACCGGCGAATCCTTGAGCTTCACTTTCAGCGCCGGCACGCGCTTGGGGTTCTTCTCGCTGATGGCCACCATCACTACGTTGCCGCTGGCGATCAGATCGACCTGGCCTGCCAGATAAGCGGCGATGGTCGAATTGTTGTCTTCGAAACGTTTGATGGTCACGCCTTCGGGGGCGACTTTGCTCAGCTCGATGTCTTCGATGGCGCCACGGGTGACGCTGATGGTCTTGCCCTTGAGGTCGTCGAGGCTGGTGATCGCAGCGTCTGGCGGGCCGAACACGGCGAGGTAGAACGGCGCATAGGCGCGGGAGAAGTCGATGACTTTCTCGCGCTCGGCGTTTTTGCCGAGGCTGGAAATCACCAGATCAACCTTGCCGGTGGTGAGGAACGGGATGCGGTTGGTGCTGTTGACCGGGGTCAGTTCGAGTTTGACCTTGAGTTGGTCAGCGAGCAGTTTCGCCGTGTCGATATCCAGGCCGCGCGGTTTCATGTCCGGGCCGACCGAGCCGAACGGCGGGAAGTCCTGGGGCACGGCAACTTTCAGCGTGCCGCGTTTGACCACGTCGTCCAGACCGTCGGCGTGAGCGGGGGCCTGGCACAGCAGCAGGCCGGCAAACAGGGAAGCGAGGAGGGCGCTGTAACGCTGGGTCATGGACAATCTCCGGATCGGCGGGAAGTGGTTGCTGCGATCGGACAGAGCATGGGCCGTGCCAACAGGCGGATTTCGCCCCGGCAGGCCGCGGCACCAGCGGCTTCGTTCGGTCTTACTGGTCTGAACAGTCAACTCGGTTTTCGCACTGCGATGGCGCATCGGCTGCACGCGCCGAACCCCGCTGGGGCACGACTTGCCGGACTCGGCGAATAGCTTTACAACTAGCCGCACCTTGGCCCTGACGCGTCCGCACATCATGAATTCGATCTCCCGCGCCGTACCCGAAGTGGCGCTGCAAGCGATCCGCAAACTGATTACCGAACAGGGCTTCGGTGCCGGCGACGCGTTGCCTTCGCAACGGGATCTGGCGCTGCAACTGGGCGTCAGCCGGGCATCGTTGCGTGAAGCGCTGTCGTCGCTCAGTGCACTGGGCGTGGTCAGCATTCAGCCGGGCAAAGGCGTGTTCGTGCAGTCGCCGGTCGAATTGTCGCGCGGCGACAACGCGCCAGGCTGGTCGTTTGCGGCGCAGGCATCACCGCTGGATATCTTTCAATTGCGCTATGCGCTCGAAGGGTTTGCAGCAGGGTTGGCGGCGGTGACGTTGAGCACGTTCGATCTGGATGCGCTGGAAGACAACGTTGCGGCCATGCGCGAGCAATTGAAGCTCGGCGACTTTGAGGCAGCGGCGAAACTCGACTTCGAATTCCACCGGCGCATCCTTCTCGCCAGCGGCAATCAGGCGATGCTGAGCATCCTCACCGCCAGCGCCGAGATCTTTCTCGAGAGCCAGAAACTGCCGTTCATCCGCGCCGAGCGCGCCATGGAAACCTGGCAGGAACACCGCAAGATCCTCCGTGCCCTGGCCCGCCGTGCGTCGGGAGCAGCGCAAAAAGCCATGCAGGAACATGTGCGCAACGCCGCCCTGCGTACCGGAATCGCCTTTATCGCTCCCGCCACGGCGTGACTTGAGCTATACCCAAACTCATCAAGGGCCATAGCAACACTCAATCATCTGCGGCTTCCTGAACAAGGGAAGGGCGGCTATGATGGGCCACGTTTTTTTGCTTACAACCTGGAGAATTCCATGAGCAGCGATCTGATCAAACACGTTAGCGACGCTAGCTTCGAAGCCGACGTACTCAAGGCCGAAGGCGCTGTCCTGGTCGACTACTGGGCTGAATGGTGCGGCCCTTGCAAAATGATCGCACCGGTTCTGGACGAGATTGCCGAGACTTACAAAGGCAAGCTGACCGTCGCCAAACTGAACATCGACGAAAACCAGGAAACCCCGGCCAAGCATGGCGTGCGTGGTATCCCGACGCTGATGCTGTTCAAGAACGGCAACGTTGAAGCGACCAAGGTCGGCGCACTGTCGAAGTCGCAGCTGGCGGCGTTCCTCGACGCCAACATCTGAGCGTCGCAGTAAAACGCTGAAAAAAAGCCCCGCAAATCGCGGGGCTTTTTGCGTATTCAGGGCTAGACGCTCCGAAACTCAGGTGGTACATTCGGCCCCGCACTGGTTTCTCCAATGCCCCCTGCTAGCCGTCGCCGACGCACTCCTTTTCGAATTAGTTCGCGATCCTGTCGCCTTCTCCGCGGCGCGGCCTCATTAAGCCAAAAGCTTAATTTCCCCCCCTCCATAAATGATTACGTCATTCCTATATGAATCTGACTGAACTCAAGCAAAAGCCGATTACCGAACTGCTCGAATTGGCCGAACAGATGGGCATAGAAAATATGGCCCGTTCGCGCAAGCAGGACGTGATTTTCTCCCTGCTGAAAAAGCACGCGAAAAGCGGCGAGGAAATCTCCGGTGATGGCGTGCTGGAGATTCTCCAGGACGGCTTCGGCTTCCTGCGCTCCGCAGACGCTTCCTACCTCGCCGGCCCTGACGACATCTACGTCTCGCCGAGCCAGATCCGCCGCTTCAACTTGCGCACCGGTGACACCATCGTTGGCAAGATCCGCCCTCCGAAGGAAGGCGAGCGGTATTTCGCCCTGCTCAAGGTCGACACGATCAACTTCGATCGTCCGGAGAACGCGAAAAACAAGATTCTCTTCGAGAACCTGACGCCGCTGTTCCCGACCGTGCGCATGAAGATGGAAGCCGGCAACGGTTCCACCGAAGATTTGACCGGTCGCGTGATCGACCTGTGCGCACCGATCGGCAAAGGCCAGCGTGGTCTGATCGTCGCACCGCCGAAAGCCGGTAAAACGATCATGCTGCAGAACATCGCAGCGAACATCGCCCGTAACAATCCTGAAGTTCACCTGATCGTGCTGTTGATCGACGAGCGTCCGGAAGAAGTGACCGAAATGCAGCGCACCGTGCGCGGCGAAGTGGTTGCCTCGACCTTTGACGAGCCGCCGACCCGTCACGTGCAGGTTGCTGAAATGGTGATCGAGAAGGCCAAGCGCCTGGTCGAGCACAAGAAAGACGTGGTGATCCTGCTCGATTCCATCACCCGTCTGGCCCGTGCCTACAACACCGTGATCCCGAGCTCCGGCAAGGTATTGACCGGTGGTGTCGATGCCCACGCTCTGGAGAAGCCGAAGCGTTTCTTCGGCGCCGCGCGTAACATCGAAGAAGGCGGCTCGCTGACCATTATCGCCACCGCGCTGGTTGAAACCGGCTCGAAGATGGACGAAGTGATCTACGAAGAGTTCAAGGGTACCGGCAACATGGAACTGCCTCTGGATCGCAAGATCGCCGAGAAGCGTGTGTTCCCGGCCATCAACATCAACCGCTCCGGCACCCGCCGCGAAGAGTTGCTGACCGCCGACGACGAACTGCAGCGCATGTGGATTCTGCGCAAGCTGCTGCACCCGATGGACGAAGTCGCCGCCATCGAGTTCCTGGTCGACAAGCTGAAAACGACCAAGACCAACGACGAGTTCTTCTTGTCGATGAAACGCAAATAGTACGCAGCTGATAAAAGGAGCGCTCCGCGAGGGGCGCTTTTTTTTGTCCGCGATTTATTTGTATCTGGATTGAAATTTGCGCGGCTGCTAACGTCGCGCCTTCAAGGGATTCTGTACCCAGAACAGGTAAGGTTTTTAATGCACACGTTTGGCAATCGCCGTGATATTGACGGCTTACGGGCACTGGCGGTACTTCCCGTCGTGCTGTTTCATTTCGGATTCAATACATTCAGCGGCGGCTTTGTCGGCGTGGATGTTTTCTTCGTCATCTCCGGATTCCTGATCACCTCGATCCTGTTTCGTGAAATCAGCGCCAAGCGATTCAGCTTTGTCGATTTCTGGGCGCGCCGTGCCCGCCGCATCATTCCTGCCTTGACGGTGGTCATGCTGGTGACGCTGGCGCTGGGTTGGCTGCTGCTGACGGCGAAGGATTTCTCCGAACTTGGCCGAACGGTGCGTTATCAGTCGCTGTTCATCTCCAATATTCTTTTCATGCGCGAGGACGGCTACTTTCAGCCGGCCTCCGATCTGAAGCCGTTATTGCACACCTGGTCGCTGGCGGTTGAAGAGCAGTACTACATTTTCTTCCCGTTACTGATGGCGGTGCTGGTTCGCTATTTCAGACACTGGCGCTGGATGTTGCTGGGATTGCTGCTGATTTCCTTTGGCCTGAACATCGCCTGGATTGAGCACAAGCCGGAATTCACTTTTTTTGCCTTGCCGACTCGTGCCTGGGAATTGTTGTGCGGGGCGATGCTCGCGGTAATGCCTGCGCCGAGACAGGCCGTACGACCGTGGCTGTACCAGATGGTCGGCATTGCCGGTCTGGCGGCGGTGCTGGTCGCCGTATTCACGTTTGACCGCTCAACAGTGTTTCCTGGATGGGCGGCGTTGCTGCCGGTATTGGGCACCACTGCACTGATCTGGTCAGGCGCTCAGGGCCCGAGCTGGGCCGCACGACTGTTGAGTCTGCGGCCGCTGGTCTGGATCGGCCTGCTGTCCTATTCGCTGTACCTGTGGCACTGGCCGATTTACGTGTACGCCAACGCCATTTCCATCGACGGTATCCAGCCGCTGGAGGCGCTCGCCTGGATTGCGCTGGCGCTAGCCCTGGCGTGGCTGAGCCTGCGCTACGTCGAATTGCCATTTCGGGAAAAGCGTTTGCTGGGTGAACGTAAATCGATACTGGCGGGGGCAGTGGTGGCGATTGCTGTACTGGTCGCGGTCGGTTCAGCGATTCGCTCGGCCGATGGTATTCCCGGGCGCCTGAGCGGTAAGGCTCTGGAATATGCCCAGGCCCGCGAGTGGCGCGCCGGGCAAATGAAATGCATGGTGGTGACGCAAGACAAATCGATCGACAAGGCCTGTCTGGTCGGCGGCGAACAGGACACGCCGCCGACCCAGGCGTTCTGGGGTGACAGCCATGCTGCTGCGTTGATGCCGGCCATCGAGGCCAATGCCCGCCGCGACGGTCGTTCGGTGTGGCTGTTCAGTATGAGCGCCTGTCCGCCGATTCTCAGCCACGAGCCGCGCCAGCGGTGCAAGGACTTCAATCAGCAGACCATGGACAAAGTGCTCAGCCTTGGCATCAAGGACGTGGTATTGGCGTCCAATTGGAGTCTTTACGTCTATGGTCGCGAGGATGGCGACAAGAAGGTTTTGCTCAACGCCCATGACGATACCGCCCAGGCTGAGCAACGCATGGCCGCCGCGTTGCGCGCGCGGGTGGCCGCCTTGCGCGCAGCCGGCGTCCAGGTCTGGCTGTTCAAGGAGGTGCCGCTGCAACGCAAGGGCACCATTAACCGCCTGACCAGTCTGGCAAGAGTCGGCCGTTCCGCCGAGGGACTGGGTCGTCCGCTTGAGGAACACCTGGCGCGTCAGCATTTTCTCGGCAGCTTGTTCACGTCCATGAGCGAAGCCGATCCGGGTGTTCACGTTATCGATCCGACGCCGATGATGTGTGCTGACGGGGTCTGCAGCATCGAGGTCAACGGCCACTCGCAGTACAAGGATGAGGACCATCTCTCGGACATTGGCAGCGCCAGACTGAGCCCGCTTTTTGCTCCGGTATTGCTGGGCACAAACCGGCATTGAGTACTGTCGGACTCTGACGGGCTGCTGTTTGCCCGTCAGAGCAGGTAGGATGTACGCCTATTTTGAGGGTGCCATCGTCAATGAAATTCAAGGATCTTCGGGATTTCGTGCAGCAGCTTGAGCAGCGCGGAGAGTTGAAACGCATCCAGATTCCCGTCTCGCCGGTGCTGGAGATGACTGAGGTGTGCGACCGCACGCTGCGGGCCAAAGGCCCGGCGCTGCTGTTCGAAAAACCCACCGGTTACGACATTCCGGTGCTCGGCAACCTGTTCGGCACCCCCGAGCGCGTGGCCATGGGCATGGGCGCCGAGTCGGTCAGCGAACTGCGCGAAATCGGCAAGCTGCTAGCCTTTCTCAAGGAGCCGGAGCCGCCGAAGGGCTTGAAGGACGCCTGGTCGAAACTGCCGATCTTCCGCAAGATCATTTCGATGGCGCCGAAAGTGGTCAAAGATGCGGTGTGTCAGGAAGTGGTCATCGAAGGCGACGACGTCGATCTGGCGATGTTGCCGGTGCAGACCTGCTGGCCCGGCGACGTCGGCCCGCTGATCACGTGGGGCCTGACGGTCACCAAAGGCCCGAACAAGGAACGCCAGAACCTCGGTATCTACCGCCAGCAAGTGATTGGCCGCAACAAGGTGATCATGCGCTGGCTCAGCCATCGTGGCGGTGCTCTCGACTTCCGCGAGTGGTGCGAGAAGCATCCGGGTCAGCCTTTCCCGGTGTCCGTAGCCCTTGGCGCCGATCCGGCAACGATTCTCGGTGCCGTGACGCCGGTACCGGACAGCCTCTCGGAATATGCTTTTGCAGGGCTCTTGCGCGGTAACCGCACCGAGCTGGTCAAGTGCCGTGGCAACGATCTGCAAGTGCCGGCCACCGCCGAAATCATTCTTGAAGGCGTGATTCATCCCGGCGAAATGGCCGACGAAGGTCCGTATGGCGACCACACCGGTTACTACAACGAAGTCGACAGCTTCCCGGTGTTCACCGTCGAGCGCATCACCCACCGGATCAAACCGATCTATCACAGCACTTACACCGGCCGTCCGCCGGATGAGCCGGCGATTCTCGGCGTGGCGCTGAACGAAGTGTTCGTGCCGATCCTGCAGAAGCAATTCCCGGAGATCACCGACTTCTACCTGCCGCCGGAAGGCTGCTCGTACCGCATGGCCGTGGTGACGATGAAGAAGTCGTATCCGGGGCATGCCAAGCGCGTGATGCTCGGCGTCTGGTCGTTTTTGCGACAGTTCATGTACACCAAGTTCGTTATCGTCACTGACGACGATATCAACGCCCGCGACTGGAACGACGTGATCTGGGCCATCACCACGCGCATGGACCCCAAGCGCGACACGGTGATGATCGACAACACGCCGATCGACTACCTCGACTTCGCTTCGCCGATTTCCGGCCTGGGCTCGAAAATGGGCCTGGATGCCACCCACAAGTGGCCGGGCGAAACCACCCGCGAATGGGGCCGCGTGATCGTCAAGGACGACGCCGTCACCCAACGGATCGATGCCATCTGGAATCAGTTAGGAATAGATTGATGCGTGTAACCCTGCAGCCTTCCGGAGCAGTGCTCGAGATACAGCCCGGTGAGCGGATTCTCGACGGTGCGCGGCGCCTGGGCTATGACTGCCCGCAAAGCTGCCGCAACGGCAATTGCCACGTGTGTGCAGCGCTGCTGGTCGAAGGCCGCGTCGAACAGGCCGGCAAAGTCCACGATCATGGCGAGTTCTACACCTGCATCGCCGCACCGCTGGAAGACTGCGTGCTGTTGTGGGATGGCGTGCTCGCACTGGGTGAGCTGCCGGTGCGTAGCCTGTCGTGTCAGGTCATCGAGTGTCGCGAGGTCGGCGGCGACACCTGGCGCGTGCGTCTGCGTGCACCGGCGGGCAAGCCGCCGCGCTATCACGCCGGGCAATATTTGATGATCGAGCGTGAGAACGGTGAGAAGTCGGCGTTCTCCATGGCTTCGGCACCCCACGGCGGACGTGATCTGGAAATCCATGTGCTGGCGCGCGAAACCAGTGCGTTGAGCCTGATCGAGCAGCTGCAACGCAACCCGATGGTGCGTGTCGAGTTGCCGTTCGGTGACACACATCTTGCGGAGCTGCCCGACGGTCCGCTGGTGTTGATCGCCGCCGGCACCGGCATGGGCCAGATTCACAGCCTGATCGAACATTGCCGCGCCGAAGGCTTCAAGCATCCAGTGCATCTGTATTGGGGCGTACGCCGTCCAGAAGATTTTTATCAGATCGAGCACTGGGATGAATGGCTGAAGCTGCCCAATCTGTTCCTGCACAAAGTGGTCAGCGACCAGTGTGGCTGGGAAGGGCGCTGCGGAATGTTGCACGAGGCGGTTTGTGAGGATTTCCCCGATCTGAAGGCGCTGCACGTCTATGCCAGCGGTTCGCCGGCGATGGTTTACGGCACTCTGGATGCGCTGGTCGAGGCGGGCATGGACGCGCATCAGATGCGCGCCGACGTCTTCGCCTACGCGCCGCGCTCCTGAGACTTATAACTTGGTATATAGCCGATCGGTATTTATCTAATTAGGCAAATACCGCTAGGTTATATATCGATCAGGCAATTAAGCAGTGGCACTTAATTTGCCTTAAAACATATGTGCCTTATTGTTACAGCGGTGCGTTCTATTAAGTAATTCTTCACCCGCGGGGAGCTGAACGCTATTCGCCATGAGCGCCATTGAAAACGCAATTCTGAACCTGGCTTACCCTCCGCGGCTCGATCTTGGGCCGCAGCTGACGCACGAACAACTTCTCGCTTCCATGCAATCGACCATGGCACGCCACAAGGGCGGGCCGGTGTGGCTGTTCGCGTATGGCTCGCTGATCTGGCGGCCGGAATGCACGGCAGTTGAGCGCATGCGCGGTCGCGTGCATGGCTACCATCGTGGCTTGTACCTGTGGTCCCACGAGCACCGGGGTACCCCGGAAATGCCCGGTCTGGTGTTCGGTCTGGATCGTGGCGGTTCATGCAGTGGCTTTGCCTACCGCTTGCCGGAAGACAATCTCGATACCGCGCTGTATGCGCTGTGGAAACGCGAGATGCCGTTTCCCTCGTATCGCCCGCACTGGCTCAATTGCCGGCTCGAAGATGGCACTCAGGTGCAGGCCTTGGGCTTCGTGCTGGAGCGTCACCTGCCGAGCTATGCCGGCAACTTGCCGGATCATGTGCTCAGCCAGGTGTTCGCCAACGCCAGCGGGCGTTACGGCACCACTCGCGATTATGTCGAGCAGACCGCGCACGCCCTGCGCAGCCACGCCATGCCAGACCGCAATCTGGAGGCGCGGCTCAAGCGCTGTAAATCACACAGCGATCAGGCGACCGCTTCACGGCTCTGACTGGCGACTTGCTTGTGCCACAGCGTTGGCGCAAGGAAGGCCATCGCCAGCAGGCAAGCGCCGACCAGCAGCACGAAACCGCCATCCCAGCCGAAGTGGTCAACGGTGTAGCCCATCGCCGCACTGGCCGCGACCGAACCCCCCAGATAACCGAACAGACCGGTGAAGCCCGCTGCGGTACCGGCGGCTTTCTTCGGTGCCAGTTCCAGCGCTTGCAGACCGATCAGCATCACCGGGCCGTAGATCAGGAAGCCGATCGACAACAGGGCGATCATGTCGACCATCGGGTTGCCGGCCGGATTGAGCCAGTACACCAGAGTCGCCACAGTCACCAGGGCCATGAACACCATGCCGGTCAGGCCACGGTTGCCACGGAAGATCTTGTCCGACATCCAGCCGCACAGCAGCGTGCCCGGGATGCCTGCCCACTCGTAGAAGAAATAGGCCCACGAGGTCTTATCCACGGTGAAGCCCTTGGCTTCCTTCAGGTACGTCGGCGCCCAGTCCAGCACGCCGTAGCGCAGCAAGTAGACGAAAACGTTGGCCAGAGCGATGTACCAGAGCATTTTGTTGCGCAGCACGTATTTGACGAAGATTTCCTTGGCGCTGAATTCGTCTTCGTGGCTGGCGTCGTAGCCTTCCGGGTAATCGTTCTTGTACTGCTCGATCGGCGGCAGGCCGACCGATTGCGGGGTGTCACGCATGGTGATGAAGGCGAACACCGCCACGCCCAGTGCGACTGCTGCCGGGACGTAAAACGCCGCGTGCCAGTCGTTGAACAGGCCCATGCCGATCAGGAACAGCGGGCCGATCAGACCGCCGCCGACGTTATGCGCCACGTTCCACACCGAGACCACGCCGCCGCGTTCCTTCTGCGACCACCAGTGCACCATGGTCCGCCCGCTCGGCGGCCAGCCCATGCCCTGCGCCCAGCCGTTGATGAACAGGAGAATGAACATCATCGTCACGCTGGACGTTGCCCACGGCGCGAAACCGAAAATGAACATCACCCCGGCCGAGACCAGCAGACCGAACGGCAGGAAGAAGCGCGGGTTGGAACGGTCGGACACCAGGCCCATGAGGAACTTCGACAGACCGTAAGCAATGGCGATCGCCGACATCGCCAGGCCGAGGTCGCCACGGCTGTAGCCTTCGTCGATCAGGTACGGCATGGCCAGGGAGAAGTTCTTGCGCAGCAGGTAGTAACCGGCGTAGCCGATAAAGATACCGGCGAAGATCTGCCAGCGCAGGCGGCGGTAGGTGCTGTCTATTTTTTCTTCAGGCAATGGAGCCTGATGTGCGGCAGGACGAAAGAAAGCAAACATTCAAGAGCTCCAGTTTTCTTGTTTTGACTGCGGATGCGAATGTTACAGTTTCGTTACCGAAAATAGCATCGCTTCGCGTCGGCAAAACAGCGGAAATTTGGGCAGATGAGCGTTCCTTTATGAACATGTCGCTCTGAGATAAGAAGGCGGCGCTGAGGGGATGGTGGCTCGGATGGGTTTCTGCGGTTTAACGGATTGGCGAGGCGGATCTGAGCGTTAAAGCGATCCGGATGGTTGCTCCGGATCGCTCCATGTTTTAACGAACCTGAACGACAACCTTGCCCACAGCCTTGCGCTGGCCGAGATCATCGATCGCCTGCGCCGCATTGCTCAGCGGATACACCTGCGATACCAGCGGTTTGAGTTTGCCCTCGGCAAACCAGCTGAACAGCTGCTGGAAGTTTGCTGCGTTGTCCTGGGGTTGGCGCTGGGCAAAGGAGCCCCAGAACACGCCGAGTACCGCCGCGCCTTTGAGCAGGGCGAGGTTGACCGGCAGTTCCGGGATGCGTCCGCTGGCGAAGCCGACCACCAGCAGGCGGCCGTTCCAGGCGATGGCGCGGATGGCCTGGTCGAACAGGTCGCCGCCGACCGGGTCGTAGATCACGTCGGCGCCCTGGCCGTCGGTGAGGCGTTTGATCTCGTCCTTGAGGCTGGCTTCGCTGTAGTTGATCAGCTCATCGGCGCCGGCAGCCTTGGCCACCGCGAGTTTTTCGGCGCTGCTGGCAGCAGCGATCACGCGGGCGCCCATGGCTTTGCCGATCTCCACCGCGGCGAGGCCGACGCCGCCCGACGCGCCGAGCACCAGCAGGGTTTCGCCCGGTTGCAGGTTGGCGCGTTGTTTGAGCGCGTGCATCGACGTGCCATAGGTCATGCTGAATGCAGCGGCGACGTTGAAATCCATCGACGGCGGAATCGGCAGGACGTTGTAGCCCGGCACCGCCACCTGCTCGGCAAAACTGCCCCAACCGGTCAGCGCCATGACCCGGTCGCCGACTTTCAGATGGCTGACCTTTTCGCCGACTTCGCGCACCACGCCCGCCGCTTCACCGCCTGGCGAAAACGGGAAGGGCGGTTTGAACTGGTATTTGCCCTCGATGATCAGCGTGTCCGGGAAATTGACTCCGGCAGCGTGCACGTCCAGCAGGATTTCATTCTTCTTGGCGACAGGGCTGGCGACGTCTTCCAGCACCAGCGATTCGGCAGGGCCGAAGGCTTTGCACAGCACGGCTTTCATCAGGGCTATTCCTTTGGGAGTGATGGCCGATAAGTGTAGGTGTGTGAATCAACGGGTCAACGAGCATGCCCGACCCTGATAGTCAGCCATAAGCTTGTGCTTGCGCGGCGGGTCGTTATGCTAGGCCGCAAACCGGATAAGGAGCGAATTGTGAAAGCGTGGATCATGTTGTTGCTGGCCCTGTCTCTGCCTGTGGCAGCACTGGCCGAAGAAGCCAAAGAAGGCGAGGCGCCGAAAGTCAATTACATCACCCTGAGCCCGCCGTTCGTCGGCAACTATGGCCTCGACGGCACCGCCAAGCTCAAGGTCTACAAGGCCGATGTGGCCCTGCGCGTAACCGGCGAAGAGGCGACCAAACTGGTCAAGGCCAACGAGCCACTGATCCGCAATCAGCTGGTGGCGTTGTTCACTCAGCAGACCACCGAGGCGATGGGCAGCATCGAAGGCAAGGAAAAGCTGCGTCAGGAAGCGTTGAAGCAGACCCAGCAGGTGATGAATGACGAGACCGGCAAGCCTGTTGTTGAGGATCTGTTGTTCAACAACCTGATCATTCAGTAAGTCATTCGCTGTCCGGGCTGGCCTCTTCGCGAGCAGGCTCGCTCCCACATTGGACTGCATGTTCCTGTGGGAGCGAGCCTGCTCGCGAAAGCTATTTATCCGGCAAAAATGAATCAGGGTTTGAGCGCGATGACTGCCGCCCACTGCTCCGCCGTCACCGGCATCACCGACAACCGCGAGCCCTTCTGCACCAGCGGCAGCTCCGCCAGGGCCGTCTGCTGCTTCAAATAATCCAGCTTCAACACCCGTTTGAACGTCTCGACATGCTCGACATCGATCGCGCTCCAGGCATTTTTTTCTGCTGTAGCCTTCGGATCGAAGTAATGGCTGTCGGGCTCCAGCGCCGTCGGATCGGGATACGCTGCTTCGATAATTTTGCCAATCCCGGCAATCCCCGGCTCGGGGCAGCTGGAATGGTAGAAAAAGAACTCATCACCAGCGGCCATCGCCCGCAGGAAATTGCGCGCCTGATAGTTGCGAACCCCGTCCCAGCGCGCCTTGCCGAGCTTTTCCAGACCCTTGATCGAGAGTTCGTCGGGCTCTGATTTCATCAGCCAGTAGGCCATGTGGTGTGCTCCTGAAGCGGTCATTGGGCAGGTTGTCGGGCAATTTTATGACAAACCGACAGTCGGTTGACGTCAGCGTTTGCGCACAGGTTCACGTTGCCGCAAAATGCCGGCCTTTAAAGCTTGACGCTGCTGCACGGCCTACGAACGGAAACCGCTGCTGTCATCGTGATGATGTGCCTTGAGGGGGGCAATCGATGAAACGCAAACCGGATTTGCTATGGACTTTGGTAATTTTGTTTGGCCTGGGCGTGGTAACCACCGGTTACGCGCAGAGCCTGTGGGCGAACAAGACCGACGCGCCGATTGAAGTGGCGCAACAGGTGCAACAGTCGACCGCTTTCAAACGCTGAACCTGTCTCTTCGACGCCGCTGTTCCATGCGGCGTCTACTCTGCGAAATACCACGCCTTGTCGGTGACCGTGCCTTGTAACGGCACATCCCAGCTCGCCTGCGCCAGACGCTCGACCTTCTGACACTCATGGGCCAGGCCCAGCAGCGTCGGCTTGCGCCAGTTCTTGCGCCGGGCCAGATAGGCGAGGCTGCGATCATAAAACCCGCCGCCCATGCCCAAGCGTCCGCCGACATCGTCAAATCCCACCAGCGGCAACAACACCAGATCCAGCGCCCAGACCTTGCGTTGCCGAGCCAGATTGGCCCGGGGCTCGAGGATGCGGAAGCGATTGGGCGTGAGCTTTTCGCCGGGGCGGATGCGCTGGAAGACCATTTTCGTTCGTGGCCACGCGCTGAGTACCGGCAGATAAGTCGCCTTGCCGCGACGCTGGGCTTCGCGCAGGAGCAGGCGCGGATCGATTTCACCGTCGGTGGGCAAGTACAGGGAGATATGTTTCGCCCGGCGAAAGTGCGGGTCTTGCGCCAGTTGCCGGAACAGGCCTTTGGCAGCCTGGCGTTGTTCGCCCGGCGTCAGCGCACGGCGGGCCTTGCGCAGCAGGCGGCGGAGTTGCGGGCGGGGCAGCAGCGCGGGTTCGGTCATGGTTCGGCTTCGGCAGGTGGATGCAAAAACGTACGCATAAAAAATCCGATGTCGGCATACACCGACATCGGATTCGAATCAGGCTCCCCGGATGAACCGCTGTCAACTCAGCCCTTGAACCCGAAAGTTCAAGGTGGAAGAAGCAGTAGACTTTAAGGCTTTCCGTCTAGCGGACATGCACACCAGCCCAACGTGCAACTTCCAGGGTAGTGCGAATCGGCTCCGGGACATCGTCAACTGGCAAGCACCCCAGGGAGTGCCGCGAGTATACCTCAAGCTGTCAGTCGAATCAGCCCTTGGCGGTGTTCTGATCGTCGGCCAGGACCAGATCGACACGATCGAGCAAGTCGCGTACCTGTTCGCGGGTCGAACCGCTGGCCTGGATATCCGGGCGCTCTTCCTTGTGCAACAGGTCGTGGGTGATGTTCAGCGCGGCCATCACGGCAATGCGATCGGCGCCGATGACTTTGCCGCTGCTGCGGATCTCGCGCATCTTGCCGTCCAGGTAGCGGGCGGCACTGACCAGATTGCTGCGTTCTTCCGGCGGGCAGATGATCGAATACTCTTTGTCGAGGATCTGCACGGTAACGCTATTGCTTGAACTCATGAGTCTTGCTCCAGGGCCTTGAGGCGCGAAATCATCGATTCGACCTTACGCCGGGCGATTTCGTTTTTTTCAATGAGGTGAGCGCGTTCCTCGCGCCAGGTTTTTTCCTGAGCTAGTAAGAGTGCGTTTTGACTCTTAAGTTGCTCGACTCGGCCAATCAGCAGTTCGAGTCTGGCCATCAGCGCTTGCAGGTCGGTGTCTTCCATTGGGTCCACGTGTTCGTCTGATGGGTGGTGACTGGCGGACAGCCTTTAATGGTCTTGGCGGGGCTGTCGATGTAGGATACAAGGCCTTCATTCTAGACATAGCGCCGTCTGGCGCCTAGCTGCCCATGACCATTGCGAATTCCCCGTACCAAGCCTTTGCCACCCTGCTGACTGCCAGCGGCCACAACGTCTCGCCTGCCGAACTGCACGGCGTGCTGCTCGGGCGCAGTTGCGCCGGGGCCGGCTTCGATCACGAAGGCTGGCTGATCGACGCCGCCGAACTGCTCGAAGGCGACATCCAGGACAACGTCCGCAACGCCCTGATCGGCCTGCAGGAGATGGTCAAAGGCGAGCTGACCGGCGCCGACATCACCGTCGTGCTGCTGCTGCCGACCGACGATGCACCGCTGGCCGAGCGCGCCGCCGCACTGGGCGAGTGGTGCCAGGGCTTCCTCAGCGGTTTCGGTCTGACCCGCCGTGCTTATGCACTGAGTGACGAAGCCAACGAAGTGCTGCGGGATCTGGCCGCCATCGCTCAGGTGCAGGACGCGCTGGAAGAATCTGAAGACGGCGAATCCGACTACATGGAAGTCATGGAATACCTGCGCGTCGCGCCGTTGCTGCTGTTCTCGGAAACCAAAAAAGCCGATGTGCCGCCAGCCGCCAAGCCGTCGCTGCATTAATCGCGTGCCAGGGAAAACCATCTGCCCATGACCCATATCCCCAAAGCGGAATACAGCCGTCGCCGCAAGGCCCTGATGGCGCAGATGGAACCCAACAGCATCGCGATCCTGCCCGCCGCCGCGGTGGCCATCCGCAACCGCGACGTCGAGCACGTCTACCGTCAGGACAGCGACTTCCAGTACCTCAGCGGTTTTCCCGAGCCACAAGCCGTCATCGTCCTGATGCCCGGCCGCGAGCACGGTGAGTACATCCTGTTCTGCCGTGAACGCAACGCCGAGCGCGAATTGTGGGATGGCCTGCGCGCCGGGCAGGAAGGCGCGATCCGCGAGTACGGCGCCGACGATGCTTTTCCGATTACTGACATCGACGACATTCTCCCGGGCCTCATCGAAGGCCGCGACCGGGTGTATTCGGCGATGGGCAGCAATCCCGAATTCGATCGGCACCTGATGGACTGGATCAACGTGATCCGTTCCAAGGCACACCTCGGCGCGCAGCCGCCGAATGAATTCGTTGCCCTGGATCATCTGCTGCACGACATGCGCCTGTATAAATCGGCGGCAGAAGTGAAGGTGATGCGCGAAGCCGCGCGGATTTCGGCGCAAGCGCATATCCGCGCGATGCAGGCCAGTCGTCCGGGGCTGTATGAATACAGCCTCGAAGCCGAACTGGATTATGAATTCCGCAAGGGCGGGGCGAAGATGCCGGCCTACGGTTCGATCGTCGCCGCCGGGCGCAACAGCTGCATCCTGCATTACCAGCAGAATGACGCGCTGCTCAGGGACGGCGATCTGGTGTTGATCGACGCCGGTTGCGAGATCGACTGCTACGCCAGCGACATTACCCGCACGTGGCCGGTCAACGGCAAGTTTTCGCCGGAGCAGAAGGCGATCTACGAGTTGGTGCTGGCTTCGCAGGAAGCGGCGTTCGCCGAGATCGCCCCCAATAAGCACTGGAACCAGGCGCACGAAGCCACGGTTCGAGTGATCACCGCAGGTCTGGTCAAACTTGGTTTGTTGCACGGTGAGGTTGACGAGTTGATCGCCAGCGAAGCCTACAAGGCTTTTTATATGCACCGCGCCGGCCACTGGCTGGGCATGGATGTGCATGACGTTGGCGAGTACAAGGTCGGCGGCGAATGGCGTGTGCTGGAGGTCGGGATGGCGCTGACCGTGGAGCCTGGCATCTACATCGCGGCGGACAATCAGAACGTGGCGAAGAAATGGCGCGGCATTGGCGTGCGCATCGAGGATGACGTGGTCGTGACCCGGTCCGGCTGTGAAATCCTCACCAGCGGCGTGCCAAAAACCGTCGCCGAGATCGAAGCGCTGATGGCACAAGCAAGGACACACGCAGCATGAGTCGAGTCAATCTGGCAATCATCGGTGGCGGCCTGGTCGGCGCCAGTCTGGCGTTGGCGTTGCAGGCCGGGGCCAAGGCGCAAGGCTGGAAAATCGTCCTGATCGAACCGTTCGCCCCCGGCGACAACTGGCAGCCGAGCTATGACGCCCGCTCCTCGGCACTGTCGTTCGGCTCGCGGCAGATTTATCAGCGCCTGGGCGTGTGGCAGGAAATCTCCCGCCGCGCCGAGCCGATCAAACAGATTCACGTCTCCGACCGTGGCCGCTTCTCCACCGCGCGCTTGTCGGCGATGGAAGAGGGTGTGCCAGCGCTCGGTTACGTGGTGGAAAACGCCTGGCTCGGCCAGTGCCTGTGGCAGCACCTCGACAAAGACGTGATCACGTGGCGCTGCCCGGCGGAAGTCACGCGCATGGAGCCGTTGGCCGATGGCTATCGCCTGACCCTCAACGATGAAACCACGCTGGAATGCGATCTCGCGGTGCTCGCCGATGGCGGCCGTTCCGGGCTGCGCGAACAGTTGGGCATCAACGTGCGCACGCGCCCTTACAACCAGAGCGCACTGATCGCCAACATCACCCCGAGTGAAGCGCACAACGGCATGGCCTTCGAGCGCTTTACCGATGAGGGGCCGATGGCCCTGCTGCCGCTGCCGGACAACCGTTGCGCGCTGGTCTGGACCCGTCTGGGCATGGATGCGCAGCGTCTGACTGAATTGAGCGAGCGTGAATTTCTCAGCGAGCTGCAAGGCGTATTCGGTTACCGCCTCGGCACTTTGAAACAGGTCGGCGCACGGCATCTGTATCCGCTGTCGCTGATCGAAGCTGAAGAACAGGTGCGTTCGCATCTGGCCGTGCTCGGCAACGCCGCACACAGCCTGCACCCGATTGCCGGCCAGGGCTTCAACCTGTCGCTGCGTGACGCCGACGCCTTGGCTGCCGCGCTGCTGGCCAGCGACAAGCCGCTGGGCGACTTCGCCACGTTGCAGGCCTATCGCGAACGGCAGCGCCTCGATCAGGACCTGACGGTGGGCTTCTCCGATCAGGTCACGCGCCTGTTCGGCAGCACCCAGCCGCTGGTGTCGCTGGGGCGCAATCTCGGCCTGCTCGGCCTCGACCTGCTGCCGCCAGCCAAGCGCTGGTTCGCCCGGCAGGCGATGGGCCTGGGAACCCGTCCGGATGCTTGAGTGGCTGAGCAAAAAATTCGGCAAAGCGCGGTTGATGCGCTGGGTAATGACCTTCTACCCGCCGTATCTCGGTGCCGGAGTGCGCGTTCGGCACATCAGTGACGACTTTCGCGATGTGCAGGTGTCCATGGGGTTGGGCTGGTACAACCGCAACTATGTCGGCACCCAGTTTGGCGGCAGTCTGTATTCGATGGTCGACCCGTTCTTCATGTTGATGCTCATGGAAAACCTCGGCCCGAAATACATCGTCTGGGACAAGGCCGCCGACATCGATTTCATTGCGCCGGGCAAAGGCCCGGTGTTCGCCCGGTTCAACATCGACCAGACCCTGCTCGACGAGATCCGCCGGCAGACCGCCAACGGCGATAAATACCTGCCGCAGTTGCAGGTCGACATTCATGACGGCGCCGGCAACCTTGTGGCGCGGGTCGGTAAAACCCTTTACGTGCGGCTCAAGCCGCAAGCGAGACAGGCCTAAAGCATGGAAATGCGCGCAGATCTGCTGATTGTCGGAGCCGGAATGGTCGGCAGCGCCCTGGCGCTGGCGCTACAGGACAGTGGGCTGGAAGTGCTGCTGCTCGACGGCAGCCCGTTGAGCGTGAAGCCGTTCGATGCCGAAGCGGCGTTCGAACCGCGCGTCAGCGCGTTGTCCGCGGCCAGCCAGCGCATTCTCGAACGCCTTGGCGTCTGGGACGGCATCGCCCAGCGGCGCAGCAGCCCGTACACCGACATGCACGTCTGGGACGGCAGCGGCACCGGGCAGATTCATTTCTCGGCGAGCAGCGTACATGCCGATGTGCTCGGCCACATCGTCGAAAACCGCGTGGTGCAGGATGCGCTGCTCGAGCGTTTGCATGATTGCGACCTCGGCATGTTGGCCAATGCACGGCTGGAGCAGATGCGTCGTTCCGGCGATGACTGGCTGCTGACCCTGGCCGATGGCCGCACCTTGCGCGCGCCGCTGGTGATCGCGGCCGATGGCGCCAATTCTGCCGTGCGCCGTCTGACCGGCGTGGCGACCCGCGAGTGGGATTATCTGCATCACGCCATCGTCACCAGCGTGCGCTGCAGCCAGCCGCACCGCAAAACCGCCTGGCAGCGCTTTACCGATCACGGGCCATTGGCGTTTCTGCCGCTGGAACGTGATGGTCAGCAGGACTGGTGCTCGATCGTCTGGTCGACCACACCGGCTGAAGCCGAGCGCTTGATGGCGCTGGAGGAGACTGCGTTTTGCGCTGAGCTGGAGCGCGCGTTCGAAGGGTGCCTCGGTGAAGTCATCAGCGCCGACCCGCGTCTGTGCGTGCCGCTGCGTCAGCGTCACGCCAAGCGCTACGTCGCTGAGGGCCTGGCGTTGATCGGTGATGCGGCGCACACCATTCACCCGTTGGCGGGGCAGGGTGTGAACCTTGGTTTCCTCGATGCAGCGGTGCTGGCGGAAGTGTTGCTGCAAGCGCATGGGCGCGGTGAGCGACTGGCAGATGTGAAGGTGCTGAGCCGCTACGAGCGTCGGCGTATGCCGCACAATCTGGCGCTGATGGCGGCGATGGAAGGCTTCGAGCGGTTGTTCCAGGCCGACCCGCTGCCACTGCGCTGGTTGCGCAATGCCGGGTTGAAGCTGGTTGAGCAGATGCCCGAGGCGAAGGCGTTGTTTGTGCGCGAGGCGCTGGGGTTGACGGGGGACCTTCCGGCCTTGGCCAAACCCTGAGATGTTCGTTGTTGCTGCTGACCTCATCGCGGGCAAGCCCGCTCCCACAGTGGTCGGTGTGAAGCATTAATGTTGGACACACCGAAAACCTTGTGGGAGCTGGCTTGCCAGCGATGGCGTCGGCAAACCCGACACAAAAATAACGCTGTGCAACATCTGGTAACGCCTTCCCCCAGTGTTCGATTGTGGTGGTAAATGTGAGTCCTTATCATTTGGGCCACCTTTCCCGACCGTGAGACCACTCCCATGTTGGCACCCAAGCGTCTTCTGACCGCACTGGCCTTGACCCTGATCGGCAGCACCACTGCCCAGGCCGCCGATGAGGTGGTGGTTTACTCGTCGCGTATCGATGAGCTGATCAAACCGGTATTCGATGCCTACACCGCCAAGACCGGGGTGAAGATCAAGTTCATCACCGACAAGGAAGCGCCGCTGATGCAGCGCATCAAGGCTGAAGGTGAAAACGCCACCGCCGATCTGCTGCTTACCGTCGATGCCGGCAACCTGTGGCAGGCCGAGCAGATGGGCATCCTCCAGCCGTTCACTTCGAAAATTATCGACACCAACATTCCCGCGCAATATCGCTCGTCCACCCACGCTTGGACCGGCCTGAGCCTGCGCGCGCGGACCATCGCCTATTCCACCGAGCGGGTGAAGCCGGGCGAACTGACCACTTACGAAGCGCTGGCCGACAAGAATTGGGAAGGCCGCCTGTGCCTGCGCACGGCGAAGAAGGTCTACAACCAGTCGCTGACTGCAACCATGATCGAAGTTCACGGCGCCGAGAAGACCGAGAAAATCCTCAAGGGCTGGGTCAACAACCTGTCCACTGACGTGTTCTCCGATGACGTTGCAGTGCTGGAAGCGATCAACGCCGGGCAGTGCGACATTGGCATCGTCAACACCTACTACTACGGTCGCCTGCACAAGCAGAAGCCTGAATTGCCGGTGAAGCTGTTCTGGCCGAACCAGGCTGATCGTGGTGTGCATGTGAACCTGTCGGGCATCGGCCTGACCAAGCATGCACCGCACCCGGAAGCGGCCAAAGCGCTGGTCGAATGGATGACCACGCCTGAGGCACAGAAGATTTTTGCCGACGTGAACCAGGAATTCCCGGCCAACCCGGCGGTGGCGCCCTCGGAAGAAGTGGCGGCGTGGGGCAAGTTCATTGCTGATACTTTGCCGGTAGAAGTGGCGGGCAAGCGTCAGGCCGAGGCGATCCGGATGATGGATCGGGCGGGGTGGAACTGAGGCGTTTCGTGTAACTGTTGATCGTTCCCACGCTCCGCGTGGGAATGCAGCCCTCGACGCTCTGCGTCGTGCCGCTGAAAGCGTGACGCGGAGCGTCACAGGATGTGTGCCCACGCAGAGCGTGGGCACAATCATTTGAACGAGATTGTTTCCTTGGCCCACCCCGCCCAACGCCGCTGGTACCCCATCGTTTTCGCCATCGCCGCGCTGGTGTTGTTGCCGCTGAGCGTGATGCTGCTGTCGTGGCAGACCATTGATCAGCAGATCTGGTCGCACCTGTGGCAAACCCAGATGCCGCGTCTGCTCGGCAATACCCTGACGCTGATCCTCGGCGTCGGTGTCGGCGTCACCCTGCTGGGTGTCAGCCTGGCGTGGCTGACCAGTCTCTGTGAATTCCCCGGTCGGCGCTGGCTCGACTGGGCGCTGATGCTGCCCTTCGCCATTCCAGCGTACGTACTGGCGTTCGTTTTCGTCGGCCTGCTGGATTTCGCCGGCCCCGTGCAAACCCTGCTGCGCGAATGGTTCGGCACGGGTCTGCGCCTGCCGCGAGTGCGTTCCACCGGCGGGGTGATCGTGGTGCTGGTGCTGGTGTTTTATCCCTACGTTTATCTGCTGGCGCGCACCGCGTTTCTGGCTCAGGGCAAAGGTTTGATGGAAGCGGCGCGGGTGCTCGGGCAGTCGCCGTGGCAGGCGTTCTGGCGCGTTGCGCTGCCGATGGCGCGTCCGGCGATCGGCGCGGGCGTTGCGCTGGCGCTGATGGAAACCCTGGCCGATTTTGGCGCGGTGTCGGTGTTCAACTTCGACACCTTCACCACGGCAATCTACAAGACCTGGTACGGCTTCTTCAGCCTGCCCAGCGCCGCACAACTGGCCAGTCTGTTGCTGCTGGTGGTGATGCTGGTGCTGTACGGCGAGCGCCGTGCGCGCGGGGCGAATCGTGCCAGCAATGAGCGGCCACGGGTGAAGGCGCTGTATCACCTGCGCGGGCTCAAGGCGTTCGCGGCGACAGGCTGGTGTGGATTGGTGTTCGCCTGCGCCTTCGTTATCCCGGTGCTGCAACTGATCGTGTGGTTCTGGCAGCGTGGACGCTTCGATTTGGATGAGCGCTACGCCGGACTGATTCTGCACACGCTGTATCTGGGCGCGATGGCCGCGCTGATCACCGTCAGCGTTGCGCTGTTGCTGGCGTTTGCCCGGCGTCTGGCGCCGACCCCAGCCATCAACTCCGGCGTCGGTCTGGCCAATCTCGGCTACGCCTTGCCCGGTTCGGTGCTGGCGGTGTCGATCATGCTTGCCTTCAGTTATCTGGATCGTGAACTGGTGATTCCGCTTTCGTCATGGCTTGGCGGTGCCTGCAAACCGTTGCTGCTTGGCAGCCTCGCGGCGTTGCTGATGGCTTATCTGGTGCGCTTCATTGCCGTGGCGTATGGGCCTCTGGAAAGCAGTCTGGCGCGTATACGGCCATCTTTGCCCGAAGCGGCACGTAGCCTGGGTGTCAGTGGGCCGCGACTGTTTTTCAAAGTGTATCTGCCGCTGTTGCTGCCCGGCACCTTGAGCGCCGCGTTGCTGGTGTTCGTCGATGTGCTCAAGGAAATGCCCGCGACCCTGCTGATGCGCCCGTTTGGCTGGGACACGCTGGCGGTGCGCATCTTCGAAATGACCAGCGAAGGCGAATGGGCGCGCGCCTCATTGCCGGCATTGACGCTGGTGCTGGTCGGGTTGTTGCCGGTGATCGGATTGATTCGACGTTCGGCGCACCGAAACACTTAGTCGTCAGTCCTACATCATGCGGCTACAATGCGCGGCATTCGGTGCGGTTCGTCTGACAGACCCGTGCGCTGGAATCGGCTGAAAGCCTTATTCATCAAGGCTTTCCGCCGTATAGCGGCGGTCCGCACCCTCGCCACGCCCGGAAGGAGAAACCCATGGGACAGCGTACGCCTCTGTATGACCTGCACCTCGCGCTCGGCGCGAAGATGGTCGATTTTGGCGGTTGGGACATGCCACTGCATTACGGCTCGCAGGTCGAGGAGCACCACGAAGTGCGCCGCGATTGCGGGGTGTTCGATGTTTCCCATATGACCGTGATCGATGTCACCGGCGCCCAGGCCAAGGCCTGGCTCCAGCATTTGCTGGCCAACGACGTCGAACGTCTGCACCGCCCCGGCCGGGCGTTGTACAGCACCATGCTCAATGAGCGCGGTGGCATCGTCGACGACATGATCGTCTATCGCCTCGACGACGCGTACCGGCTGGTGTTCAACGCCTCGACCCGCGATCAGGATCTGGCCTGGATGAACGCCCAGCTCGGCGCCTACGACGTGCAACTGCACGAGCGCGCCGAGCTGGCGATGCTCGCCATCCAGGGCCCGCAGGCCCGGCACAAGATTGCCGAACTGGTCACCCAGTCCCGCGCCACGCTGATCCAGCAACTCAAACCTTTCGAAGGCGCCATCGACGGCGACTGGTTCATCGCGCGTACCGGTTACACCGGCGAGGATGGCCTGGAAATCTGCCTGCCCGCGAATCAGGCGCCGGGTTTCTTCAACGATCTGGTCGGTGCGGGTATTTCGCCGATCGGTCTCGGTGCTCGCGACACCTTGCGTGTCGAGGCCGGAATGAACCTGTACGGTCAGGACATTCATCAGGACGTTTCACCGCTGGCCTCGAACATGGCCTGGAGCATCGCCTGGGAGCCGGCCTCGCGGCAGTTCATCGGCCGTGCGGCGCTGGAGGCGGAAAAAGCCGCCGGCGTGGCGCACAAACTGGTCGGTCTGGTGCTGGAAGAACGCGGTGTTTTGCGTGCTCACCAAGTGGTTCGCATCGCCGATGTTGGCGAAGGGGAGATCACCAGTGGTAGTTTCTCTCCTACGCTGAGCAAATCGATTGCCCTGGCGCGTGTACCGATGGCAACCGCCGACCGCGCCGAAGTGGAAATCCGTGGCAAGTGGTACCCGGTACGGGTGGTCAAACCGACCTTCGTGCGCCATGGCAAAACCTTGATCTAACCTTTTCTGGCGGGTATGACCGCTGACCAATTTCCGAGGAACCGAAGATGAGCGATATCCCTGCCGAACTGCGTTTTGCCGAAAGTCATGAATGGGCGCGTCTGGAAACCGACGGCACCGTCACCGTGGGCATCAGCGATCACGCGCAGGAAGCGCTGGGCGACGTGGTGTTCGTCGAACTGACCGAAGTCGGCAAGGTGTTCGCCGCCGGCGAGCAGTCCGGCGTGGTCGAGTCGGTGAAAGCCGCCTCCGACATCTACGCCCCGGTCAGTGGCGAAGTCATCGCGATCAACGAAGACCTGAGCGGCTCGCCCGAGCTGTTGAACTCCGACCCGTACGGCGCGTGGATCTTCAAGCTCAAGCCAAGCGACAAGGCCGAGCTGGACAAGCTGCTGGATGCTGCTGGGTACAAGGCTGCACTCGGCGAGTAAGTCGCCGGCAACACCCAAAGCCCCGATTCGTCGGGGCTTTTTTTCAGAATCAAAAGATCGCAGCCTTCGGCAGCTCCTACCTTTGGAATACATTCCCCTGTAGGAGCTGCCGAAGGCTGCGATCTTTTGATCTTCGACGGCACTGCTATGCTGGTTTGACCGTGTCGATTGACGCCAAGCGCCAGCCAGGAGAGCCCGTCATGTCCCAGTCGCCGTCCCTGAGCCAGTTACGCGATCCCGAAGCCTTTCTGCGCCGCCACCTCGGCCCGGATGCCGCCGAGCAGCAGGCGATGCTCGACAGCCTCGGCCTGGGCAGTCGCGCCGAGCTGATCGAGCAGACCGTGCCGCCGGGCATTCGCTTCAATCGCGCACTGGATCTGCCGCCGGCCCTCGACGAACAGACTGCGCTGGCGAAACTGCGCGGTTATGCCGAGCAGAATCAGCTGTTCACCAGCCTGATCGGCATGGGCTATCACGGCACTGTCACGCCGACCGTCATCTTGCGCAACGTGCTGGAAAATCCCGGTTGGTACACCGCGTACACCCCATATCAACCAGAGATCGCCCAGGGCCGGCTCGAAGCGTTGCTCAATTTTCAGCAACTGACCATCGACCTCACCGGCCTGGAACTGGCCAACGCCTCGCTGCTCGATGAGGCTACCGCAGCGGCCGAAGCCATGGCTTTGGCCAAGCGCGTGGCGAAGTCGAAGAGCAATCTGTTTTTTGTGGATGAAAATTGCCATCCGCAAACTCTCTCCGTGGTACAGACCCGCGCCGAAGGTTTCGGCTTCGAGCTGATCGTCGACGCGGTGGATAACCTGGCGCAGCACGAGGTGTTCGGCGCGCTGCTGCAATACCCCGACACCCACGGCGAAATCCGCGATCTCAAACCCTTGATCAACCACCTGCACGCACAACAGGCCCTGGCCTGCGTCGCCACCGATTTGCTCAGCCTGCTGGTGCTGACGCCGCCGGGTGAGTTGGGTGCCGATGTGGTGTTCGGTTCGTCCCAGCGTTTCGGTGTGCCGATGGGTTATGGCGGCCCGCACGCGGCGTTCTTCGCCAGCCGCGAGGAATACAAACGGGCGATTCCGGGGCGGATCATCGGTGTGTCGAAAGATGCTCGCGGCAACGTCGCGCTGCGCATGGCCCTGCAAACCCGCGAGCAACACATCCGTCGCGAGAAAGCCAATTCGAACATCTGCACCGCGCAGGTGCTGCTGGCCAATATCGCCAGTTGCTACGCGGTGTATCACGGCCCGGAAGGCTTGAAGCGTATCGCCCAGCGCGTGCATCGCCTGACCTGCATCCTCGCGGCGGGACTCGACCGCAACGGCATCAAACGGCTCAACGAGCAGTTCTTCGACACCCTGACCCTGGAGGTCGGCGGTGCGCAAACGGCGATCATCGAAAGTGCTCAGGCAGCGCAGATCAACCTGCGCATTCTTGGGCGTGGCCGCGTCGGTCTGAGTCTGGACGAGACCTGTGATGAACACACCGTGGCGAAGCTGTTCGATGTGCTGCTCGGCGCCGATCACGGCCTGAGCGTTGATGCGCTTGATGCGCAGGACATCGCCTCGGGAATTCCCGACGAACTCCAGCGCAGTACGCCGTACCTGCAACATCCGGTGTTCAACGCTCACCACAGCGAAACCGAGATGCTGCGTTACCTCAAACAGCTGGAAAACAAGGATCTGGCGCTCAACCAATCGATGATCCCGCTGGGCTCGTGCACGATGAAACTCAACGCCACCAGCGAGATGATCCCGATCACCTGGCCGCAGTTCGCCCATCTGCATCCGTTTGTGCCGAGGGAGCAGGCTGTCGGTTACACGCTGATGATCGAAGAGCTTGAGCGTTGGCTCTGCGCGATTACCGGTTTCGATGCGATCTGCATGCAGCCCAACTCCGGCGCCCAGGGCGAATACGCCGGGCTCCTGGCGATCCGTAAATATCACGAGAGCCGGGGGGAGGGCGCGCGGGAAATCTGCCTGATTCCGTCATCGGCCCACGGCACCAATCCTGCCTCGGCGCAGATGGCCGGGATGCGTGTGGTGATTGTCGAATGCGATGAGGCGGGCAACGTCGATCTGGAAGACTTGAAGCTGAAAGCCGCCGAGGCCGGGAACAAGTTGTCGTGCCTGATGGCGACCTATCCGTCGACCCATGGGGTCTACGAGGAGGGCATCAGCGAAATCTGCGCAGTGATCCACCAGCACGGCGGCCAGGTGTACATGGATGGCGCCAATCTCAATGCCCAGGTCGGCTTGGCCAGACCGGCGGACATTGGCGCCGACGTGTCGCACATGAATCTGCACAAGACCTTCTGCATTCCCCATGGCGGCGGCGGGCCGGGCA
This sequence comes from Pseudomonas sp. Sample_11, assembly GCF_004307505.1. Lineage (NCBI taxonomy): Bacteria > Pseudomonadati > Pseudomonadota > Gammaproteobacteria > Pseudomonadales > Pseudomonadaceae > Pseudomonas > Pseudomonas sp. Sample_11. Next base: position 305,418 of record NZ_RCOD01000049.1, read on the forward strand.
TGGGGCCGATCGGGGTTCGCGCGCATCTGGCGCCGTTCGTCGCCAATCATCCGGTGGTGCCGATTGACGGGCCGCTGGCACAGAACGGCGCAGTCAGCGCAGCGCCGTGGGGCAGTGCGAGCATTTTGCCGATCAGTTGGATGTACATCGCCATGATGGGCCCGCAACTGGCGGACGCCAGCGAGGTGGCGATTCTGGCGGCGAATTATCTGGCGCAGCATTTATCCGGCGCGTTCCCGGTGCTCTACACCGGGCGCAATGGTCGTGTGGCGCATGAATGCATTCTTGATCTGCGCCCGCTGAAGGCGCAGACCGGCATCAGCGAGGAAGACGTCGCCAAGCGGCTGATGGATTACGGCTTCCACGCGCCGACCATGTCCTTCCCGGTACCGGGTACGTTGATGGTCGAGCCGACCGAGAGCGAATCCAAGGCAGAACTCGACCGCTTCATCGCGGCGATGCTGAGCATTCGCGCCGAGATCAATGAAGTGCAGAAGGGCAACTGGCCGGGCGAAGACAATCCGCTCAAACGCGCGCCGCATACCTTGGCCGATGTCACTGGGATCTGGGAACGGCCTTACAGCATCGAACAGGCCATCACCCCGGATGCGCACACACGCTTGCACAAATATTGGCCGGCGGTGAATCGGGTGGATAACGTTTATGGCGATCGCAATCTGTATTGCGCCTGTGTCCCGGTGGATGATTACCGCTGAAGATCAAAAGATCGCAGCCTTCGGCAGCTCCTACCTTTGGAATGCATTCCTACTGTAGGAGCTGCCGAAGGCTGCGATCTTTTGATTCTGGCGCAAAAAAAAGCCGCTCGATCGAGCGGCATTTTTGAGGGTGCGAGGCTTACTCGGACGCCACGGCGTTCTTCGCCAGAATCGCGTTCGCCAGTTCCATGTCCGAAGCCTGCAGGCCAGGGTTGTCGGCGCGGACTTTCTGCATGGCTGCTTCCAGGTACGGGCCACGGATGCCGCCGTCGCTGGCGACGAAGCTGCCGGCGTCGTCCTGGGCGGCGACGATCAGCTTGTGATCCTTGAACGTCAGGTAGGTCGAGCCGGTGGTGGCACCGGAGGAGATGACGTTACGCCAAAAGCTGTCCGCCATGGCCGAACCAACGGGAAGCGACAGCAGGGCCAAGGTGGCGACAGCGAGTTTGAGACGCATGATGAGGTGACTCCTGGGATTGACTACGGCGTTGGATAGCCGATCCCCGATCCAGTTCCGTGCTGAATTATTTCAACTCACTTTGCGGTGTCACCCGCAGCACTTCCTCCACCGTGGTCAGCCCCGCCGCAACTTTCTGCGCACCGGACAGGCGCAGGCTGCGCATGCCTTCCTTGAAGGCCTGACGCCTGATCGCGGTGAGGTCGGTATCCGGGGTGATCAGCGCTTTGAGGCTGTCGCTCAGTTGCATGATTTCGTAGACCCCGGCGCGCCCGCGATAGCCGGTGTCGCGGCATTCCAGGCAACCGATCGCCCGTTGCGCATTGCTCGGCAGCGGCGCCTGCCAGGGCCGGGTCAGGGTTTGCCAGTCTTCATCCTCGAGCGTCAGCGGCGCCTTGCAGTGCGGACACAAAGTGCGCACCAGACGCTGAGCCATGACGCCCAATACGGTCGCTTTGATCAGGTAATGCGGCACGCCGAGTTCGAGCAAACGGCTGATGGCGCTCGGCGCATCGTTGGTGTGCAGGGTGGACAACACCAAGTGCCCGGTGAGCGCGGCCTGAATCGCCATTTCCGCAGTTTCCAGATCGCGGATCTCGCCGATCATGATGATGTCCGGGTCCTGTCGCATCAGCGCGCGCACCCCGGCGGCGAAAGTCAGCTCAATGTTGTGCTGCACCTGCATCTGGTTGAAGGCCGGCTCGACCATTTCGATCGGGTCCTCGATGGTGCAGAGGTTGACCTCCGGCGTCGCCAGTTTTTTCAGCGTGGTGTACAGGGTGGTGGTCTTGCCCGAACCGGTCGGCCCGGTGACCAGAATGATGCCGTTGGGCTGGCGGGTCATGTCTTGCCAGCGGCGCAGGTCGTCGGCGCTGAAACCCAACTGATCGAAATTCTTCAGCAGCACTTCGGGGTCGAAAATCCGCATGACCATCTTTTCGCCGAACGCTGTCGGCAAGGTCGACAGACGCAACTCCACTTCGCCGCCGTCCGGGGTCTTGGTCTTGACCCGGCCATCCTGGGGTTTGCGCTTTTCCGCGACGTTCATGCGGCCAAGGCTTTTCAGGCGGCTGACAATCGCCATGGTCACCTGCGGCGGGAATTGATAGACGTTGTGCAACACGCCGTCGATGCGAAAGCGCACGGTGCCGTGCTCACGGCGCGGTTCGATGTGGATATCGCTGGCACGCTGCTGGAAGGCGTACTGGAACAGCCAGTCGACGATGTTGACGATGTGCGCGTCGTTGGCGTCCGGCTCCTGGTCGCTGGCGCCGAGGTTGAGCAGTTGTTCGAAGTTGCCGAGATTGCCGCTCTGGGCGTCGGCATTGCTGGCACCGCTGACCGATTTGGCCAGCCGGAAAAACTCGACGCTGAAGCGCTGGATGTCGACCGGGTTGGCCACGACCCGTTTGATCGGCAGCTTCAATACGTGGGTCAGGTCAGCTTCCCAACCGCTGACGTAGGGCTGAGCGCTGGCCACGGTGACCGAGTCGCGGTCCACGGCGACGGCGAGAATCTTGTGGCGCTGGGCGAAGGCGTAGGACATCAGCGGCGTGATCGCCGCGACATTGATTTTCAGCGGATCAATGCGCAAATACGGCTGACCGGCCTGTTGCGCCAGCCACAGGGTCAGGCTTTCCAGATCCAGATGTTTGCCCGGACGGCTGAGGTCGTCGAGTTGCTGGCTGGCGATGAATTCCAGCGGATGCATCTGCCCGTGAGCCGCATGGCGACGGCGGGCATTGAGCGCCTGTTCCGCCGCGTCCTGGCAGATGAAGCCTTGGGCGACCAGTTCCCGTAATACATCGTTGAGGTCCAGCCAGCGGTCCTGAGTGACAAATTGAACGGACATGCGGCTTTCCTTTTTAAGCGTCATGCGCAAAAGGATAGTCGTGGCCCCGCTGACCGTTGGGCCACTACCCGACGAAGCCGTTGCCGGATTTGTCAGCCGGCCGCCTGGGCGGGCGCCTGCCACGCCGCGTCAGCATTGTGCAGGTGCACCGCGCAGACGCTGATCAGGTTGCGCAGTTTCTCCGCGATCACTTGCGCGCGATGCCAGCTCAGGCCGCTCATGAGCAGATCGATCGACAGCAGATCGTCCTGGCGCTGGACGTTGACCTGCTCCGGGGTCAGAAACTGCAAAGCGAACAGATTCAACACGCGCACCAGCAGATCCGGCTCGGCCTCGGCGAGGATCCGGTATTGCGCCAGGCAGTGGGCGTTGTTGACGTTCCAGACATCGGCGCGGGTGGGGGCGCTGTTCACGGCTTCAAGGTGCGGCATGGCGAGTCTCCAAAATCACTGGAGAAATTTTTACATTCGGTGCGGGGTATTTCTTGGCTATGATCGGCGTCTGAACGGATTTATCGAAAGAGTTGATTCGTGAAAGCTGATCTTTGAGGATTTTTTATGCACAGCGAGCTGGACGCCTACGACCGCAAGATCCTCGCCTTGCTCCAGGAAGACGCTTCGCTGTCGAGCGCGCAGATCGCCGAGCAGGTCGGCTTGTCGCAATCGCCGTGCTGGCGGCGGATTCAGCGGATGAAGGAGGAGGGCATCATTCGCGGCCAGGTGACCTTGCTGGATCGCAAGAAGATCGGCCTGAACACGCAGATCTTTGCCGAGATCAAACTCAACGCTCATGGGCGTTCGAACTTCACTGAATTCACCGAGGCGATTCGCGGCTTTCCGGAAGTGCTGGAGTGTTATGTGCTGATGGGGGCGGTGGATTTCATGCTGCGCATTGTCGCGGCGGATATCGAGGCGTACGAGCGGTTCTTTTTCGAGAAGCTGTCGCTGGTGCCGGGGATACAGGAAGTGAATTCGATCGTGGCGCTGTCGGAGATCAAGTCCACCACCAGCCTGCCGGTCTAGTGCGGATGGCCTTCGTGGCGAGGGGATTTATCCCCGCTGGGCTGCGCAACAGTCCCCGCTTGATCGTTCCCACGCGCAGCAAAGGAATGCAGCCCGGGACGCTCTACGTCCCAAAGCGGACGCAGAGCGTCCATTGAGGCGTTCCCACGCAGAGCGTGGGAACGATCAGGTGGGAAGGTGTTTAGCTGCGCAGGAGGATTTTCCAGGCGCGATTCTGGTACACCGCAATCGCCTGATGCTTGCGTGCATCGAGCAGTTCGTCGGTGATGGTCGGCTCGTTGGCCAGTTGCGCCAGTTTGTTCAGCTCACCGTACAGACGATCCATTTCCGGGATGTCCAGCACGTTGCGCGCATGGTGCAACCAGACCTGAATGCGTTCGATACGCGGCAGTTGCTCAGCGAGGTCTTCCGGTTGCTGCTGATAGCGTTGCAGCTGCAGAGCAGTGGCTTCTTCGCCCAGCAGACGCGGCAACCAGCTGTGCAATTGCGCGTCACCCTGACGGTTGCCACGGGTGTTGCGGTCGGCGGTCCAGGTGCGCGCCAGCAGCCAGCGTGAAGCGTTCAGCGAGAACTGGCCCCAGCGCGGGTCTTCCAGCTCTTCGAGGAACTGCTCAGGCGCGGCCTTGCGCACGTCTTCGTCCTCGATGCCGACCTGCACCAACGGGCGCCAGTCTTCCAGCAAAGCATCGAGGGCCACGCGCAAATCGTGGGTCGACTGACGCGGCGCCGCCTGGCCGAGGCTGCTGAGCAGGGCGCGCATTTCCGCGAGGTTCTCGACCCAGTCCTGCAGCAGACGCCAGTGGCCGTTGAAGCGATATTGTTCGGCCAGACGCTGGCTGCTGCCGAGCAGATGCCAGCTCAACGCGGCGAAGGCGTCGTCGAGACGGGTTTCGCTGGTCAGCTGCGGCGCTGGCAGGCTCAGCGAGTAGCTGTTGGCGTCGTGCAGACGATAACCGCGCTCAGCCTTGCTGATATCGCACGGCATCAGCGCCAGGGTTTCGGCCAGTTCGGCAGCCAGTTCCAGCAGCGCGGCAGGCTCGCCTTCGCGCAGTTCCAGTTCCAGCTCGCAGATTTCTTCCTTCTGCTTGCCGACCACTACGTGACCGAGATCCAACGCGGCTTCGATGACCACTTTGGTCTTGCCACGGCCCCAGGCGATTTCGGCGCGCTCGCGGACGAAATCGGTGGTGAAGATCGGCTTGAGGGTTTTCTTGTCCAGCTCGGCCAGTGCCTCGGGCCAGCATTCGCCGTCGAGTTTTTTTACGTCGAGCTTGGCTTTCGCCAGTTTCCAGTCGTACTCGTTACGCTCGGACAGACCGGCGACGCTCTGGCCACGGGTCTTGAGGGTCTGAATCACTTCGTCACCGTCCTTGCGCAGGCGCAGGGCGACTTTGGCCTGGGCGAGGTCGCGCTCGGGGGTGTCGAAGTACTGGTTCATCAACTCACGGCGTTCCCAGCCACTTTTGTTGCGTTTCTTCAGCAGCGGGTGCTCGCGCAGGGCAGCGAGGGTTTCGCGGCTGACGCGGAGTTTGATTTCAGTTTCTTTTTGCATGGCCGGAACATCCAGAATCGGGAGCGCAGCCGGGGGAATGGGTGGCTGCCAAGGCCGTGCAGTGTACAGGAGTCAAACTTCCTACGCCCTGCGGCGGTTTATTCCGCGCGCCGGATGGTTCTATAGTGGGCCTCAATCCGGGACCTGGAGTCAGTGATGCCATTGCCGTCCATGCAAGACCAGTTCGCCGCGCTGATTGCCGCGCCATCGGTCAGCTGTACCCAACCGAACCTGGACCAGTCCAACCGCGCCGTCATCGATCTGCTGGCGGGCTGGCTCGGTGACCTGGGTTTCAGCTGCGATATCCAGCAGGTCAGCCCCGGCAAATTCAATCTGCTCGCCAGTTTCGGCAGCGGCCCCGGCGGCCTGGTGCTGGCCGGGCACAGCGACACCGTGCCGTACGACGACGCGTTGTGGCAGACCGACCCGCTGAAGCTCACTGAAATCGATGGCCGCTGGGTCGGGCTGGGCAGCTGCGACATGAAGGGTTTCTTCGCGCTGATCATCGAAGCCGTACGGCCGCTGCTCGATCAGCCGTTCAAGCAACCGCTGCTGATCCTCGCCACCTGCGACGAAGAAAGCTCGATGTCCGGCGCCCGCGCGCTGGCCGAGGCCGGGCAACCGCTGGGCCGCGCGGCGGTGATCGGCGAGCCGACCGGGCTCAAGCCGATTCGCATGCACAAAGGCATCATGATGGAGCGCATCGACATCCTCGGGCAGAGTGGCCACTCGTCGGATCCGCGTCTGGGCCACAGCGCCCTTGAAGCGATGCACGATGCCATCGGCGAACTGCGTGGTTTGCGCCTGTTGTGGCAGCGCGAATTCAGCAATCCACAGTTCAGCGTGCCGCAACCGACGATGAACTTCGGCTGCATTCATGGCGGCGACAACCCCAATCGCATCTGCGGCCAGTGCTCGCTGGAGTTCGACCTGCGCCCGCTGCCGGGCATGGACCCGAACCTGCTGCGTGCGGAAATCCTGCGCAAGCTCAACCCGGTGGCCGAGCGGCACAAAGTGAAGATCGACTACAAACCGCTGTTCCCGGAAGTGCCGCCGTTCGAGCAGTCCGAAGATGCCGAACTGGTGCGCATCGCTGAAAAGCTCACCGGCCATCGCGCCGAAGCAGTAGCGTTCGGCACCGAAGCGCCTTATCTTCAGCGCCTCGGCTGCGAAACCATCGTCCTCGGCCCCGGCGACATTGCCTGCGCGCATCAGCCCGGCGAGTACCTTGAAATGTCACGTTTGCAGCCTACCGTGCATCTGATTCGGCAGTTGATTGAACATTACTGCCTGACGACAGACGAACGATGACGGCCCTGTGTGGGAGCGAGCCTGCTCGCGAAAGCGTTTTGTCAGTCGCGATTGATGAACCTGATCCACCGCTTTCGCGAGCAGGCTCGCTCCCACAGGGTTAAATGTCTTGCATCAACCCGGTAAATTGCCTGCACCACAACCCGTATTCATGAGGAGAGCGCGCGTGTCGCCAAGCCTGTTCCGACGATAACCATCAGCCCGCTGTGCGTTTTTCGTTTCGCCCCTTTTTTCGGCTGCTCTTTATTACAGGCCCAGGTTCATGCCCGAATACGTCAATTGGCTTCGCCACGCGTCTCCTTACATCAATGCCCACCGCGATTGCACCTTCGTCGTCATGCTTCCCGGCGACGGCGTCGAGCATCCGAATTTCGGCAATATCGTCCACGACCTGGTCTTGCTGCACAGTCTGGGCGTGCGTCTGGTGCTGGTGCACGGCTCGCGCCCGCAGATCGAAACCCGCCTCGCCGCCCGTGGCCTGACCCCGCATTACCATCACGGCATGCGCATCACCGATGCCGCAACGCTTGAGTGTGTGATCGATGCGGTCGGCCAGTTGCGCATCGCCATCGAAGCGCGGCTGTCGATGGACATGGCCTCGTCGCCGATGCAGGGCTCGCGCCTGCGCGTGGCCAGCGGCAACCTCGTCACCGCGCGGCCGATCGGTGTGCTGGAAGGTGTCGACTATCACCACACCGGTGAAGTGCGTCGGGTTGACCGCAAGGGCATCAATCGCCTGCTCGATGAACGCTCGATCGTATTGCTGTCGCCGCTGGGCTATTCGCCGACCGGCGAAATCTTCAACCTTGCCTGCGAAGACGTCGCCACCCGCGCCGCGATTGATCTGGGCGCGGACAAGCTGCTGTTGTTCGGCGCCGAGCTCGGCCTGATCGACGAAAACGGCAAACTGGTGCGCGAACTGCGCCCGCAACAAGTGCCGGCACATTTGCAGCGTCTGGGCATGAGCAACTATCAAGCGGAGTTGCTCGATGCCGCCGCCGAAGCCTGCCGTGGCGGCGTGGCGCGCAGTCATATCGTCAGTTACGCCGAAGACGGCGCACTGCTGACCGAGCTGTTCACCCGTGACGGTGGCGGTACGCTGGTGGCGCAGGAGCAATTCGAACTGGTGCGCGAGGCGGCGATTGAAGACGTCGGCGGCCTGCTCGACCTGATCAGTCCGCTGGAAGAGCAGGGCATTCTGGTGCGCCGCTCGCGGGAAGTGCTGGAGCGCGAGATCGAGCAGTTCAGCGTGGTCGAGCGCGAAGGCATGATCATCGCCTGTGCGGCGCTGTATCAGATTGCCGATTCCGATGCCGGCGAACTGGCGTGCTTGGCGGTGAATCCGGAGTATCGCCATGGCGGTCGCGGCGATGAATTGCTCGAGCGCATCGAAACCCGCGCGCGGGCGCAGGGTTTGAAAACCCTGTTCGTACTCACCACGCGCACCGCGCACTGGTTCCGCGAGCGCGGGTTCGAGCCAAGCACCGTCGAACGCCTGCCAGCGGCGCGGGCGTCGCTGTACAACTATCAGCGCAATTCGAAGATCTTCGAAAAGACCCTCTGAACAACAGCGAGGTCTGTGGCGAGGGGATTCATCCCCGCTGGACTGCGCAGCAGTCCCCTAGCGTTTCCAAGTGAAAACATAGGTGGTCGCTACGCGACCCAGCGGGGATAAATACCCTCACCACAGGGTTCTGCATTCAGTCAGTGATGAATTTGGCGCTGACGTACGGCGAATAATCAGGCAGCACCGTCTCGACCTTGCCTTGTTCCTTCAGGAATTTCGCCGTTTCGGCAATGGCCTTGGCGGTGCCGCCGTCCAGCAGCGCCGTGGTTTGCTGCGCCTTGGCATCCGGGAACGCCGAACCGGCCAGCAGTTCCGGCACATCTGCTGCGTTGGCACCGGTCAATTTGGCGATTTTCTGCACAGGCACCGAGTCGGCAGTCCAGCTGTCTTTGTGTGCGGCGTAATCAGCGAACGACTCCAGGGTGACCTTGGCAAACTTGGCCACGACCTCGGGATGCTTCTCGGCAAAGTCTTTGCGCGCCACCCAGACTTCGAAAGTCGGCGCACCCCACTGGCCGACCTGGGCGGCGTCGGTCAGGGTCTTGCCGGTCTTGCGGATCTCGCCCAGTGCCGGCGACCAGACAAACGCCCCGTCGATGTCGCCTCGCTTCCAGGCGGCGGCAATCTCGGCCGGTTGCAGATTGACCACTTTGACTTGCGAGGTAGTCAGGCCCCAGTGCTTCAACGCCCCAAGCAGACTGTAGTGCGAGGTCGACACGAACGGTGTGGCGATGGTTTTACCGATCAGGTCCTGCGGTTTGTCGATGCCGCTGCCGTTGCGCACCACCAAGGCTTCGGCGGCATTAATCTGCGCCGAAACGATAAACGCCACGATCGGCAGATTGCGTGAAGCAGCTGCTGCCAGTGGGCTTGAGCCAAGGTTGCCGATCTGCACGTCACCAGAAGCAATGGCAGTGACAACTTCCGGGCCGCTGTTGAAACGACGCCAGTCGATCTTCTCGCCGATGGTTTTTTCATAGACACCATCGGCCTGCGGCACTTTGCTCGGATCGATCCCGGTCTGGTAGCCGACCGTCAGACCGGCGGCATGTGTGGAAAAAGAAAACAGTGCCGACACACAAACTGTAACAAATTGACTTGATAGTGCGCGTTTCGCCATGATGCGTCGCCTTTTCGATGGGATTTGCCGTGTTGGGAGCAAGGCAAAGCTAATCGATCTAAAAAAAGGTCAACAAATACCATTTAGGAATGAGCTTAGGCGCCGATACGCTGTTTCCCGGCGCAAAGGGCCATTAATGGGCCATATGTCCAAATGGTATGAAAAAGGATGAATAAATTCTTTTTGGGATTATCAGGAAGTCTTTACGCTGCAGGGACCCAATCACTGGCGATTAGACGATGGTCGTAGACACACAAGGTTACGATTGACTTGGCAGTCACGGTCTGGCGCTAATCGCGCATCTTAGGATTCAGGGCAAATCGACCCCGAACCAGGAACACAAGAATTAGAACGAGAGGAGCGATACATGAACAAGTCCACCTTGGCCCTGGCTGTGGCCGTTGGGGTTATGGCGCAGCAGGCAGGCGCCGCCGGTTTCATCGAAGACAGCAAGGCTACTCTGGGTCTGCGTAACTTCTATATCAACAACGATAACCGTGATAGCGCTGCCAATAGTCCCGCTAACAAGCGTAACGGTGTGCAGAGCAAGAACGAAGAATGGGGCCAAGGCTTCGATCTGCGCTTCATCTCCGGCTACACCCAAGGCACCGTAGGTTTTGGTATCGATGCTATCGGTCTGCTGGGCGTTCGCCTGGATTCGGGCGGTGGTACCAACGGTGCGACCTCGACTTCGTACGGCGGAACTGTATTCCCAAGCAAATCCAATGGCGAAGCTGTTGATAACTTCTCGAGCCTGGGTCTGACGGCTAAAGCCAAGATTTCCCAGACAGAGCTGAAGCTGGGTACCTTGCAGCCGAAGAACCCGGTCATCGTCACCAACGACGGTCGTCTGCTGCCGCAAACCTGGCAGGGTGGCCAGATTACTTCCGGCGATATCAAGGACCTGACGCTGGTCGGTGGCCAGATCGAGCACGTGAAAGGTCGTAACTCCAGCAACAATGAACAGCTGTCGATCGGTGGCGCAACTGCGCGCACCACAAACAGCAACAAGTTCATCTACGCCGGTGGTGACTATAAAATCACCAAGGATCTGACGGCCCAGTACTACTACGGCAACCTGGAAAACTTCTACAAGCAACACTTCCTGGGTCTGGTGCATAACTGGTCGATTGGCCCAGGTGTGTTGAAGTCCGACTTCCGGTACTTCAATAGCTCCGATGACGGCCGCAATGGCAACGATTCGGACTACTTCAGCAACGGTGCGTACGGCAACAGTACGCTTGGTAACGGCAAAGGTAAGGTCGACAACAACCTGTACAGCGGCTTGTTCCTTTACACCGTTGCCGGTCACACCTTTGGTGGCGGCTATCAGGTGAGCAACGGCAGCAGCGACTTCCCTTGGCTGAACCAGGGTGACGGCTCGTCTAACTACACCATCACCGACATGCAGATCCAGAAGTTCAACCGTGCCGGCGAGCGCACTTGGCAGGCACGCTACTCCTATGATTTCGCCAAAGTTGGCGTGCCAGGCCTGACCGCTGGCATGGTTTATCTGCGCGGCGACAACATTGATACCTACGGTAGTCGTGTGCAAACCTCGAATGGCGCCTCCGAGTGGGAACGCGATTTGACCGTGGCGTACGTTGTTCCGGAAGGTCCGTTGAAGAACGTCGGCTTCATGTGGAAAAACGCTACGTGGCGCAACGACATCGCCGGTCAACGCGACCAGGACGAAAACCGCCTGATCCTCAGCTACTCGATCCCGCTGCTGTAACAGCTCGACCAAGTAACTGAAGCAAAAAAAGCCCCGTCCGGCATCGCGCCGGACGGGGCTTTTGCGTTTCGAGTCAGGCTCACCCCCGTAAGCCCTTCTCGATTTCCCTCTTTGCTGCAACTCAAGGCCTTCTCGAACCTTGCGTTGGATGTTCGTCGCGATGCAGGTCGGTGTCCAATGAACAGATCTTTAATATTCCCTAATCATCTAGATATCTACTTATTTATTCTTTTTCACGCTGATTGATCCCGAGCTACAGTTGTTGTCTCCCATCCCTCATCAGGAGCAGCACCATGAGCCTCAGACTCGGCGACATCGCCCCCGATTTCGAACAAGACTCCAGCGCCGGCAAGATTCGTTTCCACGAATGGCTGGGCGATAGCTGGGGCGTGCTGTTTTCCCATCCGGCGGACTTCACTCCGGTGTGCACCACCGAGCTGGGTTTCACCGCCAAGCTCAAGGATGAATTCAGCCAGCGCGGCGTCAAAGCCATCGCGCTGTCGGTCGACCCGGTGGACTCGCACCACAAGTGGATCGAGGACATCAACGAAACCCAGAACACCATCGTCAACTTCCCGATCCTGGCCGATGCCGATCGCAAGGTCTCCGATCTCTACGACCTGATCCACCCGAACGCCAACGACACCCTGACGGTACGTTCGCTGTTCGTCATTGATCCGAACAAGAAGATCCGCCTGACCATCACCTACCCGGCGAGCACCGGGCGCAACTTTCACGAGATTCTGCGGGTGATCGATTCGCTGCAGCTCACCGACAATTACAAAGTCGCCACCCCGGCCAACTGGCAGGACGGTGAAGAGGTGGTGATCGTGCCGTCGCTCAAGGATGAGGACGAAATCAAGCAGCGCTTCCCCAAAGGCTATCGCGCGGTGAAGCCGTACCTGCGCCTGACGCCGCAGCCGAACAAATAACCTTCCCAATGATCGTTCCCACGCTCCCGCGTGGGAATGCTGCCCGTGACGCTCCGCGTCACAGTGGACGCGGAGCGTCCATGGATTCATTCCCACGCAGAGCGTGGGAACGATCTTCGTGTGACTACAACGCAGGGGAATTTCGGCCGTTCCGACGGCCTTTTTTTCGCCTGGATCTTGCTGGATGGTATATCTCCAAAACGCATAACCAAATGAATAAATATGATTTATGGATATATAAATCAGCTGGTAAGGTCACTGCCATTGAAGCGAGATCGCAGCCTGCGAATCGCCCGTAACGCTTAAAGGAATCTGCAATGCTGGTCGTCTCACTCGGTGGCAGCCCCAGCCTGCGCTCCCGTTCCGGGGTGCTGCTGGAGCGTTCGCAACGCTGGTTGCAACAGCAAGGGGTGGAAGTGGTGAGTTATCAGGTGCGGGACTTCCCGGCCGAGGATCTGCTCCACGCGCGCTTCGACAGCCCGAAGGTCCTCGACCTGCTGCAACAGATAGCAAACGCCGATGGCCTGCTGATCGCCACACCGGTGTACAAGGCCTCGTTTTCCGGTGCGCTGAAGACCCTGCTGGATCTGCTCCCCGAGCGCGCCTTGAACCACAAGATTGTCTTGCCGATGGCCACGGGCGGCAGCATCGCCCACATGCTGGTGGTCGATTACGCGCTCAAGCCTGTGCTGTCGGCACTCAAGGCCCAGGAAATGCTTCAGGGCATTTTCGCCGAGGACAGCCAGATCGCTTATGGCGAAGGCAGTGCCACCGCGCAACTGGCGCCGGCCCTGGAGCAGCGCTTGCACGAGGCCCTGGACCAGTTCATCGGTGCCATGGCGCGCCGGCCGAAACCGCTGGAGCCGGGCCTGCTGAACGAACGTTTGTTGAGTGCTCGCTGGAGCATTTAAGCCTTATCGAAATTTGAAGTACTGGCCTTACTCGCCCGCCAACGGGCAAGCAGGTGCAGCCAAAACCCAACAGCAAAAAGGAGAGCGCTATGCGCACTGTATTTTTGCGTCGTGGTCTGGTCGCTCTGTTTGCTGCGGCTGTCACCTTCGGCGCCATCACCCAAGCTCAAGCCGAGACATTGCGGATCGGTTATCAGAAGTACGGCACACTGGTGCTGCTCAAAGCCAAGGGCACGCTGGAAAAACGCCTCGCCGCGCAAGGCGTCGACGTGCAATGGACTGAGTTTCCCGGCGGCCCGCAGCTGCTCGAAGGCCTCAACGTCGGCTCAATCGACTTTGGTGTGACCGGCGAAACCCCACCGGTTTTCGCTCAAGCTGCCGGCGCTGATCTGCTCTACGTTGCCTACGAACCGCCAGCGCCGAACAGCGAAGCCATCCTCGTGCCGAAAGACTCGCCGATCAAATCGGTGGCCGATCTCAAGGGCAAGAAAGTCGCCCTGAACAAAGGCTCCAACGTGCACTACCTGCTGGTGCGTGCACTGGAAGACGCCGGCCTCAAGTACAGCGATATTCAGACCGTGTTCCTGCCGCCGGCCGATGCCCGCGCTGCGTTCGAACGTGGCAGCGTTGACGCCTGGGTCATCTGGGATCCGTACCAGGCCGCTGCCGAGAAACAACTGCAAGCGCACACCCTGCGTGACGGCAAAGGCATCGTCGACAACCATCAGTTCTACCTCGCGACCAAACCTTACGCGCAGAAAAATCCCGAGGTGATCAAGACCCTCGTCGAAGAAGTGCGCGCGGTGGGTGAATGGTCGCAAGCCAATCCCGAAGACGTGACGCAACAGGTCGCGCCACTGCTTGGCCTGCCGGCGGACATCACCCTGACCTCGGTGAAACGCCAGGGCTACGGTGCGCTGTTCCTGACCCCGGAAGTGGTCGCCGCGCAACAGAAAATCGCCGACACGTTCTTCCAGCTCAAGCTGATTCCCAAGCCGTTGAGCATCAAGGATGTGATCTGGACCCCGCCGGCCGCTGTGGCCCAAAGCTCCCCAGCCCAGTAATTCGAATCCACAAGGAGACCACTCCATGAGCCTCAACATCTTCTGGTTCCTGCCGACCCACGGCGACGGCCATTACCTTGGCACCGCCGAAGGCGCCCGCGCGGTTGATCACGGTTATCTGCAACAGGTCGCGCAAGCGGCGGATCGTCTGGGTTTTGGCGGGGTGCTGATTCCGACCGGGCGTTCCTGCGAAGACTCGTGGCTGGTCGCGGCCTCGCTGATTCCGGTGACCCAGCGTCTGAAATTCCTCGTCGCCCTGCGCCCCGGGATCATTTCCCCGACGGTCGCGGCGCGCCAGGCAGCGACGCTGGATCGTTTGTCCGGCGGGCGTGCGCTGTTCAATCTGGTGACTGGTGGCGACCCGGAAGAACTGGCCGGCGATGGCCTGTTCCTCAACCATGAAGAGCGTTATCAGGCTTCGGTGGAATTCACCCGCATCTGGCGCCGTGTGCTGGAAGGCGAAACCGTCGATTACGACGGCGAGCACATCAGCGTCAAAGGCGCGAAACTGCTGTATCCGCCGATTCAGCAACCGCGTCCGCCGCTGTATTTCGGTGGCTCTTCGGAAGCGGCGCAGGATCTGGCCGCCGAGCAGGTGGAGATGGTCCTGACCTGGGGCGAGCCGCCGGCCGCGGTGGCCGAGAAGATCGCACAAGTCCGGGCCAAAGCCGCCAAGCTCGGCCGCAGCGTGCGCTTCGGTATTCGTCTGCATGTGATCGTCCGTGAAACCAACGCCGAAGCCTGGCAGGCAGCGGACCGGCTGATCTCGCATCTGGACGACGACACCATCCAACGTGCGCAGGCTTCGCTGGCGCGCTTCGATTCGGTCGGCCAGCAACGCATGGCCGCGCTGCACGGCGGCAGCCGCGACAACCTTGAAGTCAGCCCGAACCTCTGGGCCGGAGTGGGTCTGGTGCGCGGCGGTGCCGGTACGGCGCTGGTCGGCGATGGCCCGACTGTGGCGGCGCGGGTCAAGGAATACGCCGATCTTGGCATCGACACCTTCATCTTCTCCGGTTATCCACACCTCGAAGAGTCGTATCGCGTGGCCGAGTTGCTGTTCCCACACCTCGACGTCGAACGCCCGGAACTGCCGAAGAGCGCCGGTTATGTCAGCCCGTTCGGCGAGATGGTCGCTAACGACATCCTGCCCAAAGCCGCATCGCAGAGCTGAGGCGCGGCCATGAAGAAAATTATCCACAGCCTCGCGCCCTGGGCGTTGCCGGTGTTGCTGCTGGCGGTGTGGCAGTTGTCGGTGTCGGCGGGCTGGTTGTCGACACGGATTCTGCCGGCACCGGTGACGGTGATCGAAGCCGGCGTCAGTCTGGTGCGCAGCGGCGAGATCTGGACACACCTGGCAATCAGCGGCTGGCGCGCGGCACTCGGTTTTACCATCGGCGGCAGCATCGGCCTGGTGCTGGGCTTCATCACCGGCCTGTCGAAATGGGGCGAGCGCCTGCTCGACAGCTCGGTGCAGATGATCCGCAACGTGCCGCACTTGGCGCTGATTCCGCTGGTGATCCTGTGGTTCGGCATCGACGAGTCAGCGAAGATTTTCCTTGTGGCGCTGGGCACCTTGTTCCCGATTTACCTCAACACTTACCACGGCATCCGCAACGTCGACCCGGCGCTGGTGGAGATGGCGCGCAGTTATGGTCTGAGCGGTTTCAGTCTGTTCTGGCAGGTGATTCTGCCGGGTGCTTTGCCGTCGATTCTGGTTGGCGTGCGCTTCGCTTTGGGCTTCATGTGGCTGACCCTGATCGTCGCTGAAACCATCTCGGCCAGCTCCGGTATCGGCTATCTGGCGATGAACGCCCGCGAGTTCCTGCAGACCGATGTGGTGGTGCTGGCGATCCTGCTTTACGCGGTGCTCGGCAAACTTGCCGACCTCGCCGCCCGTGGACTTGAGCGTGTGTGGCTGCGCTGGCACCCGGCCTATCAGGTTGCCAAGGGAGGTGCGGCATGACTGCTCAACAACCTCCACGCCTGCTGCGCGGGATTCCGCTGGCGGTGCGCAACCTGCAGAAAACCTTCGGCGCGCGGCAGGTGCTGCGCGACATCGATCTGCACATTCCGGCGGGGCAATTTGTCGCCGTGGTCGGGCGCAGCGGTTGTGGCAAGAGCACGTTCTTGCGCTTGCTCGCCGGCCTCGATCAACCGACTGGCGGCGAGCTGCTGGCCGGCTCCGCGCCGCTCAGCCAGGCGCGCGACGATACGCGGCTGATGTTCCAGGAAGCGCGGCTGCTGCCGTGGAAAAGGATCATCGACAACGTCGGTCTCGGCCTCAAGGGCAACTGGCGCCAGCAAGCGCTGGATGCACTGGAAGCCGTGGGTCTGGCTGATCGCGCCAATGAGTGGCCGGCGGCATTGTCCGGTGGCCAGAAGCAGCGCGTAGCGCTGGCCCGGGCGCTGATTCACCAGCCGCGTCTGCTGCTGCTCGACGAACCGCTTGGCGCACTGGATGCCCTGACCCGCATCGAGATGCAGCAACTGATCGAACGGCTCTGGCAGCAACACGGTTTTACCGTGCTGCTGGTGACCCATGACGTCAGTGAAGCGGTGGCGATTGCCGATCGGGTGATCCTCATCGAGGACGGCGAAGTTGGCCTCGACCTGCACGTCGAACTGCCGCGCCCCAGGGTGCGTGGCTCGCATCGCCTCGCCGCACTGGAAACCGAAGTGCTCAACCGTGTTCTGTCCCTGCCCGGCGAACCGCCGGCGCCGGAACCCGTTTCACCCCTGCCTACGCAATTGCGCTGGGCGCAATGAAGCAGCTGCCAGCTTCAAGCTACAAGCCGCAAGAACAAGCCTGGTGCTTTTACTTGCAGCTTATAGCTTGCCGCTTGCAGCTCATTTCGATCCTAGGAGAAATGCCATGACTATCAAAGCCATCAACGTGCGCAACCAGTTCAAAGGCTCGATCAAGGAAATCGTCCTCGGCGACGTGCTGTCGGAAATCGACGTGCAGACCGCTTCGGGCATCGTCACTTCGGTGATCACTACCCGCTCTGTGAAAGAGCTGGAGCTGGTGGTCGGCAGCGAAGTGATCGCCTTTGTGAAATCCACCGAGGTATCGATCGCCAAGTTGTAAGCCGGTGAACAAAAAACAACCCCGGAGGGTGTGAGCCCTGCGGGGTTTTTTGTGCCTGTCGCGGATTCGGCGGCGCGGCTTTCGCTAGAGATTTCTTTTGGGTAAATATGGCGGAAGGTACAACCCGATATAGGCATCAAACACCCGCATTCCTTCTTCGGCCATGCGTGGAGTGATCTGCCCGTGCTGCTGCACCGAACGTGCATAAACCCGGTCGCCCAGTTCCATCGCCAGGGCAAACACATCGACATCGTCCGGCAGCCTTGGCAACTCGAAATGCTGGTCGAACAGCTTGTGCATCAGGTCGCCCAGTTCCAGATCGTGCTGGCGGTCGGCCTGGGTCACTTCGGTCAGGCCGTGTTGCGCCAGGATCAATTGCCGTGCAGCCGCATCCTGGTCGTAAATCTCCAGCATGCGCTGTTCGACCAGTCGCGACAGGTCACGCCAGTCACGCAACGCATCGTGATCGATCGGCGCTTGCAGGCACGCACGAAAGGCTGCGTGGACATCGGCGGTCAGTGCTTCGAGCAACGCCGGCACGCTGGCGAAGAAGTGATACACGGAGGAGGGCGGAATCTGCGCGCGCTCGGCGACGCTGTAGATCGACAGACTCGCCACGCCCTCGGCCGCCAGCAGCGTGCGCGCGGCATCGAGGATCGAATCGATCCGCGCCTGACTGCGGGCACGGGGTTTGCGGACGGTGGCGGGTCGCGTCATGGAAGTCTCCTGCGGGGCAGCGGGCATTGTACGAGGCGCTTCAGGTGTTGTCTGCCGGTACCCTGTGGCGAGGGGATTTAGCGAAACGTCGCACCGCCCCGTTCGGCTGCGCAGCAGTCGTAAACCCTGAGAGCCGGGTATTCCTGACGCACCGAGTGGGATGGATTTGGGGCTGCTTCGCAACCCAACGGGATAAATCCCCTCGCCACAGGTTTTGTGTTCGGCCATAAAAAAACGCCGCTGGCTGAATCAGCCAACGGCGTTTTTTCCTGAAGCTACAATCGCTTAAACGGTATGCAGATACCAGTTGTACTCAAGGTCGGAGATGGAGTGTTCGAACTCCTCCAGCTCGCTTTCCTTGCAGGCGACGAAGATATCGATGTACTTCGGATCGATGTACTTGGCCATCACCTCGCTGTCGTCCAGCTCGCGCAGGGCATCGCGCAAGTTGTTCGGCAGGCTCTGTTCGTTCTGTTCGTAGCTGTTGCCTTCGACAGGCGCGCCCGGTTCGATCTTGTTGACCAGGCCGTGGTGCACGCCGGCCAGTACCGAAGCCATCAGCAGGTACGGGTTGGCGTCGGCGCCGGCCACGCGGTGCTCAATACGTACGGCATCGGCAGAGCCGGTCGGTACGCGGATCGCCACGGTGCGGTTGTCCAGGCCCCAGCACGGCGAGTTCGGTACGTAGAACTGCGCGCCGAAGCGACGGTAGGAGTTGACGTTCGGGCAGAGGAAAGCCATCTGCGCCGGCAGGGTCTCGAGCACACCGCCGATCGCGTGACGCAGCGCGGCGTTCTGCTCGGGATCCTCGCTGGCAAAAATGTTTTTGCCGGCTTTGTCCAGAATCGATATGTGTACGTGCAGACCATTGCCCGCCTGGCCTGGATACGGCTTGGCCATGAAGGTGGTGTCCATTTCATGGTCGTAGGCGATGTTCTTGATCAGACGCTTGAGCAGGACGGCGTAGTCGCAGGCCTTGATCGGGTCGGCGACGTGGTGCAGGTTCACTTCGAACTGCGCCGGGGCACTTTCCTTGACGATCGCATCGGCCGGGATGCCTTGCTCTTTGGCACCTTCCAGAATGTCCTGGAGGCAGTCGACGTATTCGTCGAGGTCGTCGATCAGGTAGACCTGCGTCGAGTGCGGGCGTTTGCCGGAGATCGGCGAGCGTGGCGGCTGTGGACGGCCGTTCACGTTTTCCTGGTCGATCAGGTAGAACTCGAGTTCGAAGGCGGCGCATATGGTCAGGCCGAGCTCGTCGAACTTGGTCACCACCTGGCGCAGCACTTCACGGGGATCGGCGAAGAACGGATCGCCTTCGAGTTCGTGCATGGTCATCAACAGCTGCGCGGTCGGGCGCTTCTGCCATGGCTCGTTGCACAGGGTATCGGGGATTGGATAGCAGATTCGATCGGCGTCGCCGATGTCCAGGCCCAGGCCGGTGCTTTCCACCGTGGAGCCATTGATATCCAGAGCAAATAGAGAGGCCGGCAGGTTGATGCCTTTCTCGTAAACCTTGTGGAGGCTGGTGCGTTCGATGCGCTTGCCGCGCACCACACCATTCATATCCGCAATCAGAAGGTCAACGTACAGAACCTCAGGATGTTCCTTAAGGAACGCGTTCGCTTCGTTAAGCTGAACGGCACGCGGGGGTACCGACATGATGCAACACCTTTGTTGTTAAAAATATCAATCATTGATCTTTTCTGGTTTCAGTCAACCCGAACGGCCTGCCGAAGTCAAGCGAGGCCTTTTTTGCCCCGAAAAAGCGCTTGAAGGGCATTTATGGGGCACTTTGGGGCGTTTTTTCAAACCTTGAACGTTGCTCGGCTGCGGGCTTGAGCAGGCCGTGTTGTATTTTTTACGGGGGTGTTGTGTAAAAAAATGAACAAGGCTAAGCTCCGGTCAAACCCATAACAGCAATAATACCGGGGTGCTTCATGTCTCGCCTGCCGTTAATCGGCATCACCGACTGCTCGCAACAGTCCGGTCTGCATGCTCATCACATCAGTGGCGATCAATCCGTCCGTAGCGCAGCCAGCAAGGCGCGCAGCCTGTTGACGACACGCTCGCCAACATCCGGCAACACGGCAGCGTCCGATATTCTGGACGTCGGGCACAGCATCCGCTTTATGG
Organism: Pseudomonas sp. Sample_11; assembly: GCF_004307505.1. Taxonomy (NCBI): domain Bacteria; kingdom Pseudomonadati; phylum Pseudomonadota; class Gammaproteobacteria; order Pseudomonadales; family Pseudomonadaceae; genus Pseudomonas; species Pseudomonas sp. Sample_11. The sequence continues at coordinate 325,601 of NZ_RCOD01000049.1, forward strand.
CGTCTCCTTTCACTATAGAACTCTTTCCCTCCCAAAGCCCGTGCCGCACTCAGCGTCATGCTTGTGATTCTGCACGTTTGCAAAGTGCACGGGAAATGCAACGCCAGCGTCAAGGGCAGGTAAGCTCCTCTTTCATTGTCTATGCGCGGTGCCAGGCGTAAGCCGGCACTGCGCGAGCAAGCCCCCTTTAACGCGACGCCGCAAGCGTCAAAATTGCCTGACATCGCGTCAGGAGACTCAGCCCAGAGGCATTTATGAGTAACAACCTCGACCAGCTCACCGATTGGTTGAAAGACCGCAAGATCACAGAAGTCGAATGCATGATCGGCGACTTGACCGGTATTACCCGGGGCAAGATTTCGCCGACCAACAAGTTCATCGCCGAGAAAGGCATGCGTCTGCCCGAGAGCGTGCTGCTGCAGACCGTGACCGGCGACTACGTCGAAGACGACATCTATTACGAACTGCTCGACCCGGCCGACATCGACATGATCTGCCGGCCCGACCAGAACGCCGTGTACCTGGTGCCGTGGGCGATCGAGCCGACCGCGCAGGTGATCCACGACACCTACGACAAGCAAGGCAACCCGATCGAGCTGTCGCCACGCAACGTCCTCAAGAAAGTCTTGAAGCTGTATGCCGACAAGGGCTGGCAGCCGATCGTGGCGCCGGAAATGGAGTTCTACCTGACCAAGCGCAGCGACGACCCCGACTATCCGTTGCAGCCGCCGATCGGCCGCTCGGGCCGTCCGGAAATCGGTCGGCAGTCGTTCTCCATTGAAGCGGCCAACGAGTTCGACCCGCTGTTCGAAGACGTCTACGACTGGTGCGAATTGCAGGAGTTGGACCTCGACACGCTGATCCACGAAGACGGCACCGCGCAGATGGAAATCAACTTCCGTCACGGTGACGCCCTGTCGCTGGCCGATCAGATTCTGGTATTCAAGCGCACCATGCGCGAAGCCGCGCTCAAGCACGACGTGGCGGCGACGTTCATGGCCAAGCCGATGACCGGCGAGCCGGGCAGCGCCATGCACCTGCACCAGAGCATCATCGACATTCAGACCGGCAAGAACGTCTTCTCCAACGAAGACGGGACGATGAGCCAGTTGTTCCTGCACCACATCGGTGGGTTGCAGAAGCTGATCCCCGAGCTGTTGCCGCTGTTCGCGCCGAACGTCAACTCGTTCCGCCGCTTCCTCCCGGACACTTCGGCACCGGTGAACGTCGAGTGGGGCGAAGAGAACCGTACCGTCGGCCTGCGCGTACCGGATGCCGGCCCGCAGAACCGCCGCGTGGAAAACCGTCTGCCGGGCGCCGATGCCAACCCGTACCTGGCGATCGCCGCGAGCCTGCTCTGCGGTTACATCGGCATGGTCGAGGGCCTGAACCCGAGCGCGCCAGTGGTCGGCCGTGGTTACGAGCGCCGCAACCTGCGCCTGCCGCTGACCATCGAAGACGCGCTGGAGCGTATGGAAAACAGCGCGACCATCGAGAAGTATCTCGGCAAGACCTTCATCACCGGCTACGTCGCGGTCAAGCGGGCCGAGCATGAAAACTTCAAGCGCGTGATCAGTTCCTGGGAGCGTGAGTACCTGCTCTTCGCCGTCTGATGCGCCGGGCGCGGCGGCCAGCCGTCGCGCCTTCACCGATAACAAGGAGAATTGGCATGACCAGCAACAACCCGCAAACCCGTGAGTGGCAAGCGCTGAGCAGCGATCACCACCTGGCCCCGTTCAGCGACTTCAAGCAACTGAAAGAAAAGGGTCCGCGGATCATCACCAACGCCAAGGGCGTTTATCTGTGGGACAGCGAAGGCAACAAGATCCTCGACGGCATGGCCGGCCTCTGGTGCGTGGCGATCGGTTACGGTCGCGATGAACTGGCCGATGCCGCCGCCAAACAGATGCGCGAACTGCCGTACTACAACCTGTTCTTCCAGACCGCACACCCGCCGGCACTGGAACTGGCCAAGGCGATTGCCGACGTGGCGCCAGAAGGCATGAACCACGTGTTCTTCACCGGTTCCGGCTCCGAAGGCAACGACACCATGTTGCGCATGGTCCGTCACTACTGGGCGATCAAAGGCCAGCCGAACAAGAAAGTCATCATCAGCCGCAAGAACGGTTATCACGGTTCTACCGTGGCCGGCGCGAGCCTCGGCGGCATGACCTATATGCACGAGCAGGGCGACCTGCCGATTCCGGGCATCGTTCACATCGCGCAGCCGTACTGGTTCGCCGAAGGCGGTGACATGTCGCCGGAAGAGTTCGGCATCTGGGCGGCCAATCAGCTCGAAGAAAAGATTCTCGAGGTCGGCGTCGACAACGTCGGTGCCTTTATTGCCGAGCCGATCCAGGGTGCCGGCGGCGTGATCATTCCGCCTGATACCTACTGGCCGCGCATCAAGGAAATCCTCGCCAAGTACGACATCCTCTTTGTTGCCGACGAAGTGATCTGCGGCTTCGGCCGTACCGGTGAGTGGTTCGGTAGCGATTTCTACGACCTCAAGCCGCACATGATGACCATCGCCAAAGGCCTGACCTCCGGCTACATCCCGATGGGCGGGTTGATCGTGCGTGATTCGGTGGTGGCCGTGCTCAATGAAGGCGGCGATTTCAACCACGGCTTCACTTACTCCGGGCACCCGGTGGCAGCAGCGGTGGGCCTGGAAAACATCCGCATCCTGCGCGACGAAAAAATTATCGAGAACGCCCACAACGAAACGGCACCGTATTTGCAGAAACGTCTGCGCGAGCTGAACGATCACCCGTTGGTGGGTGAAGTTCGCGGCGTCGGTCTGCTGGGGGCGATCGAGCTGGTGCAGGACAAGGCCACGCGCAAGCGTTACGAAGGCAAGGGCGTGGGCATGATCTGCCGGCAGTTCTGCTTCGACAACGGCCTGATCATGCGCGCGGTGGGCGACACCATGATCATCGCGCCGCCGCTGGTGATCAGCAAAGCCGAGATCGATGAGCTGGTTACAAAAGCACGCAAGTGTCTGGACCTGACCCTCGGTGCGCTACAGGCCTAGGTGCTAGGCTTTGGGCGGGGGAGCTGCGGCGCACTCGCTCAAAGCAGTCAGAAAGGCTGGTCTTTTGTTGAAAGACCGCCTCGGATCTTGCCAGACTAGCCGCGGTTCCAGTTGTCCGGGTTCGGCCGCTGAACAAAGTGGTTCAAAAAAGAAAAATTTGGAGCATGACGCATGAAGGCATTAGGTAAAAAGCTAGCTGGCAAGACTCTGCTCGCGCTGTCCATGGCGGGCATGATGGCGGGTGCGGTGCACGCGGACGACAAGGTACTGCACGTCTACAACTGGTCCGACTACATCGCGCCGGACACCGTGGCCAACTTCGAAAAAGCCACCGGGATCAAAGTCGTCTACGACGTCTTCGACAGTAACGAAACCCTGGAAGCCAAGCTGCTGGCCGGCAAGTCCGGTTACGACATCGTGGTGCCTTCCAACAATTTCCTCGCCAAGCAGATCAAGGCCGGCGTTTACCAGGAGCTGGACAAGTCCAAGCTGCCGAACTGGAAAAACCTTGACGAAGACCTGCTCAAGGCCGTTGGCGATGCCAGCGACCAAGGCAACAAACACGCCTTCCCGTACATGTGGGGCTCGATCGGCATCGGCTACAACCCGGCCAAGGTCAAGGCTGCGCTCGGCATCGACAAGATCGATTCGTGGGACGTGGTGTTCAAACCGGAAAACATCGAGAAACTCAAAAGCTGCGGCGTGAGCTTCCTCGATGCCCCGACCGAAATGATTCCGGCGGCATTGCACTATCTGGGCAAGCCGACCAACAGCAAGGACAAGGCTGATCTGAAAGCCGCCGAAGACCTGTTCCTGAAGATCCGTCCGTCGGTCGCCTACTTCCACTCTTCCAAGTACATCTCCGACCTGGCCAACGGCAACATCTGCGTCGCCGTCGGTTATTCGGGTGACCTGGAGCAATCCAAGACCCGCGCTCAGGAAGCCGGTGACAAGGTCAAACTGGCCTACACCATTCCGAAAGAAGGCGCCGGTACTTTCTATGACATGGTCGCCATTCCCAAGGATGCCGAAAACGTCGAAGCCGCCTACAAGTTCATGAACTACCTGATGGAGCCGCAAGTGATGGCCGGCATCACCAACGCCGTGCGTTTCCCGAACGGCAACAAGGCGGCGACGCCTATGGTGGACAAGGACATCACCAGCGACCCGAGCATCTATCCTTCGGCTGAAGTGAAGAAACAGCTCTATGCGATCAGCGATCTGGACGCCGCCACACTGCGCCTGATCACCCGTAGCTGGACCAAGATCAAATCGGGCAAATAAGCCGGTTTGTCGCCACAACCACTGGCCGTCGTCGTCGCGGCGGCGGCCAGCGGATAATTAAATGACAGAAAGTTTTGCTGGATCGGTTTTTCGAGGGTAAGTTGCGCGCCGGTTTTGTTGTCGGGCAGCCATGGCTGTCATGCAGCGCGGGGCAACTTGGGCCCAATCCATTTAGAGGACCTCCACTTGCCTGTATTTTCTTCTTTGCGCAAAGCCCTGCTGGCCGCTGCCGGCCTGACAATCGCTGTCGGAGCCCAGGCCGCCGGTACGGTGCATATTTATAACTGGTCCGATTACATCGGCGAATCGACCCTGGCCGACTTCGAGAAAGAGACCGGGATCAAACCGGTCTACGACGTTTTCGACTCCAACGAAACCCTGGAAGGCAAGCTGCTCGCCGGGCGCACCGGTTACGACGTGGTCGTGCCGTCGAACCACTTCCTTGGCAAGCAGATCAAGGCGGGCGCGTTCCAGAAGCTCGACAAGGCGCAGCTGCCGAATTATTCCAACCTCGACCCGGTGCTGCTCAAGCGCCTGGAACAGAACGACCCCGGCAACCTCTACGCCGTGCCGTATCTGTGGGGCACCAACGGCATCGGCTACAACGTCGACAAGGTCAAGGCTGTGCTGGGCATCGACAAGATCGATTCCTGGGCCGTGCTGTTCGAGCCGGAAAACATCAAGAAGCTGCACAGCTGCGGTGTCGCGTTCCTCGATTCGGCTGATGAAATGATGCCGACCATGCTCAATTACCTGGGCCTGAACGCCAACAGCACCAACACCAAGGACTACGAAAAGGCCACCGCCAAGCTGCTCGCGGTGCGTCCTTACGTGACCTATTTCCATTCCTCGAAGTACATCGGCGATCTGGCCAACGGCGACATCTGCGTGGCCATCGGTTTCTCCGGCGACATCTTCCAGGCGAAGAACCGTGCCGAGGAAGCCAAGAAGGGCGTCAACATCGCCTATTCGATCCCGAAAGAGGGCGGTGCGCTGTGGTTCGACATGCTGGCGATCCCCAAGGATTCGTCCAACGTCAAGGAAGCCCACGCCTTCATCAACTATTTGCTGAAACCTGAGGTGATCGCCCAGGTCAGTGATTACGTCGGTTACGCCAACCCCAACCCGGGTTCGGACAAGCTGATGGAACAATCCATTCGCACCGATGAAGCGGTTTACCCACCGCAAGCAGTCCTCGACAAGACCTACGTGTCGACCGAGTTGCCAGCCAATATTCAGCGTTTGATGACCCGTAGCTGGACCAAGGTCAAGTCGGGCAAATAACGCACAAACTATCCAGGGTTCGTCTTGCGGGGCGAACTGCTGCTTCTGTTGGGAGTTTCGTAAATGGCAGTTGCCTCCGGCGCCTACAAGAAAGCCCTCGAGGGCGACCAGACACCAAAACAGGTGCTGGTCAAAATCGACCGGGTCACGAAGAAGTTCGACGAGACGATTGCCGTGGACGACGTGTCCCTGGAAATCAAGAAGGGCGAAATTTTTGCCCTGCTCGGCGGTTCGGGATCGGGCAAATCCACCTTGCTACGGATGCTTGCAGGCTTCGAACGGCCCACGGAAGGGCGGATTTTCCTCGACGGCGTCGACATCACCGACATGCCGCCGTACGACCGTCCGATCAACATGATGTTTCAGTCCTACGCTTTGTTCCCGCACATGACCGTGGCGCAGAACATTGCCTTCGGCCTGCAGCAGGACAAGATTCCCAAGGCTGAAATCGACGCCCGCGTGGCCGAGATGCTCAAGCTGGTGCAGATGAGCCAGTACGCCAAGCGCAAGCCGCATCAACTGTCCGGCGGTCAGCGTCAGCGTGTGGCCCTGGCCCGTTCGCTGGCCAAGCGCCCGAAGCTGTTGCTGCTCGACGAACCGATGGGCGCACTGGACAAGAAACTGCGTTCGCAGATGCAACTGGAACTGGTGGAAATCATCGAGCGCGTCGGCGTGACCTGCGTGATGGTGACCCACGACCAGGAAGAGGCCATGACCATGGCCGAGCGCATCGCGATCATGCACCTCGGTTGGATCGCGCAGATTGGTAGCCCGATCGACATCTACGAAACCCCGACCAGCCGTCTGGTCTGCGAATTCATCGGCAACGTCAACATCTTCGAAGGCGAAGTGATCGACGACGCCGAAGGCCACGCGACCATCACCTGCAAGGACCTCGACCGGCAGATCTACGTCGGCCACGGCATCAGCACCTCGGTGCAGGACAAGTCGGTCACCTACGCGATTCGCCCGGAAAAACTGCTGGTCACCGCCGACATGCCGACCTGCGAATACAACTGGTCGAGCGGCAAGGTCCACGACATCGCCTATCTGGGCGGGCACTCGGTGTTCTACGTCGAATTGCCGAGCGGCAAACTGGTGCAGTCGTTCGTCGCCAACGCCGAACGTCGCGGCGCGCGTCCGACCTGGGGCGATCAGGTCTACGTGTGGTGGGAAGACGATAGCGGCGTGGTACTTCGCTCATGAACATGCGCAAATTCAAACGCCGTATAAACCGAATCATCCCCAATGGCCGGCAGCTGGTCATCGGGGTGCCGTTCATCTGGCTGTTCCTGTTCTTCATGCTGCCGTTCTTCATCGTCCTGAAGATCAGCTTCGCCGAAGCCGACGTGGCGATCCCGCCTTACACCGAGATCTACACCTACGCCGAGCAGAAGCTGCAGCTGCTGTTGAACCTGGGCAACTACGCGTTGCTGGCCGGCGACGAGTTGTACATCGCGGCGTACCTCGGTTCGCTGAAAATGGCCTTTATCAGCACCGTGCTCTGCCTGCTGATCGGTTACCCGATGGCCTATGCCATCGCCACTGCCCGGAAAGAGCTGCAAACGGTGCTGGTACTGCTGATCATGATGCCGACCTGGACGGCGATCCTGATCCGCGTCTACGCGTGGATGGGCATCCTCAGCAACAACGGCCTGCTCAACGGGTTCCTGATGAGCATGGGCCTGATCGACGAGCCACTGCAGATCCTCAACACCAACCTGGCGGTGTACATCGGGATTGTCTATTCGTACCTGCCGTTCATGATCCTGCCGCTGTACGCCAACCTGGTCAAACACGATCAGAGTCTGCTGGAAGCCGCGTCCGATCTGGGTTCGAGCACGTTCAACAGCTTCTGGAAGATCACCATTCCATTGTCCAAGAACGGCATCATCGCCGGCTGCATGCTGGTATTCATTCCTGTGGTCGGCGAGTTCGTGATCCCGGAACTGCTCGGCGGCCCGGAAACCCTGATGATCGGTAAGGTGTTGTGGCAAGAATTCTTCAACAACCGCGACTGGCCGGTGGCGTCTGCGCTGGCGGTGGTGATGCTGGCGATCCTGATTGTGCCGATCATCCTGTTCAACCGCAGTCAGGCCAAGGAAATGGAGGGTAAAGAATGAAACGCTTCCGTTTCTCCAGCCTGATGCTGGTATTGGGTCTGCTGTTCATCTATCTGCCGATGCTGATCCTGGTGATCTACTCGTTCAACGCCTCGAAACTGGTGACGGTGTGGGGTGGCTGGTCGATCAAGTGGTACGTCGGCCTGCTCGACAACTCGCAACTGATGGGCTCGGTGCTGCGCTCGCTGGAAATCGCCTGCTACACCGCGGTTGCTGCGGTGGCATTGGGTACCCTGGCCGCGTTCGTGCTGACGCGCATCACCCACTTCAAGGGCCGCACGCTGTTCGGCGGCCTGGTGACTGCACCACTGGTGATGCCGGAAGTGATCACCGGTCTGTCGCTGTTGCTGCTGTTCGTGGCCATGGCGCAGATGATCGGCTGGCCGCAGGAGCGCGGCATCGTCACCATCTGGATCGCCCACACCACGTTCTGCGCGGCGTATGTGGCGGTGGTGGTGTCGGCGCGCTTGCGTGAGCTGGACCTGTCGATCGAAGAGGCGGCGATGGACTTGGGCGCGCGGCCGTGGAAGGTGTTCTTCCTGATCACCATCCCGATGATCGCGCCGTCGCTGGCGGCGGGCGGCATGATGTCGTTCGCGCTGTCGCTGGATGACCTGGTGCTGGCGAGCTTCGTGTCCGGCCCGGGTTCGACGACGCTGCCGATGGAAGTGTTCTCGGCCGTGCGCCTGGGTGTGAAACCGGAAATCAACGCCGTGGCCAGCCTGATTCTGCTGGCGGTGTCGCTGGTGACCTTCCTCGTCTGGTTCTTCAGCCGCCGCGCCGAAGAAGCCCGCAAGAAAGCCATCCAGCAAGCCATCGAAGAAAGCGCGGCTGATTCGTGGAAGCAACCGGACGCACGTCGGGCGCCTGCGCCACAGACTGTGTGAGCCGGCGGGTTGGTTTCATTCCCGAGGCCAACCCAAATCAAAATGTGGGAGCGGGCTTTTGTGGTGAGGGGATTTATCCCCGATGGACTGCGCAGCAGGCCTTTTTTTTGGGGTCGCTTCGCAACCCAACGGGGATAAATCCCCTCGCCACAGGGCCCAGATTCCAAATCTGGTTTTAAGCAGTCCAGGGAGACTGGCGGATGACCTCGACGAAATTCATCGGTTTGAACCCCGGCTCCTGATCCACCAGCACATCAGTCTTCACATTGCCAAACGTGGTCTGCGGGCGATGACGCAAGCCATCGGCGAACGCGCAGATGATGCACTCCTTGAAACCTTCCCCACGTGGATGCGCATGCACCACCGCTTCGCGCTGCACGCTGCTGAACGCCGCGTAGTCCATGCCCAGCACGTCCATCTCCACCCCGGCTGTGACCAGCGCGACGGTCGGGCGCAGATGCCTGGGTACGCCCGGCGTGGTGTGCAATGCGATCGACAGCCACACCTGCTCGATGTCGTCGTCGCTCAGCCCGTACGGCTTGAGAAAGGCTGCGGCGGCATTCGCGCCGTCCACTTCGAAGCGCTCGTCATCGCTGCGATGACCTGCGACCAGACCAAGGTCGTGGAACATCGCGCCGACATACAGCAGCTCCGGGTTATAGGCCAATTGCTGGCGCTCGCCGCTCAAGGCACCGAACAGAAACACCCGGCGCGAGTGGTGATAAAGCAGGTCGGATTCGATGTCGCGGATGTATTCGGTGGTGGCCCGGACGAGGGCGCTGTCAGGGATCTTGATGCCGGCGATGGTGCTGGTCATAACGGTTTCCTCGTCGAAAACGCCGTCGTGGCGCTGCTGGAGAAAGTCTGTTCCCCGCGCGCCAAGCGAACAATCGAGTCATGGCTGCGATCCTTGCCATTGCACCTGCAAATCGTGCCAAGCTCACTTGTCGGGTGTGGGCTGGCCAGGGTTAGCTCGATCAACCAGTTGGACATGGCCCATGTGGGAGCGAGCTTGCTCGCGAAAGCGGTTTCTCATTCGACAGCTATGTTGCGTGTGTTGGCCTCTTCGCGAGCAAGCTCGCTCCCACGGGTTTGTGTGTTTGCCAAAGGATCGAGGACGTTTGAGTCATGAACAAATCCGTCGCCATTGTGGTGTTCCCCGGCGTGCAGTCACTGGACGTCAGCGGCCCGATGGACGTGTTCGCCGAAGCCAACCGCTTTCTTGCGCCGCAGGATCACTATCGCTTGCAAGTGATCGGCGTCGAGCATGGACCGATGGCCTGTTCCAACGGCATGAGCCTGAATGCCCACTGCCACTTCAGCGAAGCAAAGGATAGCCCTGACCTGTTGCTGGTCGCCGGTGGCCCGCAATTGCCGTTCATGGATTTTGGCCCCACGTTCGATGCCTGGCTGCGTGAAGCCTGTGGCCGCGCCCGGCGTTTCGGCTCGATCTGCAATGGCGCGTTCATGCTCGCCCGCGCCGGTTTGCTCGAGGGGCGCACTGTCACCACGCACTGGAACGATGCCGAGGCGTTGGCGCAGTTGTGCCCGACCACGCGGGTCGAGGCGGATCGCCTGTATGTCGAGGACGGCGCGCTCTACACCTCGGCCGGGGTCACCGCGGGCATCGATCTGTCGCTGTACCTGCTGGCGCGCGACCACGGTGCCGAGGTCGCGCTGAGTGTGGCGAAACGGCTGGTGGTGTTCACCCAGCGCTCGGGCGGGCAATCGCAGTTCAGCCCGTTCCTCACGCCGCATGCCGAGCCGACGTCAGCGGTGGCGCTGGTGCAGTTGTATGTGCTGGCCAATCTCACTGGCGATCTGACGATCGCCGATCTGGCCAATGCGGCGAACATGAGTGCGCGCAATTTCTCGCGGGTGTTTGCGCGGGAAGCGAAAGTGACCCCGGCGGAGTTTGTCGAACGGGCGCGGGTGGATGCGGCGCGGGTCATGCTGGAAAGCACCACGGCGCCGCTGAAGACCGTGGCCTATCAGTGCGGGTTTCGTGATGCGCAGCATATGCGCAGTGTGTTCAACCGCAGATTAGGCGTGACGCCGCAGCAGTTTCGGATGAATTTTGCGCTGAATGTTTGATCCGGGCTTGAGCTCGAAAGCCCTCACCCCAGCCCTCTCCCAGAGGGAGAGGGAGCCGACTGCAGTGTCTGGCGTGTTACATCGACCTGAAAGACCTTATCGATTATGGATTCGGCGCCAATCTTTCACGTCGGCGTTTCTCATGAATATCCCCCAATCGGTCCCCTCTCCCTCTGGGAGAGGGCTAGGGTGAGGGGCTCTTCAGGGCTTGCGCGCAGGCAGCAGCTTCAACGTGCTGCGCGTATTCGCCAGCACCTCTTCCTCACTGAAATGCGCCTGCACATAAATCCCCTCCACATACGCCTCGGCCTGGTCGTCATAGTGACTGTCCAGCGGTACGCCACTCTGGCCGACCGGGTTGATCGTCAGGCCATGCACCGGATCGGCGAAATCCACCAGGCGTCGGGTCGACGGTCCATAGGTCACCGGCCATGGTGCCGGGCCGATCTTCGCCGAGAGGTTGTTCGGCACTTCGTGGCTGCCCGGCGCTGCGAACGGGCCGACGTTGAACAGGCGATCCAGCGGCTTCTGCTGCCCCAGCGGATGGCCGTGGGTCAGGGTGTGCGCCGCGCCCCACTGCCAACCGGCCACGTTATCGCCGAGGGTCAGTTTCAGATGCGCCATGCTTGCCGCCCACGCCGTGCGCACGACATCGGCGCGGGTTTCTTTGGCCGGCGTGCTGCGATTGTCCCACCACGGTGAATCCGCCTTGGCCGCCAAGCGTGGCAACGCCGAATCGATTACCCGCGTCGACAGCAGTGTCTCGAAGAAGTCATTGCCCAACTCATCGCGCATCGCCGCATCGGCAAGGTCGTAGAGGAACTGGTTGAACAGCGTCGCGCTGATCGAATTCAGCGGATAGTCGCCCGGCCACTGCGCCAGTTGCTCGACCAGTTTCAGCTGCGCCGGATCACTGACCACCTCACGCAACACCGGCAACAGCGGCGCCAACAGACGCGGGCCGTAACCGGTCGCCGTGCCCAGTTGCAGTTTCTGGTTGGCCTCGTTGCTCCACTTCACCCGGTTGTCGCTGAGCTGACGGTCAAGCTGCTGACCGCGATCGGCAAGGTTGTAGTAACCGGGGATCTCCATGCCGGTCGGCGACACGGGCTGGAAGTTGGCCGAGACGATATAGCCGCGCGCCGGGTTCTCTTCCTGCGGGTTGGCGCTGAACGGATAGTAGCCGTCCTTGTCCGCCTCGGGCGTGCTGCCGTCGAGGATGAAGCCCGGTTTCACCCCGGCCGGACGTTTGGGCAGCAGGGCCGAGGCCCACCAGGCGATATCGCCCTTGGCGTTGGCGTACACCAGATTCAGGCCCGGCGCCTGCACCTTGGCCGCTGCCGCGCGGGCCTTGGCCAAGGTGTCGGCGCGGTTGAGCTGGTAGAAGCCGTCGAGGATCGGGTTGGGTGTTTCGAGGAAGGCCCACCACATCGCGATTGGTGTTTTTCCGGCAGCGCTGCCGAGGGCGTCGTTGACGATTGGCCCATGCGGGGACTGGCGCAAGGTGAGCGTCACCGGCGCCTGCCCCTTTACATTGATCTGTTGTTCGCTGACGAGCATGTCGGTCCACTGACCGCGATACCAGACCTGATTGGGATTGGCCGGGTTGACCTTCTCGGCGATCAGGTCGAGATCGTCGTTCTGGAACATGGTCAGGCTCCAGCCGAAATCGAGGTTGTGCCCCAGAAACGCGAACGGCACCAGTGCCTGATGATGGCCGTACAACTCGAAACCCGGCGCCGACAGCTGCGCCTCGTACCACACCGACGGCACCGAGAAACGAATATGCGGATCGCCGGCCAGCAACGGCTTGCCACTCTGGCTGCGGCTGCCGGCAATCACCCAGGCGTTACTGCCTTCGAACTGCGGCAGGCCGTTGTCGAGCAGCGCCTGTTCGCTGAGGCGGGCGAGGGCGGTGAGGTCCTGCCAGTCGCCGGCGGCGAGGGCCGGTGCGTGGCGGGTGTGATCGGTGGCCAGAACGCCTTTGGCCTGCCAGTCGAGATCGAAGACATTGAGGTAATCGGCGCCGAGCTGATCGCGCACGTAGGTCAGCAGCGGCTCGGTGCGAAATGCGGCGGCAAAGCTATAGGCCATGTAACCGGCGACGCTGATGCTGTCTTCGGCAGTGAACGGCCGCTTGGGGATGCCCAGCACGTCGAATTCGATCGGCGCGGCGTGGCTGTCCTGATATTGGTTGATGCCGTCCAGATAGGCTTGCAGGCCCTTCCACGCCGGTGACTGCTTGTCGAGGCTGGCGACGTAACTGGCCGCGCGCTCGCGAATGCGCAGGCTGCGAAACAGTTTGTCGGTGTCGAGCAGTTTCGGCCCGAGCACTTCGGCCAGCTCGCCCCGGGCGAGGCGGCGCATGGCTTCCATCTGGAACAAGCGGTCCTGCGCGTGCACATAACCGAGGGCGCGATAGAGGTCGGTTTCGTTCTCGGCGCGGATATGCGGCACACCGCGCTCGTCATAGCGCACGGTCACCGAGCCTTGCAGATTGCGCAGCTCGACCTGGCCCTGGCGCGTCGGCTGCTTGCTGTAGATATACCCGCCGGCGGCGCCGAGCAGGACAACGATGAGCAAGGCAACGACGATCAACGCACGCTTCATGGTGACTCCTTGTGCAGGCGAAAAGGCCGCCCGTCGGGCTGCAAACATTTAGCACAGAGCATCTGTGCGGTGCAGCGCTGTCCTTGAAAAGTCCGGAATGCCTTACTTCGCGTCCGCCGGCCACGGGCAATAACAACCCACCGCCAAGGTATGCGTGGCATTCACCGGGCGATCTTCCGTCAGCGCATGCAGGATCGGTTCGATAAAGCTGTTGCTGGAGTTGCAGGTCAGGCCTTCGCTGTACGGGCCGAAGTAGGCGAGTTTGCCGCTGCGATCCCAGATCGCCACGGCGGGGCTGGCGGGGATCTGTTCGGCGCCGGGCAGGACGATGATGGTTTTCAGGCTGGCGAGGGTGGCGGGCAACTGGCCGTGGCTGCCGGGCTTTTGCACGGCGAAGAACTCCACGCCGCGAGGGCCGAACTGTTCGACCATCTCGCTCAGGTGCTGTTGATTGCCGACGTTGCATGGGCAGGCCGGGTCCCAGAAGTGCACCAGGCGGATATTGCCCGGCCCGGCGAGGTTGTCCGGCAGGCGCAGCGGGTCGCCGGAAAATACCGCCGTATGTTCGCTGAACGCGCGCAGATAGCGGCCCTGAAACCAGTCATACGCCGCCCACAGCACCCCGGCGCAGATCAGCGCGAGCAGGCTGGCGAACAGTGCGGTGCGGTAGGGCGAACGCATGGTTTTCGATCCTCGAAAGGCCGGCTAGCTTGCCATGTCTGCCTCTACAGATGAATATCGCAGGCCGATAAAGTCCGTTTACCGCTTTGGAATGTGCGCATGCCTGATACTTTCGAGCCCGATCATTTACGCGCGAGCCTCAAGCCATTGGCCGAGTGGCAGCCGTTATCGGATGAGGCGAAGGCTTATCAGCGCTTCTACAAGACCGACTTCGCCGAGCGCGATGTCTGGCGCGGCATGGGTCGTTTCGAAGTCGATGGCTACGAGCTGGTCAGCCATTGCTGGTGGCCGGAGAAGGTCAGGGCGACGCTGTTTCTGCTGCATGGTTACTACGATCACATCGGCCTGTACCGGCATGTGATCGAGTGGGCGCTGGATCAGGATTTCGCCGTGATCGCCTGCGACTTGCCGGGCCACGGATTGTCGAGCGGGCCACGGGCAAGCATTCGTGATTTCGCTGAATACCAGGATGTGTTGCAGGCGCTGTTCGCTGAAGCGAACTCGATCGCGCTGCCGCAGCCTTGGCATTTGTGCGGGCAAAGCACCGGTGGCGCGATTGTCGTCGATCACCTGCTCAACCATGGCGAGAACAGCCCGGCGCAGGGGCAAGTGATTTTGCTGGCGCCGTTGGTGCGACCGAGGGCGTGGGGCTGGTCGCAGTTGAGTTATTACCTGCTGCGGCCGTTTGTGCGCGGCGTGGTGCGACGCTTTAGCGAGAATTCCAACGATCCGGATTTCCTGCCGTTTCTGCAGGCCGATCCGTTACAGCCAAGGCGCCTGCCGACGAAATGGGTGGGCGCGCTGTCGCGCTGGATCATCCGCGTCGAGCACGCGAAAAAAAGTCCGCGACGGCCGCTGATCATTCAGGGGCAGGCGGACATGACAGTCGACTGGCAGCACAATCTGCAGGTGTTGAAATGGAAGTTCGACCGGCCGCAGATTCTGCTGCTGGCCGAGGCACGGCATCACCTGGCCAATGAAACGGCGGAGATGCGTGAGGAGTATTTCGAATTCTTGAGCAAGCGGATCAGGGGCCGGAATCTCTGAAGCGTTAAGGCAAGATCAAAAGATCGCAGCCTTCGGCAGCTCCTACAGGGGGACGCGTTTCAATGTAGGAGCTGCCGAAGGCTGCGATCTTTTAAGGTTGGCCGACCGCCAACCCCGCCCGAATCGCCGCCAGCGCCGCCTGGTAATAAGCCTTGCCCTCGGTCGACTCGGCAAACGTCGCAAACTCTTCCAGCTCTTCATCCGACAAGTCGCGATAGACGTAGAGCAACGTGTTGTTCAGATCGGCGCCGATCTGATCCATCAGCCGCTGGCGCTGACCGTTCAACATGCCCTGCGCCTGTCCACCGCCGAGCAGTCCCGGGATCATCGAACTCAAGCTGTCCGCCGCTACGCCGGCAATCGCCAGGCTGACCTCGGCGCCCGCCTCACGGGCTGGCAGGGCTTGGGCGAGATGGCCGATGATCAGCAAGCGACTGTCGCTTGCCTGCATCTTCGGCAGGCCCTGGGCATTTTTTGCCAGTTGATCGCGACGGGTTGCGAGCAATTCGGCGGCGACGATTTTCTTGCCCAGTGGTGACTGGAAGAAGGTCAGTGCCGGTTTCGGGTCGGCGAGTTTCTGCCGCAGTTGCGCTTCGGCACGCTGATCCATGGCCTGCGCGGCAAAGCGTTGATTGCTGTTGTTGACCAGCGCCTGAAACACCGCAGGCGGCAGGCTGTTCTGATAGCGCTGCTGGGCGGCGCTCAGGGCATCGTTGAAATGCGCGCGTTGTTCTGGCCAGCCGGCGACCTTGTACAACTGATCAAAGCCGTCCGCCCAGGCGGGCAATACGCAGAACATCAACAGTGAAAAAAGCAAACGGCGCATAGGGACTCCTGTCAGCAGCGGACTATTGTCCGTGCGGTGCCGGTACTTGTCGAGAATTCGTAGCAAGGCGCTGCGTGGCTCTGTCGGATTTGTTGCCGTCGGCATACTATGCGCGCCATGCCGATATCCTCTGAACACCCGCTGCTGTTACGCATTGTCGACGACCTGGCCGAACACGGCTGGTCGCAGCAGAACATCTTCCTGCCCGCCGATCTGACCCGGGCGCTGGCGGCCGAGTGCCGTAAACGTGAAGCCGAAGGTGAGCTGGCGCCGGCAGCGGTCGGTCGCGGGCCGTTTTCGGAGATTCGCGAGGGTATTCGCGGCGATCACATCCAGTGGATCGATCCGGGTCAGGCCGACGCCACTGACCGCTACCTGAGCCTGATGGACAGTCTGCGCGAGGCACTCAATCGCGGTCTGTTTCTGGGGCTTGAGGATTTCGAATGCCATTTCGCCCTGTACCCGCCCGGCGCGTTTTACCTCAAGCACCTCGACCGCTTTCGCGATGATGACCGGCGCATGGTCTCGGCCGTCATCTACCTCAACGAGGCCTGGTTGCCGGAGGACGGTGGCCAGTTGCGCATGTACCTGGGCGAGGAACGTGTGCATGACGTACAGCCGACCGGCGGCTGCCTGGTGGTGTTTCTCTCCGGCGAAGTGCCCCACGAAGTGATGCCGGCCCATCGCGAGCGCCTGTCGCTGACTGGCTGGTTCCGTCGCCGTGGCAACGAGCCGTTCTGAACATGGAAAAGATCCTGGTCAGTCGCTGCCTGTTGGGCCATCGCGTGCGTTATGACGGTGGTGCGAGCGGGCCGTTTGATCTGCTTGAGCAGTGGATCGAAGAAGGGCGCGTGGTGCCGTTGTGTCCTGAGGTGGCGGGTGGATTGCCGACGCCGCGGGCGGCGGCGGAGATTCCTGGCGGGCAGGGCGGTGAGGTGCTGGATGGCACTGCTGCTGTGATCACTACCGATGGCGAGGATGTCAGCGCGCAGTTTCTCGAGGGTGCACGGCAAGCGCTGGAACTGGTGCAAAAGCACGGCATTCGGGTGGCGGTGCTCAAGGCCAACAGTCCTTCTTGCGGGAATCTGCTGACGTATGACGGCACCTTCAGTGGGGTTAAAGTCAGTGGCGAAGGGGTGACGGCGGCGTTGCTCAAGCGTCATGGGGTTCGGGTTTTCAGTGAGCTTGAGCTGCCGCAAGCCGCGCAGGCCCTGGCCCGACTCGATTAAAAGCTTCATCGCAAATCCAACTGTAGGAGCTGACGAGTGAAACGAGGCTGCGATCTTTTGATCTTCAAAATCGACATCAAAAGATCGCAGCCTGGGGCAGCTCCTACGGTTCGTTGAACCACTTCTTCGACAGCGCCGCCAGGCGTCCGTCGTCTTTGATCCGCTGCAGCGCGCTCTTGAGGCTGGCCTGAAATGCCGGATTACCCTTCTGAAACGGGATCGCCAGCTCGACCGGCGCTGCCGCTTTCGGCTTCGCTTCGGTCAACGCCTGCACCAGCACCATCGGCCGCGGCGTCTCGTCCTTCTTCGCCAGCAACTGCCCGTCGACCTCGCCGTACGGCTCGCTGAAGTCGAAACGATCCTTGAGTTCGGGTGTCAGTGCTATGTGGTTGAGCGCGACGTCGTACTTGCCGCTTTCAACGCCCTGGAGCAGGTCGCCCTCGTCGGTGACGATGAAGTCGGCGCGTACATCCAGTTCGTTGGCGATCAGTTGCCCAAGCTCGACCTCGAACCCCGTGAGGGTGTCGCCCTCCTTGTAATTGAAGGGCGGTGTATTAGCCTCAAGGGCTATGCGCAGCTCGCCACGGTCGTTGACGTCATCAATCAGTTCGGCGTGAGCCAGCGGGCTCAGAAGGGGTAGCAGGCAGATCAGGCCAGGCAGCAGGCGCATGGTCACTCCTTTGAAATCATTATCGCGACGCTCTGATTCAGGCTCGCTTTGCTATGGTTGTCGAGTGCCTTCGACAACGAATGGTCATGAAGTTGTCATGACCGTGCGGATTTTACGGAAAAACTGGAGAAGAAAATGAAAAGCTTTTTGTCACGTGCAGCGTTGGCCGGTGTGCTGATGGGTGTTTCGGTGCTGGCCAGTGCGGCGACACCGGCGCCGAAGGATGCTGAAGTGTTCATCGTTTCTCCCGAGGACGGCGCCACCGTCTCGCAGGAATTCAAGGTCAAGTTCGGCGTCAAGAACATCGCGCTGGCCCCGGCGGGTGACACCACCAAGAACACCGGCCACCATCATCTGCTGATCGACGTCGATGATTTGCCGGCCGAAGGCGCGCCGATCCCGACTGACGCGCACCACATGCATTTCGGCAAGGCGCAGACCGAAGCCACGATCAAACTGGCCCCGGGCAAACACACCTTGCAACTGATCCTCGGCGACAGCGGCCACATGCCGTTCGACCCATCGATCGTTTCGGAAAAAATCACGGTCAACGTGAAATAAAAAAAGGGAGCCCTGCGGGGCTCCCTTTTTTAATTCAGCTTCAAGTGGCTAGCTGCAAGCGGCAAGGTAAAGCAAAAGCGCTGTTCACTTGCCGCTAGTAGCTTGAAGCTTGCCGCTGCTTCTTCAGAAGAGAACACGGCTACGGATAGTGCCGTTGACGTGTTGCAGTTTCTCTTGCGCCAGCTCCGAGTATTCGGCGTCGACGTCGATCACCACGTAACCGACTTTCTCGTTGGTCTGCAGGAACTGACCGGAGATGTTGATGCCGTTTTCGGCGAAAACCTTGTTGATCTCGCTCATCACACCCGGGATGTTCTCGTGGATGTGCAGCAGGCGGTGCTTGCCAGGGTGAGCCGGCAGGGCCACTTCCGGGAAGTTGACCGACGACACCGAAGTACCGTTGTCGCTGTACTTGACCAGTTTTTCCGCCACTTCCAGACCGATGTTGGCTTGCGCTTCGGCGGTCGAGCCACCGATGTGCGGGGTCAGGATCACGTTGTCGAGGCCACGCAGCGGGCTTTCGAACTCTTCGTCGTTGGAGCGGGGCTCCACCGGGAAAACGTCGATGGCCGCGCCGATCAGGTGCTTGTCCTTGATCGCGTCCGCCAGGGCGTCGAGCTCAACCACGGTACCGCGCGCGGCGTTGATCAGGATGCCGCCCTTTTTGATGGCGCGGATTTCCTTCTCGCCGATCATCCACTGAGTGGCGGCGGTTTCCGGGACGTGCAGGGTGACGATGTCAGACATGCCCAGCAGCTCGTGCAGGTTGTTGACCTGCGTGGCGTTGCCCAGCGGCAGCTTGGTCACTGTGTCATAGAAGAACACTTGCATGCCCAGACCTTCAGCCAGCACCGACAGCTGCGTACCGATCGAGCCGTAGCCGACGATGCCCAGCTTCTTGCCACGGATCTCGAACGAGTTGGCGGCGGACTTGATCCAGCCGCCACGGTGGCAGGATGCATTCTTCTCAGGGATGCCGCGCAGCAGCAGGATCGCTTCGGCCAGTACCAGCTCGGCTACGGAACGGGTGTTGGAGTACGGCGCGTTGAACACGGCGATACCGCGCTCGCGGGCCGCGCTGAGGTCAACCTGGTTGGTACCGATGCAGAAACAGCCGACCGCGACCAGTTTCTTCGCGTGATCGAAGATCTCTTCGGTCAGTTGCGTGCGCGAGCGAATGCCGATGAAGTGAGCGTCAGCAATCTTTTCCTTGAGCTGGGCTTCCGGCAAGGAACCAGTCAGGTATTCGATGCTGGTGTAGCCCGCCGCCTTGAGGACGTCGACAGCCGATTGGTGGACGCCTTCGAGAAGAAGGAACTTGATCTTGCTCTTATCGAGAGAAGTCTTGCTCATCTGCGTAAACCTGTATCCCGGAGAAAAATGGCAGGGAGGGAGCAGCCTGGAGCTGACCCGCACGGCAACAAAGCCGTCACCGCAGATCTGGCCTTGGGCACTGTCCTGCGGGGTCGGTATGCTAGCATAGCCACCCCGCTAAACACTCATTCCTGCGACGTGAAGCGTTCTCAGGATGACCATGAATTGTTCGAGAGTTCTGTCGATGACCAATCCTGCGCTGATTGATGAACTGAAGACCCTGGTTGAGCCTGGCAAAGTCCTCACTGACGCCGACTCCCTGAACACTTACGGCAAGGATTGGACCAAGCACTTCGCCCCGGCGCCGAGCGCCATCGTGTTTCCCAAGACCATCGAGCAAGTGCAGGCCGTGGTGCGTTGGGCCAATACCCACAAAATTGCGCTGGTGCCATCCGGCGGGCGCACCGGGCTGTCCGCCGCAGCAGTGGCGGCCAATGGCGAAGTGGTGGTTTCGTTCGATTACATGAACCAGATTCTCGACGTCAACCTCACCGACCGCACCGCCGTCTGCCAGCCGGGTGTGGTCACTGAGCATCTGCAGAACGTCGCCGAGGAAAACGGCCTTTACTATCCGGTCGACTTCGCCTCGGCGGGTTCCAGTCAGATTGGCGGCAATATCGGCACCAATGCCGGCGGGATCAAAGTGATTCGCTACGGCATGACCCGCAACTGGGTGGCCGGCATGAAAGTCGTCACCGGCAAGGGCGACGTGCTCGAGCTGAACAAGGACCTGATCAAGAACGCTACCGGTTACGACCTGCGTCAGCTGTTCATCGGCGCCGAAGGTACGCTCGGTTTCGTCGTCGAAGCGACCATGCGCCTCGATCGCGCGCCGAAAAACCTCACCGCCATGGTCCTCGGCACCGCCGATTTCGATTCGATCATGCCGGTGCTGCACGCCTTCCAGGGCAAACTCGACCTGACCGCGTTCGAATTCTTCTCCGACAAGGCCCTGGCCAAGGTCATGGGCCGTGGTGACGTGCCGAAGCCGTTCGAGACCGAGTGCCCGTTCTATGCCCTGCTGGAATTCGAAGCGACCACCGAAGAGGTGGCCAACAGCGCGCTGGAAACCTTCGAACACTGCGTAGAACAGGGCTGGGTGCTCGACGGCGTGATGAGCCAGAGCGAAACCCAGCTGCACAATCTGTGGAAGCTGCGCGAGTACATCTCCGAAACCATTTCCCACTGGACGCCGTACAAGAACGACATCTCGGTTACCGTCTCGAAAGTGCCGGCGTTCCTGCGCGAAATCGACGCGATCGTTGGCGAGCACTACCCGGATTTCGAAATCGTCTGGTTCGGCCACATCGGCGACGGCAATCTGCACCTGAACATCCTCAAGCCGGAAAACCTGAGCAAGGACGAGTTCTTCGCCAAGTGCGCCACCGTCAACAAGTGGGTGTTCGAAACCGTCGAGAAGTACAACGGCTCGATCTCGGCCGAGCACGGCGTCGGTATGACCAAGCGTGATTACCTGACCTACAGCCGCTCGCCGGCCGAGATCGAGTACATGAAAGCGGTCAAGGCAGTGTTCGACCCGAACGGCATCATGAACCCGGGCAAGATTTTCCCGGTTTGATCGGTAATCTCTGTTGAATCAATAAAGGCAGGAGTCGGTAAATGAGCTATCAGCACCAGTACGTCGACGGCACGCGCATTCACTTCCCGATCGGGAAAGTCGTGTGCATTGGCCGCAATTACGCCGAGCACGCCAAGGAACTGGACAATCCGGTGCCGACCGAGCCGCTGCTGTTCATCAAGCCGGGCAGTTGCGTGGTGCCGCTGGAAGGCGGGTTCAGCATTCCGACCGAGCGTGGTTCGGTGCACTACGAAGCGGAAATCGCCGTGTTGATCGGCAAGCCCCTGTCGACCAAGCCGAGCCGTGAAGAAGTCCTCGATGCGATCTCCGGCTTCGCCCCGGCGCTGGACCTGACCCTGCGCGACAAGCAGGCCGAGCTGAAAGCCAAGGGCCTGCCGTGGGAAATCGCCAAGTCGTTCGACGGCGCGGCGGTGATCGCGCCGTTCGTGGTCGGCAGCACCTTCGCTGACCTGACCGACATCGGCATCCGCCTGACCATCAACGGCGAAGTGCGCCAGGACGGCAACAGCAGCGCGATGCTCAACCCGATCGTGCCGATGATCCAGCACATGGCCGGCTGCTTCTCGCTGCAAGCCGGCGACGTGATCCTCACCGGCACGCCAGTGGGCGTCGGCCCGCTGAACGTCGGCGATGAAATCGTCCTCGAACTGCCGGGGGCGAGCAGCTTCAGCAGCAGCGTGCGCTAACCGCAGAACCCCTTGCAGGGGGTGAGCTTTGTGGTGAGGGGGTTTAGCGAAACGTCGCACCGCCCCGTTGGCGCGCGAAGCGGGCCCCTCTTGATCTTAAAGAGGGGCCTGCTGCGCAGTCCAACGGGGATAAATCCCCTCGCCACAAGGGCCATTCCATATCTGTAATGTGTTGCTGCTGGCAAATGCACACGGCAATCCCGCCATTTGCCGTTTTTTTCACATCCTCTCTGGATAATTTCCGCGATTCTGGCGTCTCAGCCGGCCTCTTTGTGCTATTACCCTTGGCCTGAATTAACGGAACGCATCCCTTGATGGCATCTTCAACTCAGCAAAAAACCACCTGCCGTTCGCGCTTCGTCCTCCGCTGGTATGTCTGGCTGTTGCTGGTCATCGCCGCAGCCTATGGGCTGGCGTTCGCCATGCATTGGGATGATCGCGGCGTGCTGTGGGTGCTGGAGCGCTTCGAGAGCAAGGCAGAGCAGAAGGAGAGCGTGTGGCTGCCGGATTATCAGGTGGTGATCGATGCCAAGCCGCTGCCGGGCATGGAGAAGGACGAAGCTTCGGATCTGGCCTACAACCCGCAGACCAGGACCCTGTTTGCGGTGATGGGCAAGAATGCCTTCCTGGTCGAGCTGACGCTTCAGGGCGACGTTTTGCGCAAGATGCCGTTGGTGGGCTGGAGCAATCCGGAAGGCTTGACGGTCATGGAAAACGGTTTGCTGGCCATTGTCGATGAGCGTGAGCATACGTTGTCGATCGTTAAGGTCGATGCCGCGACCCGTGAGCTGAACATCGCCGATTTCCCCAAATACGACCTCGGGCCGTCGAAAGATCAGAACAAGGCTTTTGAGGCCATCACGTGGGATCCGCGCAATCAGCGACTTATTCTGGGGGAGGAACGCCCCCCGGCGCTGTTCACGTGGAAAAGCGATGGCGGCCAGACCCTGCAGGGCGACAAGCAGAAACTGGCCAGCGATCAGCTGGATCTGCGCAACCTGTCGGCGCTGGCTGTCGATCCGCGCACTGGCCATCTGCTGGTGTTGTCCGCCGATTCGCACCTGTTGCTGGAACTGGACGAAGCCGGCAAGCAAGTCAGCTTCATGACATTGCTCGGCAATTTCAACGGTCTGAAAGACACCATCCCCCGCGCCGAAGGCATGACCATGGATGAGGAAGGCACGCTGTACATGGTCAGCGAACCGAACCTGTTCTACCGATTCGAAAAACATCGGTAATGCTTTCCCTGTAGGAGCCGCCGCAGGCTGCGATCTTTTGATCTTGCCTTTCAAAAGCAAGATCAAGAGATCGCAGCCTTCGGCAGCTCCACGGGTTGGCTTGTGGTCTGGGGCAAGTGGCCATTAAGCTTCAGTTCAGACAGGCGTGATATTTCATCGGCCTGTCATGAATCCGAGCCTGCCTGAATGCGTCGACTTGCCCGTCCCAAACCGCTGATCCTCGTCCTGTTGATGATTGTCCTGATCGCGTTGATCGCGATCGGCCAATACCTGCGCCTGTTCGAGCGCGCCTGGTTCAACCTGCACACGCTGTGGCAACCGTTGAGCAGCGAGGCGATCGGCCTGGATCAATATCGGGTGACCATCGAAGCGCGGCCGATCGAGGGGCTCGACGATGACGTCTCGGCGCTGACCTACGATCCGGTGCGCAAAAGTCTGTTCACCGTGACCAACAAGAATTCCGAACTGATCGAGTTGTCGCTGGAAGGCAAGATTCTGCGGCGCATCGCTCTGGTCGGGTTTGGCGATCCGGAAGCCGTCGAGTACATCAGTGCCGACACCTACGTGATCACCGACGAGCGCCAGCAACGGCTGATAAAGATCCACCTCGAGGCCGACACCACTTTTCTCGATGCCGAAGATGCCGAGCAAATGACCCTCGGCGTGCACATGTCCGGCAACAAGGGTTTCGAAGGGCTGGCTTACGATTCAGTGGGCAAGCGGCTGTTCGTGGCGAAAGAACGCGACCCGATGCTGATCTACGAGGTCCACGGTTTTCCGCATTTCAAACCGGACAAGACCTACGCGGTGCACGTGATCAACAACCCCAAGCGCGATGCCGGGATGTTCGTGCGTGATCTGTCGAGTCTGCAGTACGACGAACGCAGCGGGCACTTGCTGGCACTGTCGGACGAGTCGCGGTTGATTATCGAACTGGATGTCGACGGGCGCCCCTTGAGCACCATGTCGATCAGCGGCGGGCGTCAGGGTTTGCAGAAAACCGTGCCGCAGGCGGAGGGAATTGCAATGGATGATGACGGCACGTTGTACCTGGTGAGCGAGCCGAATCTGTTTTACGTATTCAAGAAACCGGCACAGCCCTAACCAACACCTCACAACACTGTGGGAGCTGGCTTGCCAGCGATGAGGCCATCACTTTCAACATCATTGTTGACTGACAGGCCGCTATCGCTGGCAAGCCAGCTCCCACAGGTATTTCATTTGCCCACACCAATGTGGGCAGTCCGGCTTACTCAGCCTTGAGGGTTTTCACACCCTCACTCGTGCCCAGCAACAACAGATCCGCCGGGCGCGCGGCGAACAGGCCGTTGGTGACCACGCCGACGATGGCATTGATCTGCGCTTCCAGCTCCACCGGGTTGGTGATCTGCAGGTTGAACACGTCGAGGATGATGTTGCCGTTGTCGGTCAATACGCCTTCGCGGTAGACCGGGTCGCCACCGAGTTTCACCAGTTGGCGGGCTACGTGGCTGCGGGCCATCGGGATGACTTCCACCGGCAGCGGGAACTCGCCGAGTACCGGCACCAGTTTGCTGGCGTCGGCGATGCAGATGAAGGTCTTGGCCACGGCGGCGACAATCTTCTCGCGGGTCAGGGCGGCGCCGCCGCCCTTGATCAGGTTCAGGTGCGCATCGCTTTCATCGGCGCCGTCGACGTAGAACTCCAGATCGCTGACGGTATTCAGCTCATACACCGGAATTCCATGGCCCTTGAGGCGCGCGGCGGTGGCTTCGGAGCTGGCGACCGCGCCATCGAACGCGCCCTTGTGCTGGGCGAGGGCATCGATGAAGCAATTGGCGGTGGAGCCGGTGCCGACGCCGACGATGCTCTTGTCGTCGAGTTTCGGCAGGATGAAGTCGACAGCGGCCTGGGCCACGGCCTGTTTGAGTTGATCCTGGGTCATGCGGGCTCCGGAAGCGGGCAAGGGTTGGGCAGAATGGCCGGCATTATAGGCCTCGCGGTCGTGAAGGTCATTGTCCTGTTGGCAGATCAAAAGATCGCAGCCTTCGGCAGCTCCTACAGGGGAATGCGTTCCAAAGTGTAGGAGCTGCCGAAGGCTGCGATCTTTTTGCGCGCATAAAACCTCTGGATCCGTGTGGTCGTGCGCCCGAAAGCCGGGTTAGACTCCTTGGCCCTGCCCAACCCGCTCAGTGATGCTTTCCGATGCTCGAACAGTACGTCAAAAAGATCCTCACCTCGCGCGTTTATGACGTTGCCGTAGAAACCCCGCTGCAGAACGCTCGCCAGCTCTCCGAGCGGCTGGGCAACGACATCTGGCTCAAGCGCGAAGACTTGCAGCCGGTGTTTTCGTTCAAGATTCGCGGCGCCTACAACAAGCTGACGCAACTGAGCGACGAAGAGCGCGCCCGTGGCGTGGTCACCGCGTCGGCGGGCAATCATGCGCAGGGTCTGGCTCTGGCGGCGAAAGTGTTGGGCGTCAAAGCCACCATCGTCATGCCCAAGACCACCCCGGAAATCAAAGTCGAAGGCGTGCGTTCACGCGGCGGCAAAGTGGTGCTGCACGGCGACTCGTTCCCGGAAGCGCTGGCCTATTCGCTGAAACTGGTCGATGAAAAAGGCTACGTCTACATCCACCCGTACGATGATCCGCACACCATTGCCGGGCAGGGCACCGTGGCCATGGAAATCCTGCGTCAGCACCCGCAGCCGCTGGATGCGATTTTCGTCCCGGTCGGCGGTGGCGGCCTGATCGCCGGTATCGCGGCCTACGTGAAATACCTGCGTCCGGACATCAAGGTGATTGGCGTCGAACCGGACGATTCCAACTGCCTGCAAGCCGCGATGGCAGCGGGCGAGCGCGTGGTTCTGCCGACTGTCGGCATCTTCGCCGACGGCGTGGCGGTGGCGCAGATCGGCCAGTACACCTTCGAAATCTGCAAGGATTACGTCGATGAAGTGATTACTGTCAGCACCGACGAGATCTGCGCAGCAATCAAGGATATCTACGACGATACCCGCTCGATCACCGAACCTGCCGGCGCGCTGGGCGTGGCCGGGATCAAGAAGTATGTTGAGCAGCGTGGCGTCAGCGGCCAGACTTTCGTCGCCATCGACTCCGGCGCCAACGTCAACTTCGACCGCCTGCGCCACGTCGCCGAACGCGCCGAACTGGGCGAAGGTCGCGAGGCGATCATCGCCGTGACCATTCCGGAAAAGGCCGGCAGCTTCAAGGCGTTCTGCGAAGCCATCGGCAAGCGCCAGATCACTGAATTCAATTACCGCTACAACACCGGCAGCGAAGCGCACATCTTCGTCGGCGTGCAGACCCACCCGGACAACGACCCGCGCAGCGCCTTGCTGGCGAGCCTGACCGAGCAGGGTTTTCCGGTTATCGACCTGACCGACAACGAACTGGCCAAGCTGCACATCCGCCACATGGTCGGCGGCCGCGCGGCACAGGTGGTCGATGAAGTGGTGCTGCGCTTCGAATTCCCGGAGCGCCCGGGCGCGCTGTTCAACTTCCTCAACAAGCTCGGCGGGCGCTGGAATATCTCGATGTTCCACTACCGCAACCACGGCGCAGCGGACGGCCGCGTGGTCGCCGGCCTGCAAGTGCCCCATGACGAACGTCATCTGGTGCCGGCGGCACTGGCGGAAATCGGCTACCCGTATTGGGATGAAAGCGACAACCCGGCCTATCAGCTGTTTCTTGGCTGAGCGGCTACGCTGATGGGCATGGATCTACGGAAGAGAACGACATGGAAACCCTGACCACCCTGAAAGTCCTCCACGTCGCTGCGACCGTGGTCATCCTCGCGAGCGGGCTGGTGCTCGCCGCCCTGACCTGGCGTAATCGCAGCGAAGGCCCGGCCAGTACGATGCGCCGTCCGTGGCTGTTCATCTGGTGCCTGATGCTGATCGGCATGCTCAGCATGCCTTTCACCGGCTGGTGGTTGGTGCACCTGGTGGGCTGGCCATTGGGCCAATTGTGGATTCTGGGTTCCAGCGTGATCTATGCCGTGGCCACGCTCAGCGCGGTCTGGCTGCTGGTCCGGCTGGATCGGCTGTGGACAAGCGGGGTGGGCAATCGCAAGTTCAATCTGGCCCTGGCGATTGTCAGCGGCGTCGGATTTGTCACCATAGCGGCGTTGATGGGGGCCAAGCCGGTTTAAGGCTTGAGACCGCGTTGACCCCCATCGCTGGCAAGCCAGCTCCCACAGGGGTATTCAGTGAACACAGATTAAGTGGACACTGAGAACCCTGTGGGAGCTGGCTTGCCAGCGATAGCAATCTCAGTCGCGCAACGAAATCACCGGCCAGCCACGCTTCTCGGCTTCGGCCCGCAGATTCGGATCAGGATCCACCGCCACCGGATTCGCCACCTGTTCCAGCAGCGGCAGATCATTCATCGAATCGCTATAGAAATAGCTGTCCTCAAGCGAATGCCCGGTCTCTTCCAGCCACCGATTCAGGCGCGTGACCTTGCCTTCACGGAAACACGGAATGTCGGTGCTGCGCCCGCTGTAGCGGCCGTCGATCATTTCGCATTCGGTGGCAATCAGGGTTTCCACGCCCAGGCGCACGGCGATCGGCGCGGTGACGAAACGGTTGGTGGCGGTGATGATCACCAGTTTGTCGCCGGCATCGCGGTGCTTCTTCAGCAGCTCCAGTGCCTTGGGCAGCACGATCGGCTCGATGCAGTCGCGCATGTAATCGCTGTGCCAGGCGTCGAGCACGGCCATTTCGGTGCGGCCGAGAATTTCCAGGCAGAAGTTCAGGTAGGCGGCGTTGTCGAGCTTGCCGGCCAGGTAATCCTGATAGAACTCGTCGTTGCGCGCCTTGTAGGCGATCGGGTCGAGGAAGCCGCGCTCGCACAGATAATCGCCCCAAGCGTGATCGCTGTCGCCGCCCAGAAGGGTGTTGTCCAAATCGAATAAAGCCAGGCGCATTGCAGTTACCCGCTGAAAAGTCAGTAAAAAGGCGACAAGAATACGGTCTTTTCACAAGAGTGCACATAAGGTAGGAACCTTCGTTGCCGCCTGATCAAGCTTTGTGGAACAATGCGGCGACATGCGTTTGCGAGGTTGTTGCCGTGATCGACCCCGATGGTTTCCGCCCCAATGTCGGGATCATTCTGACGAATGACGCCGGCCAGGTGCTATGGGCTCGCCGTATCAATCAGGACGCCTGGCAGTTTCCGCAAGGGGGGATCAACCCCGAGGAGACGCCGGAAGACGCCTTGTACCGCGAGCTGAACGAAGAAGTTGGCCTGGAACGTGAAGATGTTGAAATACTGGCCTGTACCCGAGGCTGGTTGCGCTATCGTTTGCCGCAACGCCTGGTGCGTACCCACAGCCAACCGCTGTGCATCGGCCAGAAACAGAAATGGTTTCTCCTGCGCCTGATCTCCAACGAGCAGCGGGTGCGGATGGATCTGACCGGTAAACCGGAGTTCGATGGCTGGCGCTGGGTCAGCTATTGGTATCCGTTGGGCCAGGTGGTGACATTCAAGCGCGAGGTGTATCGACGCGCTCTCAAAGAGCTTGCCCCGCGCCTTTTAGCGCGCGACTGACGACGGAGTTCGACCCCGAGCCATGCTCAATACGCTGCGCAAGATCGTCCAGGAAGTTAACTCCGCCAAGGATCTCAAGGCGGCGTTGGGGATTATTGTGTTGCGCGTCAAAGAGGCCATGGGCAGCCAGGTCTGCTCGGTCTACCTGCTTGATCCGGAAACCAATCGCTTCGTCCTGATGGCCACCGAGGGCTTGAACAAGCGCTCGATCGGCAAGGTCAGCATGGCCCCCAACGAGGGTCTGGTCGGTCTGGTCGGCACGCGTGAAGAACCCCTGAACCTGGAAAACGCGTCGGTTCACCCGCGCTATCGCTATTTCGCCGAAACCGGTGAAGAGCGTTACGCTTCGTTCCTCGGTGCACCGATCATCCACCACCGCCGCGTCGTCGGCGTGTTGGTCATCCAGCAGAAAGAACGCCGCCAGTTCGACGAAGGTGAAGAAGCCTTCCTCGTGACCATGAGCGCGCAGCTCGCCGGCGTAATCGCCCACGCCGAGGCCACCGGTTCGATCCGTGGTCTGGGCCGGCAGGGCAAGGGCATTCAGGAAGCCAAGTTCGTCGGCGTGCCGGGTTCGCCGGGTGCTGCCGTCGGTACCGCCGTGGTCATGCTGCCGCCGGCGGACCTGGACGTGGTGCCGGACAAGACCATCACCGACATCAACGCTGAGCTGGCGCTGTTCAAGACCGCCATCGAAGGCGTGCGCGCCGACATGCGCGCCTTGTCCGCCAAACTGGCGACCCAGCTGCGCCCGGAAGAGCGCGCGCTGTTCGACGTCTACCTGATGATGCTCGACGATGCCTCGCTGGGCAGCGAAATCACCACGGTGATCAAGACGGGGCAGTGGGCTCAGGGCGCGCTGCGTCAGGTGGTCACTGAGCACGTCAACCGTTTCGAACTGATGGACGACGCCTACCTGCGCGAGCGCGCCTCGGACGTCAAAGACCTTGGCCGCCGCTTGCTCGCCTATCTGCAGGAAGAGCGCCAGCAGAACCTGGTCTACCCGGAAAAAACCATTCTGGTCAGCGAAGAGCTGACGCCGGCGATGCTCGGCGAGGTGCCGGAAGGCACGCTGGTCGGTCTGGTTTCGGTACTCGGTTCCGGTAACTCCCACGTCGCGATTCTGGCCCGGGCCATGGGCATTCCGACGGTGATGGGCCTGGTCGACCTGCCATACGCCAAGGTCGACGGTATCGAAATGATCGTCGACGGCACCCGTGGCGAGGTCTACACCAACCCCAGCGAAGTGCTGCGCAAGCAGTTCGCCGAAGTCGTCGAAGAAGAGAAACAACTGGCGCTGGGCCTCGACACCCTGCGCGACCTGCCGTGCGTGACCCTCGATGGCCACCGCATGCCACTGTGGGTCAATACCGGCCTGCTCGCCGATGTGGCGCGGGCGCAGAAGCGTGGCGCCGAAGGAGTCGGCCTGTACCGCACCGAAGTGCCGTTCATGATCAACCAGCGCTTCCCGAGCGAGAAGGAACAGCTGGCGATCTACCGCGAACAGCTCGCCGCGTTCCACCCGCAACCGGTGACCATGCGCAGCCTCGACATCGGCGGTGACAAATCGCTGTCGTACTTCCCGATCAAGGAGGACAACCCGTTCCTCGGCTGGCGCGGCATTCGCGTGACCCTCGACCACCCGGAAATCTTCCTCGTGCAGACGCGTGCGATGCTCAAGGCCAGCGAAGGCTTGAACAACCTGCGGATTCTGCTGCCGATGATCTCCGGCACCCACGAACTCGAAGAAGCCCTGCACCTGATCCACCGTGCCTGGGGCGAAGTGCGCGACGAAGGCACCGACGTGCCGATGCCGCCGATCGGCGTGATGATCGAAATCCCGGCAGCGGTGTACCAGACCAAGGAACTGGCGCGGATGGTCGACTTCCTCTCCGTTGGCTCCAACGACCTGACCCAGTACCTGCTGGCGGTAGACCGCAACAACCCGCGCGTCGCCGACCTCTACGACTATCTGCACCCGGCGGTGCTGCAAGCCCTGCAAACCGTGGTCACTGACGCCCATGCCGAAGGCAAACCGGTGAGTATCTGCGGCGAGATGGCCGGGGATCCAGCGGCGGCGGTGCTGTTGATGGCGATGGGCTTCGACAGCCTGTCGATGAACGCCACCAACCTGCCGAAGGTGAAGTGGATGTTGCGTCAGGTGAACCTGAGCAAGGCGCAGGAGATGCTGGCGGAACTGATGAAGATCGATAACCCGCAGGTTATCCACAGCTCGCTGCAACTGGCGCTGAAGAATCTCGGGTTGGCGAAAATGAATTCGCCGGTGGTGACCAAGGCTCTCTAAAGATCAAAAGCCCCTCACCCTAGCCCTCCCGAAACGTCGGACCGCCCAGAGGGAGAGGGGGCTGATTGGGGGATGCTGCAGAACTCCGTCGACCTGTAAGTGCTTTGCTGAATCCATAATCGACTCGATCTTTCAGGTCGATGTATACCGCAAGACACCTCGGTCGGCCCCCTCTCCCTCCGGGAGAGGGCTGGGGTGAGGGGCTGCTGCTAGACACAAACCTCAACTTCCCCGAGATGCCCACCATACGGCCCAAAGCTGCGCTCTACCATCCGCCGCGTGCCGTCTGCCTGCACGATCAACGCTGTGCTCGCCCGGGTGCCATAACTCTGGCTGGCAATAAACACGCTCGACAACAACGCTTCCGTCGCCATGCCCACTCCCGTATCCGGCAACTCCGCCTCGGGTGCGGTCTGCGCATCGCTCAGCAAGGCCAGCAATCGCTCAGGCTGCGGATCGTCCAGCACCGCGCTCAACGCCGCCCTGGCCTTGAGCAGTTTCGGCCACGGCGTATCCAGCCCCGCGTTGGATAACCCATAAACTCCAGGCTGCAACATCACCGGCTCTGACGCTCGTGCATTGAAATGCCACAGCTCATGGGCATTGCCCAGCAGCAGATTGAAGCCAGCGTATTCGCCCGCACGGCCCACCACATCGCTCAAATAATCATCAATCGACAGATCGTCTGCAAGAAAGCGCGCCACCAATTCGCCCCGAGATTTGGTTGCCGGTGGCTGTTGCGGATCGCGGATGTTGGTCAGCGCGGCGAAGCGTCCGTTGGCGCCGATCCCCAGCCACGTGCCGCCAGCTTCAAGATCACGCCCGGCATGCACATGCGGCGCCTCGGGCCACGGCGCCAATGGCAGGCTGGGGCGGGCGTAGAACTCGTCGCGGTTGGCCGCGACGATCAGCGGCTGGGCATGGCCCGGGCGCCAGGCGAAAACAATCAGGCACATAAGGTGGTCCTTGTGTGTTTTTTGCCCACTCTACGCATCCGGCGTCCGTGCATCCATCGCCAGTGGAGCAGAAGGCTGCGCATCCGTTAACATGCCGCTCCTGTTTTGCCGATGCGTGCTGGAGACGGTCATGGAATTTCTGCTCTACCTGGCGCTCGGCGCCTGTGCGGGCGTGCTCGCCGGGCTGTTTGGCGTTGGCGGCGGGATCATCATCGTCCCGGTGCTGGTGTTCAGCTTCACTTTGCAGGGCTTCGATCAGTCGATTCTTACGCACTTGGCGGTAGGGACGTCGCTGGCGACGATCATCTTCACCTCGGTCAACGCCGTGCGTGAACATCACCGCCGTGGCGCGGTGCGCTGGGCGATTTTTCGCTGGATGACTGTGGGCATTCTGCTCGGTGCCGGTTTCGGGGCGCTGACCGCAGAAGCCATCTCCGGGCCGAACCTGCAAAAGATCATCGGCGTGTTCGCTCTGGTGATCGCCGTGCAGTTGGCGCTGGATGTCAAACCCAAGGCCAGCCGAACGGTGCCGGGCCAACTCGGTCTGACCGCTGCCGGTACGGTGATTGGCTGGGCCTCGGCGATTTTCGGTATTGGCGGCGGCTCGCTGACCGTGCCGTTTCTGACCTGGCGCAGCGTGCCGATGCAGCAGGCGGTGGCGACCTCGTCGGCGTGTGGCTTGCCGATTGCTCTGGCCAGTGCAGCAAGTTTCATGATTCTGGGGTGGCACGATCCGTTGTTGCCGGCCCATAGTCTCGGTTTTGTGTATTTGCCGGCATTGTTGGGCATCGCCCTGACCAGCATGGTGTTCGCTCGGCTCGGTGCGCGTTTGGCACACAGGTTGTCGCCGCGCTTGCTGAAAAGGCTGTTCGCCGCTTTGCTGTTCTGCGTGGGTTTGAGCTTTCTGCTCTGACCGCGTGGCAATCCTGGCTTAATCCTGAGGTGGCAGCGTCGCCCGGGAATTTCGCTTTCAACTCTAACAAGGAGTCGCAATGCTGCCTTACCCGCAGATCGACCCGGTGGCCCTGGCCATCGGTCCGCTGAAAATCCACTGGTACGGTCTGATGTACCTGATCGGCATCGGCGGCGCGTGGCTGTTGGCGTCGCGCCGGCTCAACCGCTTCGACCCGACCTGGACCAAGGAGAAACTCTCCGATCTGGTGTTCTGGCTATCGATGGGCGTGATCGTCGGCGGCCGTCTGGGTTATGTGCTGTTCTATGACCTGAGCGCGTACCTGGCCAACCCGACGCTGATTTTCGAAGTGTGGAAGGGCGGCATGTCGTTCCACGGCGGATTCATCGGCGTGATGCTCGCGGCCTTGTGGTTCGGCAAGCGCAATGGCAAGTCGTTCTTCCAGCTGATGGACTTCGTCGCGCCGATGGTGCCGATCGGTCTGGGCGCCGGGCGCATCGGTAACTTCATCAACGCCGAGTTGTGGGGCAAGGCCACCGACGTGCCGTGGGCCATGGTGTTTCCGCCGTTCAGCGATCCGGCGCAACTGCCGCGTCACCCGTCGCAGCTGTATCAGTTCGCCCTCGAAGGCGTGGCGCTGTTCCTGATCCTGTGGATCTTCTCGCGCAAACCGCGCCCGACCATGGCGGTCTCCGGCATGTTCGCGCTGTTCTACGGTATCTTCCGTTTCATCGTCGAGTTCGTCCGCGTGCCTGATGCGCAGTTGGGCTATCTGGCGTGGAACTGGCTGACCATGGGTCAGGTGCTCTGCGTGCCGATGATTGTCGGCGGGCTGTTGCTGATCTGGCTGGCCTATCGTCGCGCCCCGGCAGCACCGCTCGCGCCGACGGCTTAAACTACGAACCCCGGCGCGCGACGCCGGGGCTCAAAGGACACAGGTAACTCATGAAGCAATATCTCGAACTGGTCTCGCACGTCATTCAGAACGGCACCAAGCAGGCCAACCGCACCGGTATCAATACCATCAGTTTCCCGGGGGCGATGCTGCGTTTCGATCTGCAGGAAGGTTTCCCGGCGATCACCACGCGCAAAATGGCTTTCAAATCGGCCATCGGCGAGATGTGCGGCTTTCTGCGTGGCGTGAACAACGCCGCTGAATTCCGCGCGCTGGGCTGCAAGGTCTGGGACCAGAACGCCAACGAAAACGGGCAGTGGCTGGCCAACCCGTTCCGTCAGGGCGACGACGACCTCGGTGAAATCTACGGCGTGCAATGGCGCAAATGGCCGGCGTACAAGCAGATCCCGCTGAGCAACACCGCCGCCATTGAACAAACCCTGGCCAACGGCTACAAGCAGATCGCTCAGGGCGAAGAAGACGGCCAGGCCTACGTCGTGCTGTACAAGGCGATCGATCAGGTGCGCCAGTGCGTCGACACGATCATCAAGGATCCGGGCAGCCGGCGCATTCTGTTCCACGGCTGGAACGTCGCCCAGCTCGATGAAATGGCCCTGCCGCCATGCCATCTGCTGTACCAGTTCCACCCGAACGTCGAGACCAAGGAAATCTCCCTGACTCTCTACATCCGCTCCAACGATCTGGGCCTGGGCACGCCGTTCAACCTCACCGAGGGCGCCGCGCTGCTGAGCCTGATCGGTCGCCTGACCGGCTACACGCCGCGCTGGTTCACCTATTTCATCGGCGATGCGCACGTCTACGAGAACCACCTGGACATGCTCAACGAACAGCTCAAGCGCGAGCCGTTTGCCATGCCGAAACTGAAGATCTCTGATCGCGTGCCGGAGTTTGCCAAGACTGGTGTGTATCAGCCGGAGTGGCTGGAATTGGTCGAGCCGAGCGATTTCTCGCTGGAAGGTTACGAGCACCATGCGCCGATGACCGCGCCGATGGCGGTCTAGTCACCATTGATCGTTCCCACGCTCCGCGTGGGAATGAATCCCATGACGCTCTGCGTCACTTTGGACGCGGAGCGTCCATGGCGGCATTCCCACGCGGAGCGTGGGAACGAGCTTCGCCCGTCAGTGGCCGTGGCTGCGGCCCACATGGGAGTGTTCAACTTCGGTTGCAACAACCCCGCCGCTCACTTCCAGCCGCTGCAAGATCCCGCATTGATCCGCCTCCGGCCCTTCGCCACAGCGTTGGCGCAGGTCGAGCAGTTGTGTCTGCAACGCCAATAACCCATCAATTCGCGCCTTCACGTGCTGAATATGTTCGTCGATCAGCGCATTGACGCTCTCGCACTGATCCTGCGGGCTGTCGCGCAGGGCGAGGAGGCTGCGGATTTCTTCGAGGGTCATGTCGAGGGTGCGGCAGTTGCGGATGAAGGTCAGGCGTTCGGCGTGGGCTTGAGTGTAGACGCGGTAGTTGCCATCGCTGCGCGCCGGTTCCGGCAGGAGGTTTTCGCGCTCGTAGTAGCGGATGGTTTCAACCGCACAGTCGGTGAGTTTCGCCAGTTCGCCGATCTTCATGACCGCCATCTCCAAAAGGGTGCTTGACCCTATAGTGGCTACAGGGTCTTTACTTGGCAACAGGCACCTTCATGGACGCGACCAATGAGCGATTCCCTGCACACCCACAAGCCCGGCGACGGCCACGATCACAG
The DNA here is from genome assembly GCF_004307505.1 of Pseudomonas sp. Sample_11. NCBI lineage: Bacteria > Pseudomonadati > Pseudomonadota > Gammaproteobacteria > Pseudomonadales > Pseudomonadaceae > Pseudomonas > Pseudomonas sp. Sample_11. Next base: position 361,175 of record NZ_RCOD01000049.1, read on the forward strand.
TCATAAATTGCAGCCGGTGCATAAACATTCGCACGGCGGCGATTCCTGCTGCTCGTCGAAAGCCGCAGCGCCTGCCTTGGTGCAACTGAGCGAAAAGACCAGCGATGATGCGCGCCTGAGCAGCTTCCGCATCGAGGCGATGGACTGCCCGACCGAGCAGACGCTGATCCAGAACAAACTGGGCAAACTGGCCGGCGTGCAGCAGCTGGAATTCAACCTGATCAACCGCGTGCTTGGAGTGACCCATAATCTGCCGGGCACCGAGCCGATTACCGAGGCGATCAAATCCCTCGGCATGCACGCCGAGCCGCTCGAGGCGGGTGTCGACGCGCCGGCCCCGGCTGCGGTGAAAAAACACTGGTGGCCACTGGCGCTGTCCGGCGTGACCGCGCTGGGCGCCGAAGTCATCCACTTCACCAGCGCTGCCCCCGACTGGGTGGTGGCGATTGTTGCGCTGGTGTCGATCCTCAGCGGCGGCCTCGGCACCTACAAAAAGGGCTGGATTGCCCTGAAGAACCGCAACCTCAACATCAATGCGCTGATGAGCATCGCCGTAACCGGCGCGATCCTCATCGGCCAGTGGCCGGAAGCGGCGATGGTGATGTTCCTCTTCACCGTCGCCGAGCTGATCGAAGCACGCTCGCTGGATCGTGCACGCAACGCGATCAGCGGCTTGATGCAGATGACGCCGGAGCAGGCGACGGTCTTGCAGGCTGACGGCAACTGGCGCGAACAAGAGGTGAAAAGCGTCGATCTCGGCGCCCGCGTGCGGGTGAAACCCGGCGAACGCATCGCCCTGGACGGCGCGGTGGTCAGCGGCAGCTCGACCATTGACCAGGCGCCGATCACCGGTGAAAGCCTGCCGGTGGAAAAAACTGTCGGCGATAAAGTCTTCGCTGGCACCATCAATCAGGCCGGCTCGCTGGAATACACGGTCACCGCTGCGGCGAACAACTCGACCCTGGCGCGAATCATTCACGCCGTCGAACAGGCCCAGGGCGCGCGGGCACCGACGCAGCGTTTCGTTGATCAATTCTCGAAAATCTACACCCCGGCGGTGTTCGTCTTCGCCTTGGCCGTGGCGATCATCCCGCCATTGTTCATGGGCGCGGCATGGTTCGACTGGATCTACCGGGCGCTGGTGTTGCTGGTGGTTGCCTGCCCGTGCGCACTGGTGATTTCCACCCCGGTGACCATCGTCAGTGGCCTCGCGGCGGCGGCGCGCAAGGGCATTCTGGTCAAGGGCGGCGTGTATCTGGAAGGCGGTTTCAAGCTCGATTATCTGGCGCTGGACAAGACCGGCACGATCACCCACGGCAAACCGGTGCAGACCGATTACCTGTCGCTCGATCCGACAGCCGATGCCAGCGCGCCGGCCATCGCTGCCGCGCTGGCCGGGCGCTCCGATCATCCGGTGTCGTTGGCCATCGCCAACGCCGCTGTGGATAAAGATTTCGCCGCGCTGACTGTGGATAACTTTGCGGCGCTGGGCGGGCGGGGCGTCAAAGGCGACATCAACGGCCAGACTTATCACTTGGGCAACCATCGTCTGGCCGAAGAGCTTGGCCTGTGCTCACCGCAGCTGGAAGAGAAGCTGTTCGCGCTGGAAAAGCAGGGCAAATCCGTGGTGTTGCTGCTCGACAAATCAGGCCCGCTGGCGCTGTTCGCCGTGGCCGACACGGTCAAGGAAACCAGCCGCGAAGCGATTCGTCAGTTGCATGAACTCGGGGTGAAAACCCTGATGCTGACCGGCGACAACGTCCACACCGCGCAAGCGATTGCCGCCCAGGTCGGGATCGACGAGGCGCGCGGCGATTTGCTGCCGACCGACAAGCTGCAAGCCATCGAAGATCTGTACAAGCAGGGCCACCGGGTCGGTATGGTCGGCGATGGCATCAACGACGCCCCGGCACTGGCCCGCGCCGAGATCGGGTTCGCCATGGCCGCCGCCGGCACCGACACCGCGATTGAAACCGCCGATGTCGCCCTGATGGACGACGATCTGCGCAAGATCCCCGCGTTCATCAGTTTGTCGCGCGACACCGCGAGCATCCTGAAACAGAACATTGCCTTGGCGCTGGTGATCAAGGCGATCTTTCTTGCGGTAACCTTCGCCGGGCTCGCCACCATGTGGATGGCGGTGTTTGCCGATATGGGCGTGAGCCTGCTGGTGGTGTTCAACGGTTTGCGCCTGCTGCGCAAATAAACGTGAGGGATGGTTGTGCTGAGTGCCGAGCTGAAAGCGTTTTACATGGTGGCCCGCCTGGGCAGCATCACGCTGGCGGCGAAAAAACTCGGCCTCAGCCAACCGACCGTGACCACGCAGATCCGCAATCTGGAAAGTCAGTACTCGGTGGAGTTGTTCTACCGTGGCGGCCGCCGACTGAGCGTCAGCGACGAAGGCGCGCGCTTGCTGCCGATGGTCAAGACCCTGTTGCAGCAAGAGGCTGACATCGAGTTTTTCCTGCGCAACAGTGGGCAGGTCCAAGGCACGCTGCGCATTGCCGCGACGGCGCCGTATTACATCCTCGATCTGGTGAAGACCTTCCGCGAGCGTTTGCCGCAGGTGGAAGTGTCGGTGGAGATCGGCAACTCGCAGCAGGTGCTTGAGGCTCTGGAGGATTACCGTGTTGATGTCGCCGCATCGTCCCAGTTGCTTGATGACACGCGGTTGATTCGCCGGGTACTCGGCACCGATCCGCTGGTGCTGGCGGTGCATCGCAATCATCCGTTGGCGGCGCAGGAACATGTGACGCTGAATGCGCTGGCCGGGCATACGTTGTTGATGCGCGAGCCGGGTTCGACTACTCGGCGCTTGACCGAAGAGTTGCTGGCCAGCGCCGGGGTCAGTTTCGGGCCGTTGCTGGAGATCGGCAGCCGTGAGTCGATTCGTGAAGCCGTGCTGCGCAATATCGGTATCAGCATCATTGCGCGGCAGGAGGTGCCGCATGATCCGCAGTTGCGCGTGCTGACCATCGAGAATGCGCCGCAGATTCCGGAGTATCTGTATTGCCTGAAGGAAAGAAAGGGCGCGCGGTTGCCGGCGGCGTTTCTTGGCCTGGCCCAAGAGATGTCTCCTGCGTAATGATCGTTCCCACGCTCCGCGTGGGAATGCAGCCCGGGACGCTCTGCGTCCCAAAAGCCGAACGCGGAGCGTCCGATGAGGCATTCCCACGCAGAGCGTGGGAACGATCTGCAGTGAACCAAAATCCCCGAATACCACTATCAGCCGTTTTTGCCTCGTTGCCACATGACGGACGCATTACAACTCTAGGATTGGCCTCATCCGTTTGCTGAGGTCCGTCCATGAATCCTGCCATCGCAACTGCCCTGACCAACCCCGGCGCGCCGATGAAAGTGCGCGGCGTGCACAAGCGTTTCGGTGCGTTCACTGCGCTGGACAACGTCTCCCTCGATGTCGCCGCCGGCGAACTGGTGTGCCTCCTCGGCCCGTCGGGCTGTGGCAAGACCACGCTGCTGCGCTGCATTGCCGGGCTGGAGCAGCAGGACAGCGGCGAGCTGTATCTGGGCGATCGCGATGTCTCGCATCTTGCCCCGCAAGCGCGGGATTACGGAATTCTGTTCCAGTCCTACGCGTTGTTTCCCAATCTGACCGTCGAGGCGAACATTGCCTACGGCCTCGCCGGCAGCGGGCGCGATGAAGTACGCCGGCGTGTCGGTCAGATGCTGGAACTGGTCGGCCTCAGCGGCAGTGAGAAAAAGTATCCAGGCCAATTGTCCGGCGGTCAGCAACAGCGAGTAGCGCTCGCTCGCGCATTGGCGCCGGCGCCGTCGCTGCTGTTGCTCGACGAACCGATGTCGGCCCTCGACGCGCGGGTGCGCGAGCACTTGTGCACCGAGCTGCGTCAGCTGCAACGCAACCTCGGCATCACCACGCTGATGGTCACGCACAATCAGGACGAAGCGATGCTGATGGCCGATCGCATCGCGGTGATGAACAACGGCCGCGTCGAGCAGTACGCCACGCCGCAGGAAATCTACAACCGCCCGGCCACGCCGTTCGTGGCCGAGTTTGTCGGCCAGGGCAACTGGCTGCCGTTTCAGCGCAGCAGCGACAGTCACGCCCAGGTCGGCGGGATGAATCTGCGCCTGGCCGAGGGCAGCGTGCACGGCGCTTCGGGTCGACTGTTCTGCCGCCCGGAGGCGATCAACGTTAATCCGCTGGTGCACGAAGAGAACCTGTTCCCGGCCAGGGTTCGCGAAATCACTTTCCTCGGCAACCGCTGCCGGATGAGCTTCGAACTCGATCAACTGCCGGGCCATGCGCTGCTCGCCGAACTCGCGCCAGAAGCCATGCCGCGCCTCGGCGCCCAGCAGATCATGGTCGCCTTGCCGCCGCGCAGTTTGCAGGTGTTCGCCTGATGAACAGCAACCTCGCGCTGCCGCTACCGCACAAGCAGGTGCGACAGTCCTCGAAAGCCGAGATCGGCGATCGCCTGTTCGTGCTCGGCGGCAAAATCCTCCTGCTGGTGTTGCTCGGTCTCGCGGTGCTGCTGCCGTTGCTGGCGATCTTCTGGCGCGGTTTCAGCAATGACGCCGGGCAGGGCGGTGGCTGGCTCGCCGCGAAAGAGTTGGTGACCAGTGCCAATTTCCACTGGCTGCTCGGCAACAGCCTGAAAGTGTCCCTCAGCGTTGCGGCCATTGTCGTACCGCTGGCCTACCTGTTTGCCTACGCACTGCAACGCACGCTGATTCCGGGCAAAGGCATCTGGCGCGGGATCTCGCTGCTGCCGCTGATGGCGCCGTCAATGCTGCCGGGCATTGCGCTGGTCTATCTGTTCGGCAACCAGGGCATGTTGCGTGCGCTGCTGTCGGACAATATCTATGGGTTCTGGGGCATTGTGCTGGGCGAGGTGATCTACACCTTTCCCCATGCGCTGATGATTTTGCTCTCGGCATTGTCGCTGGCCGATGCGCGGCTTTTCGATGCCGCATCGAGCATGGGCGCCAGTCCGGCCAAGGCGTTTCGCAGCATCACTTGGCCGGCGACCCGCCAGGCGGTGTTCGCCGCGTTCTGTCTGGTGTTCACCCTGACCATCACCGATTTCGGTGTGCCGGTGGTGGTCGGTGGCGACTATCAAGTGTTGGCGCTGGAAGCCTACAAAGCCGTGGTCGGCCAGCAGCAATTCGGTCGCGGCGCGTTGATCGGCATGGTGCTGCTGCTGCCGGCGCTGTTCAGTTTCGGTGTCGATGCGTGGTTGCGTCGCCGCCATGGCGACTCGATGAGCGGGCGCGCGCAGGTGTTTAAACCGCTGCCGTCCAGGCTGCGTGACGGCTGCTATCTGGCGATCGTTTTGCTGATTTGCGCCGCGCTGCTGCTGGTGTTCGGCATGGCGGTGTTCTCGTCGCTGGTGAAATTCTGGCCGTACAACCTGTCGCTGTCGCTCAACCACTATCAGTTCAACGAAACCGCCGGCGGTGGCTGGCTCGCTTACGGCAACAGTCTGAAAATGGCGCTGGGCACCGCGCTGATTGGCAGCGTGCTGATTTTCACTGGCGCCTATCTGATGGAGAAAACCCGCACTCAGCGCGGGCTGAACCTGGCTTTGCGCATGCTCAGCTTCGTGCCGATGGCGGTGCCGGGATTAGTGCTGGGTCTCGGCTATGTCTTCTTCTTCAACCTCAGCGGCAATCCGCTGCACGTGCTGTACGGGACGATGACGCTGCTGATCGTCTGCACCATTGCGCACTACCTGACCACCGCACAAATGACCGCGACCACCGCGCTACGCCAGCTCGATGCTGAGTTCGAGGCTGCGGCGCTGTCGCTGAAGGCGCCGCTGTACCGGCATTACCTGCGCGTGACTGTGCCGATCTGCCTGCCGGCGCTGCTGGACATCGTGCGCTACCTGTTCGTCTCGGCAATGACCACGGTTTCCGCCGCGATCTTCCTCTACAGCCCCGACACCATCCTCGCGGCGGTGGCGGTGCTGAACATGGACGATGCCGGCAACGTGGGCGGCGCGGCGGCGATGTCGACCCTGATTCTGTTCACCTCGGCCGGCGTGTCGCTGCTGCTGGCGTGGGCTTCGCGCGGCCTGTTGCGCCGTTCCCAGGCCTGGCGGCAAACCGCGCCCGGTCACTGATTGCAAACCCGATCAACTCATCTACAGGAAAACGCTCATGTTCAAGCCTATGGCCCTGGCCGCTGCTGTGCTCGCGACTTTCAGCCTGAATGCCTTCGCGGCAAAAACCGAGTTGACGGTGTACACCGCACTCGAAGCCGAACAGCTGAAGTCCTACAAGGACGCTTTCGAAAAGGCCAACCCGGACGTCGAGATCAAATGGGTGCGCGATTCCACCGGGATCATCACCGCCAAACTGCTCGCCGAAAAAGCGCGGCCGCAGGCTGACGCGGTGTGGGGCCTGGCCGCGTCGAGCCTGGCGATTCTCGACCAGCAAGGCATGCTGCAAAGCTATGCACCGAAGGATCTCGGCAAGATCGGCGCGAACTACCGCGACGCCGCCAACCCGCCAGCCTGGGTCGGCATGGACGTGTGGGCCGCGACCATTTGCTTCAACACTGTCGAAGCCGAGAAGCAGGGGCTGAGCAAACCGGTCAGTTGGCAGGATCTGACCAAGCCTGAGTACAAGGGCAAGATCGTCATGCCCAACCCGGCGTCGTCCGGCACTGGTTTCCTCGACGTCAGCGCCTGGCTGCAAACCTTCGGCGAGAAGCAGGGCTGGGCGTATATGGACGGCCTGCACCAAAACATCGGCCAGTACGTCCACTCCGGTTCCAAGCCGTGCAAGCTGGCGGCGGCGGGGGAGTTTCCGATCGGGATTTCCTTTGAATACCCGGCGGTGCAGCTGAAGCGCCAGGGCGCGCCGCTGGACATCATCCTGCCGAAGGAAGGTCTGGGCTGGGAGATCGAAGCGACGGCGGTGATCAAAGGCACACCGCATGAAGAAGCGGCGAAGAAACTCGCCGACTTCTCCGCCAGCGCCGAGGCGATGGATCTGTACAAAGAGAACTTCGCCGTGCTCGCCCAGCCGGGGATCGCCAAGCCGCAGACCGAATTGCCGGCCGACTATGAGCAGCGTCTGATCAAGAACGACTTTGCCTGGGCCTCGAAGAATCGCGACGAGATCCTGGCTGAATGGCGCAAGCGGTATGACGGCAAGTCCGAAAAAGTTGTCGCCAAGTAACCGGTGCCGATCGTTCCCACGCTCTGCGTGGGAATGAATCCCGTGACGCTCTGCGTCACAAAGGACGCGGAGCGTCCCTGGCTGCATTCCTTTGCTCCGCGTGGGAACGATCATTGAGGTGGCTTCATGACACAACCCAAAGACCTGCTCATCATCGGCGCCGGCATCCTCGGTTTGTCCCACGCCTATGCCGCTGCAAAACGCGGCCTGAAAGTCGCGGTATTCGAACGCACCGCCACGCCCCTCGGCGCTTCGGTGCGCAACTTCGGCCAGGCGCTGGTCACCGGTCAGTCGCCCGGCATCATGCTCGAACTGGCCAAGGCCAGTCGCGAGATCTGGGGCGACTGGGCGCAACTTGCCGGCCTGCAGGTCAAGCGCAACGGCTCATACCTGTTCGCCCGCAGCGAGGCCGAAGAACACCTGCTCGAAGCCTTTTGCGCCGGCCGCGCGATCGAGCACGGCTACAACGTCGAGCTGCTGCGCGGCGCGGCGTTGCGTGATCTGTATGGCAGCCAGTTCAGCCATCACCGCGCCGCGCTGCACGGTATCGATGATCAGCAGCTGTACTCGCGCGAGGCGATTCCGGCGCTGATCGACTACTTGCGCCGTGACCTCGGCGTCGAGTTTCACTTTTCCACACTGGTGCGCGACGTCGAACCGGGGCGTCTGCACAGCACCGCTGGCAGTTTTACCGGCAAGCAGATCATCGTCTGCTCCGGCCACGATTATCAGACCCTGCTGGCCGAGCCGATTGCCGTGCTCAATCCGCAGATCTGTCGTTTGCAAATGCTCCGCGCCAGACCAAGCATCGAGTTGAACCTGCAACACGCCGTGCTCACCGGCCTGAGCTGCGTGCACTACGGCGCCTTCGCCGATTTGCCGCAAGCCGCAGCGGTGCAGGCGCAGATCCTCCGTGAACAACCGCACCTGCACGCCAACGGCATTCACCTGCTGATCAGCCCGACGCCGTATGGCGAGCTGATCATCGGCGATTCGCATCATTACGGCAGCGATGCGTCACCGTTCAACGCCGAACAGGTCGACAACTGGATGCTCGAACTCGCCGAGCAGACGCTGGGCTGCAAGGTGCAAGTGGTCGAACGCTGGCAGGGCTTCTATGGTGCTCGGGGGCCAGGGCCGTTTTCATTCCTGCGCCCGGCACCGGGCCTGAGCGTGGCGCTGATGCACACCGGCGTCGGCATGAGCGTCGGCCCGGCGCTGGCCGAACGCAACATCGCGCAGTTACTGGAGGAGGCATGAATCAAGAACAGGTGATCGCCCGGGTGTTCGGCCTGTATGAACGCTTCGGCGCCAGCGATTACATCGGCGAACCGGTGTCGCAGCTCGAGCACATGTCCCAGGCCGCAGAACTGGCCATGGCTGAAGGCTGTGACGATGAAGTGGTGCTGGCGGCGTTCTTTCATGACATCGGCCATTTGTGTGCCGAGGGCGCGGAAAACATGGGCGGTTATGGCGTGGTCAGCCATGAACGGCTCGGTGCCGATTATCTGCGTGAGGCAGGTTTCAGCGAACGGCTGGCGCGACTGGTGGAATATCACGTCCAGGCCAAACGCTATCTGACCTTGCGCGAGCCGGGCTATTACGCGCGGTTGAGTGAGGCGAGTCGCAGGACGCTGGAATATCAGGGCGGGGTGATGAGCGCGGCTGAGGCGGATGCGTTCGAGGCTGATCCGTTGTGTGCGCTGAGTTTGCGCATGCGGCGCTGGGATGAGTTGGCGAAGGAGGTTGCAGTGCCGCTGGTGGATCTGAGTGTGTTAAAGCGCAAGGCTGAGAAATTGTTGTCGGCTGAGTGATTGCAGCCCTCACCCCAGCCCTCTCCCGGAGGGAGAGGGCGCTGATCTCCATGCTTTTCAAACCTGAGTTCGACTGGATATCTCAGGTCGGTGTATGACCCAAGAGCAGCACAGTCGGCCCCCTCTCCCTCCGGGAGAGGGCTGGGGTGAGGGGGTAGCGATCTAAAGCTCAAGCACCCGATCAACCAACGCCTCAACCTGCTCCTGCCTTTCCGCCTGATTCAACTTCGCCTGCGGATTGAGCGACGACCACTGCGGATGCGCGCGCGCCTTGTTCAGCGCTTCCGGCAACTTGCCTTCGCGCCAGGTCTTGTCCAGAGGCGTGGCCACCTGAATGCTGTCCATCGCCGCATGCCCACGCTGATCCAGCGCCAGCAACAACTGGCGCTGGCGCAACGCCAACAGGCGCAGCACGGCGTCATCCACCGTCAATTCCCGCTGGCCTTTGATCTTGCCGAGCAGGCGACTGCCATAACTGCGCGCGGTTTGCAGTGCGCCACCGGCAATCGCGCCGGCCAATGCTGCTGCGCCGAGAGTAATCCCGCCGACCAGCAAATCCACGCCAGCCCCGGCCGCTGCACCGGCAGCAATGCCGCCGCCGACGCGCACGCCCAGTTGCTTCAGGGTTTCCGGGTTGAACAGATCATCGCCCCAGCGCCCGTCGAGCAACGGCAAGTCACTGGCCGCCGCGTCCTGCGGGCGAAACGCGTAGAGCTTGAGCAGCGCCTCAACGCACTTCTGCTCGCGCTCGCGCACGGCTTTACGCAGTTCGCTGATCGCCTGCTGCTCCTGCTCGGCTTCGCTGACCACACTGCGCCGGCACGCAGCGCAGTCGATCAGCAATTCGGCAATCAAGCGCGCGGCGCTTTGCTGACGGGCGAGGCGCTGCGCCTGCTGGTCGGCGATCAACCGCTCCAGTTGCGGCCGGGCGTTTTCCAATAGCAGGGCGAGGCTCTCGTACAAGCGCCGCTCGCCATCCTCGGGCGGTGCGACGCTGTCGAAACGTACCAGCGCATGCAGCCCCAACCGCGCCAGCGCCTCGCGCCAGTCGGGTTCGCGATGGTTGGCGCTGCTGACGAAATTCAGCACTGGCAGCAGCGGTTTGCCGCAACTGGCGAGCACTTCCAGTTCGTCGCGGTACTTGGCCAGCACCGGCTCGCGGGCGTCGATCACATACAGACCAGCGTCGGAAGCGAGCAATTGCCGCAGCACCTTGGCCTCCTGCTCGAAACGCTGGCGCGCCTCGCTGCCGTCGAGAAACCGCGCCAGTCGTGCCGGGCCGTCGAGGCGTTCGCCGGGGCGTTCCAGACGCTCGAGAAAATCCAGCAGGGCGATCGCATCTTCCAGCCCCGGCGTGTCGTACAGATCGAGCAACGGCTCGCCGTCCACCGACAACCGCGCGCCTTCGACATGTCGGGTGGTGCTCGGCCGGTGCGAGACTTCGCCGAAGCCGACATCGCGGGTCAGCGTGCGCAGCAGCGAGGTCTTGCCGACGTTGGTGTGGCCGACCACCGCGAGTTTCAGCGGGGCCTTGCGTGGATCAGTCATGTCCGCTCTCCAGCCAGTTCATCGGCGCGCAATCGGCAAACGGCAACTCCAACTGTTGCAGCGCCGCGTGCCAGTCACCCAGACGTTGCCCGTCCAGCGCTTCGCCAGGCGGCGCTTGCAGCAGCCAGATGCGAGTGGCTCCGGCGTTGCGCGCGAGTTCGGCGATCAATGCGAGGCTGCCGCGATCCGGCGAACGTCGCGGATCACAGGCGATGGCCAGCCGCGCCGGCGGGAAGCGACTGAGTTGTTCGAGCAGCTTGTGCCGCGATTCGCGGCTGTCGAGGATGCCCGCGTTGCTGACGTTTTTCGGCAGCACGGGTGGCCACGGACGCTGTTCTTCCAACTCGATCGCCACCAGCAGCGCGCCTTCACTGGCCAGTTCGCCGACGTTGCTTTCGACGCGATGCAGTTGCGCCGGCTCCGGGTCGTTGATGCCGAGGCGCTCGCTGGTTGGCATCAGCCTTTCACGCAGTTGCGCGTAGCCGGGCAGATTCAGATCCAGACGCAGCGTGGCTTTGCCGCTGTTCCAGCGCCACAGGCAGAACAGCGCGAGCAGCAGGCGCGGCAGCACGCCGTAGACCACCAGCACACCGACCAGCCACGTCGCCCAGGCCTGTCGCGCGCTTTCAATATCCAGTGCGCCGTCGCCGCTGGCGCGAATCATTTCCTCGGTCGGCACGTTGAAGCCGAGCAGCGACGGCAGATAGCCAAGGGCCTGAGTGACATGGATAAAGGTGTCGGCACCGAGGATCGTGGTTTCCCAGACAAAGCCGTAGCGCCGGGTGGCCATCAGCGTCAGCAGCAGGATCAGCGCGCTGAGCATTGCCAGCAGCCACAGGCCATTGACCAACGCGCCGAGTGCCCAGCGGTTGAGTTTCTTGCGTTGCAGCAGCAACAGCAGGGCCGGCGCCAGTTGCGCGGCTTTGGCATCGCGAGCGAATTTTTCGCTGAGCCACAGCCACAAGCGCCCGAGGGTGGCGCCGTGTTCGCCAGCGAAAATCAAGCCCAGCGCCCAGCTCAGCAGCAAAATCAGATTGATCCCGAGCAGACTGCCCAGCGCCCAGAACACATTCACCGGCGTCTGGCCAAGTGCGGCGAAAGCCAGACCGGCGCCGCTGAGCACGGCGAAAATCATCAACAGCACCAGCGCCAGACGCGCGCCTTGCAGCCAGTGCTTGAGGGCGGCGGTGAGCCCGTCACGCTCGGCCAGCCATAGCGCCCGGCGCGCAATGCGGCTCGGCAGATCGCCGCCAGCGGCGCGGGCCAGACGATTGGCTTCCAGATCGTCCAGCGGCCCCGCGTGTTCTTCGCGCAGGCGGATGGTTTCGGTGAGCCAGAGGTTTTGCAGTGGAGTCAGTTCAGTCACGCGGCGTCCCGTCGCTAAATCGAGCGCTGAGCATAACCGCTGTGGCGCTTATCGGGGTAAGCGCGGCTCTGGTATCCTCGCCGGCATGACTAAATCACTGCCCCTCAGCCTGATCGCAGCCCTCGGTGAAAACCGCGTGATCGGCGTCGACAACAGCATGCCCTGGCACTTGCCGGGGGACTTCAAATACTTCAAGGCGACCACGCTCGGCAAGCCGATCATCATGGGTCGCAAGACCTGGGATTCGCTCGGCCGGCCGCTGCCGGGGCGCTTGAACATCGTGGTCAGCCGCCAGACCGATCTGCAACTCGAAGGCGCCGAGGTCTATCCGTCGCTGGAAGCCGCCGTGGCCCGCGCCGAGGAATGGGCGAAAGCCCAAGGCGTTGATGAGCTGATGCTGATTGGCGGCGCGCAGTTGTATGCGCAGGGACTGGCGCATGCCGATCGGCTGTACCTGACCCGCGTGGCGCTGAGCCCGGAAGGGGATGCGTGGTTTCCAGAGTTTGATCTGAGCGAATGGAAGCTGGTGTCGAATGTTGAAAACCCGGCGGTTGAAGATAAACCCGCGTACAACTTCGAAGTCTGGGAGAAAAAGCAGCTTTAAGCCTCAAGCTGCAAGCTGCAAGTAAAAGCTGATTGGCTCTTGGCTCTTGGCTTGCAGCTTGCAGCTTGCAGCTTGCAGCTTGCAGCTTGCAGCTTGCAGCTTGC